>DIXE01000015.1 GCA_002428635.1 Bacteroidales bacterium UBA6088
GGGCTCAACGAACGGTTACACTATAGTTTTTGAAAAATTCTCCATATCGCTCTGTGTCAAATTATTATAAAATTTGCTGTTATGTGCCCTCCTCCGGGCAAACCTCTCCTCCGTATACACCTCTGCTCTGAATACACCTCTTCTTCAGACAAACCCCTCCTTCGGATAAACTGAACCATCTAGGAGGGAAACATTTATTAATAACATGTTTTTACTCTCTCTTAAACATAAACAAATTCGGATTAGTTTTGTTCTTAACGGATTTATTTTATTATCTTTAAAACCCGGAAATCAACAACATAAACCAGAGATGAAAAGCGCAGATAAGAAAACCAGAGAGAGCGGACAACGTTTCTTCATTGTAAAATCCCTTTGGGTATTAATTCTCTTGTTTCTCGTTTCATGTTCTCAGGAGAATAATGGAAAAGATATCAGAGTCATCGATGTTGCCGGAGGTGTCGGCCAGAGCAGAATAATGAATCTCAGTGAAATAGCATCGGGTATTCAATACATTCCCCTGGAAACAGCAGAAGAGATGCTGATCGGGAGAAACAAGGGTGAGAACTATTATGAAAACGGAATATTCTATATCAAAACAGGGAAAGGATCTTTTGGTATTTTTGATAAGTCAGGGAAATTTATCGGAACATTCAACAGGCTTGGCAGAGGTCCTCAGGAATATGAATCTTTCAATAACCCTGACATAGACTGTAATACTGGTAATATTGTTGTCAGAACTCAAAACAGGGTTTTGGAATATACGTCCCGGGGAGATTTGGTAAGATGTTTAAATATCTCTCCCGAGGTAAGTCTTGCTATGTTTGGAGGTAGTGCCTTTAAATTAGGAGATAATCATTATTTGTTGGCTGTGAGTGTTTCAGACAGCATGAGACCCGCCACGGTTATTGTTGACACTTCTTCAAATGTACTTAAGCGTATTAATTACCCGGAAGAGGAGTGGAAGATAATTGAGACGAATAATGGCTTTAGAAATTCTTCCAGCGATACTAAATATTTTAAGTTCAAAGGTAAATTAAGGGTAATGAACGGTACCGATCCACATATTCTGGGAGTGGACGAAAAATTGAACATTGATACATCTTATATAATTGATTACGGTCCTTATAAACTTACTCCCGCTAATGGAAAGTTTGGTAGCACAGATAAGGCAAAAATAGTTTCATATTCAAATGTTTTTGAAAGTGATAATTACCTTTTCATGCAGTTCAATCTTGGTTCTTTGGCTCACAAACCATATTTAAAGACAGCTTTAAAGACAGGTAAAGTGATATCTTTCGATATTTCATGCGCTTTGTTTGATAAGAGGAACGGCTCTTTTATATTGGTTGATCAGCCGGAGACGGACCAGACAGGCTTTGTGGATGATATGGAAGGGGGCCCGGCTTTCTGGCCACAATATATCTCCTCCGACCAGTTTATGGTATCCATGATATCTGCAGATGAATTTATCAGCTTTTCTGAGAATCCGGGATGTTCGGAGAAAATCAAAAAACTTGCCATGACTCTTAATGAATCAGACAATCCTGTGATGGTGCTGGTGAAACTGAAGAGATAAAAAGAGTTGCCTCTTCTACCTCCTCATTCTCCTCTTTTCTACCACCATCCCCTTATGTTGTAGATCACCCTTGGCTGGTTGTTTCCGAAAGCAACTCCTATATCCCGTGCAGCCCTTATTGCCAGCTTCTCTATATCCACAGCATCCTGTTGCTGTTTCATCAAGAAGTTCCACTCCCTGCGATCAATCTCCACCATTCTTTTGTTTACCCTGCCCGCCAAAGTTGATGCTCTTGAGTAACAGGCTGCAGCAGGATCTATGCCGGAGAGTATTCTGGCCACTGCAATAGCGTGGTCGTAATCCTGACCTGCGTTCCATACGTTTGTTGCGTCTGTAAGCCGCATCTCGCACTCCATATCAATCTTTTTCTTGTAAATGGGGCCAAGCAGGCTGATGCATTTTTGGTAGCAATCCCTGCAGACTGTGGGAACGGAATAGAGTGTGGATATGGCTGCGTCGTACTGGTGCATTGATTCCAGACCCTGTGCCTGAGTGAGGATAAGGTCGCAGTTGGCATTGTAATATTCTATTATCTTGCGTTTTCCCTCTTCCAGAAAACGCTGGTATTCCGGAGACTTTGACCTGATGTTGTTTATTCCGTTTAAAAGGGCCTTAGTGTCGTTGTTGCCCACTCCTTTTACAGGAATAGTGTAACTTGAAAAGAGGATTCCGTCAATGCCGTCTCCGATGTACAGATTAACCTCCATCACATATGAATGCATCGGAGGCACAGTGGAGACTATGTTCTTGTCCAGTACCACCAGGTTTGCAGTTATGATAAACCGCGGATTGTATGCCCCGCCTCCCAATCCATTCTGAGTAGCTATTTGACTCAGTTTGTTCTCAAGTGCATTTCTGGCAATTGAGGAAATTCCCTCTATCTGGTCGGGAACATAAGTGTTGAGGATGAGCCTGCCTTCATCGTCAGCTTTGCCGTATGGATTCTGGGCAAAAGTGGTAAGGCATCCGAACAATATGACTATTAAAATAATTGATTTTTTCATATCTGTAATTTTTATCACTTTTCACCAATTGTCAAAGTTGCCTGTCCCAGTCCCCTCATAGAGATTTTTGATTCTACCCCGAACCTCTCCCTTAGGTATTTCTGCAGACCTCTGACCCATCCTCTGGCGTCAACCGCTCTGTTGTTCTGGTCGTAAAGAGGTATCCTCACCTGTTCGAATATCATCCTGTTTTCGGATGCATCAGAGGTGTTGAACCTCCCCTCTACTGTATTGTCAGATACCCAGTTCTCAATGTGGTAACCTAGTTCGTCACCTTCGTATTCAGTCTCAAGGTCTCCGTCAAACGAATCCCACTTCCTGATCCTCAGTGATATCTCCCTGCCGTTTGTGAACAGATCGTCAAAATGACCCTGAAGCTGGGAGTTGAAGTTGTCAAGATGTGAAAGTACCGCAGCCTCCAGCATTACCGGAAGTTCTGCTCCAATTAACTGATTGCCAGTTCCGGATGCCCCGGCTATCTGTTTGTCGGTGTAAGCATCAAGTCCTTGGAGAACAAAAGTTATTGATTTTCTCGGGCCTACATTGTTAACAGTCCAGGAGATCTGCATCCAGATATCTGCGCGGGCAATGTTTTTGAGCATATCTATCGGACTTTCACTTACCTCTGACCCCGATTTAGATGAGGACATAGCTGTTTCGGCTGCATCCATCTCGAGCGTTTTAAGTGAAGACTCCAGATTCTTAAGCGGAAATCCTCGGTCGGTCATTAGTTCGTTTATCTTGCTGACAACTACCATCAGCTCCGAAGAACTTTGAACTGCGCGCTTATAGTCTGGCAGCTTAACAGTTGTTCCCTGATTGTCAAACTGCATCATGTAGCCGTTGGTGTTGCACCACAGATCGCTCGGAACGACCATAATGGTAGGTTTTTTTGCTTGTGAAAAAGCGGTGAGTGAACAGCTGATGCAGATAGCTAATAAAATTGTTAATCTCTTCATCATAATCTTTTTTAATAATATTTAACTATCCCTTCAATGGCCATTTTTTCTTTAAGTTTCTCCACATTTACCCTCACAATTATTCCGGCTGTCATACCGCTTCTTGTCTGTTTGAGATCACCTTCGTGAATAAGTTTGTCCCTTTTCTCTACATAGTTAAGATATTCACCCTTTTCTGCAAAAAACGAGTTGAAAAAATAGGCGTATTTCTGTCTGGCGTTCACCTCAGACACAACCGGCCTGAGATCGCAACCCTTTACACCGTCAGGAATGCCTTTGAAAAGAACATCATTGACTGCATTCTTCATTGCCATCTCTGAAGCATCGGTTCTTGTCTTTCCGCTTCCCCAGGCCTTAAGAATCTGGCTTCCGTCAAGCTCTCTGCCAAGACACTCAGTCTTATATGTGTAGTTGCCTGCCACTGACACTGGAGTGGCACATCCCTCTGCCAACAAAGATATCAGGCAGGGTATGATTATAAATATGAGGCCTTTGTTTTTCATACTGATATATGTTTCAAGTGTATTTTATTATTTAAAATCCTCCCCCCAGAGACTTGATTATCCCTGCATCCTCCAGATCTTTGCGCAGCCCGTCAACATTGACCGATACAATAACTCCTACCTTATACTCCTTGCCTACCTTCATCCGGTCCTGGGCCGCAACTGCCCCGTCGTTGGTCAACGAGATGTATTTCATATACTTGCCCCCCTCTCCAAAGAACAGACTAAAGAAGTCAGACTTCTCCTCTTCAAGGTTGGGACTCTGGGCAAGGGGTTTTTTCCCGGGAACCCTTCCGGTGCCGGCAAAACCTCTGAAAATTATTCCGTGAACAGCATTTTTCTTTGCCTGTTCAATTGCCAGATCAGGCCTGTTGGAGTAAGTCCATACCTTTATCAGATATGTCCCCTGAACACCGGTCTGAACACCCTCGATTTCGTATCTCCAGTTCCGGGTGTTGGCATCTTCTTTCTTCCTTCTTTGACCGTAAACACCGGGTAGTATAATAAGAAGGGAAATAAAGAGTAAAAAAATTTTTAAAACATTTCTTTTCATATACTTAAGTTTTTTCGTTTGCTTTAATTTATTTTACTTGTTTTATAAATAGTCCGGGGTAATAGTCCTTGCCACCCTTGAAAAAAGTCCTGTCAAGCTTCTCCTTTTTTTCTTCCTTAAGGTCTGGATCATCTCCAAGAATGTAACGGTTATCCCATATCTGCTTTTTATCCACCTCAATCTTTCCGAGACTCTTGAGCTCGATCTTACCGGTTTTTTGATCCATCACCTGTTCAAATACCTCAAATTTCTCTCCTCCCTCAAGCCCCTCCTTCATACCAATCTTAGCAGTAATAGGATATCCGGTGTAAAGAGGAGTGTTTGGCATAAAGACCTCATATTTTTTCTGGAGCTTGGCATAGACTGCATCAATATTTCTGATTGTTGAGAGTTTGACTATCTGATCCTCAGTTCTTTTTGTCTTGAGAGAAAATGTAACCAGGCTCGAAGATCTTTCCATTCCAACATACTTCATTTTGAACAGAGATGTTGTGTCGAACATCTCCTTTTTTGCAGGATCTATGTTTGCAGCATCCATATATAAGTCGTTGTAGAAGATTTGCTGTATGGAGTCGTTCCATTCTATCTGATAGAGATAAGAAGTTGTCCAGACGGAATACCCCTCTTTGGTTTTGTTATATACCACCTCCGCTGCAACAAGTGCTGCAGCCTGCAGCAGTTCGTTCTTTATCTCCTTGGCCCCGGCTTTTGCAGCCTCCCTTATAATTGCTGCAGGAACCTCGTTGCTTAAAAAGTTCATCTTGGAAACCACAATAAAGGTGTTATATATCAAATCCAATCCGGCAGTTTTGAGCAGATTGATGCCTTCTGCAGATGCAAAAGCAGTCTTGGTATCAAGAAACGTGGCATCGAACAAACCTCTTTCAGAAATAAGATCTATGTTAAAACTGCCGTCTTCTGCCCGGTCAAACCATTTGGCAATTATCTTATTGGCAATTTTCTGATCGTTAAAGAATTTTTCAATGATGATAGTATCATCGTAGTTGGCAGGATCGTTGTTTTTGGCATCGGGATTCTGTGCCATAGCTGCCTGTCCGGATTTTCTGAAGTAACCCATCTTAATTCCGGCAGCCTCTCTCTCCTGATCTGTAACAGGGTATTTTTTTGGATCGAAAGATTTGATTCCGATAGAGTGGTCATTGTACTTGTCAGGGAAGGGTGCTTCGTAGTATGCCTTGATCACTGTGTCCTTCATCGGGAATCTCTCAGATTCCATAAGAATTGTACAGAGAGAACTTCTTCTGTATCTGCTGATAGGACTGTTTAATGTGTCTTGAGCGGTAATCCCGGAGGGAAACAATAAATACAGAACAATAAAGATGAAAAGTGATGATTTCATAGTTTGTTTAAAGTTAAGTTTGGTTGTTTGTGTTCTGTCTCTTGTCTGGTTCGTATGTTCCTATTCTTGTTTTTTTTCGTTACTGCTGTATTTATTGGTTGAAATCTGAAATCAAATTTATAAAAAAAAGCATATAAAACAAATCATGCTCTCAAAGCAGACAGTTATTAACAACAAAATCTCAAATGGATAAAATGAAGGCCTTTCAGTAATTATTTTGACATTTCTACGGCCCTTAATTTTTTTTGAAAATATTTGGATGGATAACCCCTTAATATCCAGAATTTTTTCATTCTGTTAAATTTTATTAAAACTCTTTCCCGCTCCTGATCGAGTGGTTCAGAACAGGCTATTTTCCAGCATTTGTACACTCCCGAAAGATCGGAACTTTTAAAATATCTCTGAATTATATGCGGCATCCATTTAATATTGGCAGTCGATTGCAAATCAATTATATAGGGGTTCCCATCTTTCCCGACAATAATATTCCCGTAACATCTCAGATCCATATGTGCTATTCCTTTCCTGTGCATTTGATGCACAAGCTCTTCCAGTTTAAGAAAAAACTCTTTTGCCAGCTTATTGTTCCTGTAATGTGCAATTATCTTTCCGTCTATGTAATCATATACCAAAGTGTATGGAGAAATCACTAAAGTATTGACAGGGAACGAGTGTAAATCCTTTAACCTTTTAAGACTTCTTGCTTCTTTGAAAATAAAGAAGCGTCCGAGAAAGGTTCTTATGATCCAAGGTGATTCGGAAAAGTCTTTTATTATAATGTCGAGATTGTTTCCGGTGTATCTGAGTATAGTAGCGTTGGCATAATTACCTTTGTTGATAATCTCGATTTTGCCCGGTGAATTGTCTGAAAATCCCGGATAATTGAGATGTATGTATTGGACTGCGCGGACTTTTACTGCCTCTAAATCCTTTGCCATATCTTATTAATTAACACTAAATTAATTCAATTTTTTGATATGGCAAAATTTATCGTCGAATTAGTAATATTTTGAAGTTTCCCACCGGACAGGCGAAAATGGAAAATTCAGCAAATTCTATTTCAGGTTTTTTTTGTACCTGACAATTGTCCAAAGATCTGGCAGCTGTGTTCTTTTATCAATATCCAGTATCAAAGGGATCATTTTGCCGACATTATCGCTTTTTCGGAGATTATCTTTAATCTTTTCACTGATTCCCAGGTCATAGACTCCGACACTTGTTTTGGCTGTGAAATAAAAACTTATTTTGATGCAATGCACCCAAAGGGAGAACCAGAACATCCTCCAGAGTTTTGTCGGAAGGTTCTCTCCCGGGATCCTTTAATAGTTGTATCTCTGTTGACATAATTAAAAAGTTGTCAGTTTTCTATCCCTTCCTGTCTGGAGATTCGTCAGAGGCTCTTGTGTGATAAGAGTTCCAACTGCTTATCTCTTCAAGACTTTTCCTTGTTTTCTTGCGTGGTGGTGATTCTGAATACCCCACACTAATGAGCAGAGGGACACATTTTGTCCTTTCAACATCCAACAGTCTCTTTACCCTTTTTTCGTTGAACCAGCCGATTATACAGGTGCCTAAGCCCAGATCCGTAGCCTGCAGACAGAAGTGACTGACAGCAATACCTATGTCCATCAGTCTGTACTCTTTACGTCTTATAAAGCTGCCCATAGATGATAAAATGTTTTGTTTCTCAAGCACTACGGCTATAATCACGGGTGCCTGGAATGTGAATTTGTTCATCCCCAGGCTTGCTGAACAATCAGCCAGCCGGTCTTTTAATTCAGGGTCGTCCACTACAATGAACTTCCATGGCTGGGAGTTATTTGCCGAGGGGGCAAGACGTGCTGCCTCCAGGCATTGTATAAGCTTTTCCTTTTCAACCGCCCTTGAGGAATATTTTCTGACGCTTTGACGGCGTTTTACTAATTCAGAGAAGTTCATAATAGGGTCATTTATATTAGCAAACTATCATAATCAAGCAGGAAGTTATATATATTTATGAATATAACTCCATTATCATCTTGGTAACGCTTGATGTGTTCTCCAGTAATCACGACTTTTGAAAAACTGTCATCAATGCTTTTCAGAGATCTCAATTCTTGTTCACGTTTTTCTTCTGTTGTAAGACGGAATGCAGACTGTATGTAACATCGTTTGCTCCCCTGATTACAAACGAAATCCACTTCCAGTTGTTTGCGTATGCTTTTTCCCTCTCCATCTTTGCCATTTACAACCACCACGCCTACATCAACAGAATGCCCCCGCACCCTTAGTTCATTATAAATGAGATTCTCCATAAGATGTGTAGCCTCTGTCTGACGGAAGTTCAACCTGGCGTTGCGCAGTCCTGTATCACAGAAATAGTATTTAGCAGGAGTGTCAATATACTTTTTACCTTTAATATCATATTTAATGGATTTTTCAAGGAGAAACACATCTTGAAGAATATCAAGGTATGATTTGATAGTAGGTTTTGTTAAGGTCACATTCTTTACTGATTTGAATGTATTTTCCAACTTGTTTGGGTTTATCAGCCCTCCTATTGAAGAGGCGATGATATTGATAAGTTCCTCAAATTCATCATCGTTCTTAATCTTATATCTCTCTTTAATATCTGAAAGGTATGTTTTCTGAAACAGGCCCTTAAGGTATTCAACTTTTCTGGTATCTGACATCCCGACAGTCATCGGCATCCCGCCATATGTCATATAATCTTCAAGAGCCTGTTCACGTGTGCCATCGTATACTGAAAAGAATTCACAAAAGCTGAGGGGAGATAATCTTATCTCTTCACCCCGACCCCGGAATTCTGTCACAACATCCTTAGACAAAAACCTGGAGTTGCTTCCTGTCACATAGATGTCAGCATTTGCAACTTTCAGATAACTATTCAGAACATCTTCAAATTCAGACACAAGCTGAATCTCATCGAGCAGGATATAATACATCTGAGCATCTTTCATATGACCGTCAATATAGGCTATCAATGCATCTGGGGCACGAAGCTCCTTCTTCCTGCGATCCTCAAGGTCAACCTTAATAATGTGGGTATCATCGACGCCTTCAGATTTAAGGTAATCATAGAACAATTTGAATAGCAGGTAAGACTTGCCACAGCGCCTGATGCCTGTGATTATCTTGATCATACCATTATGCTTACTGTCAATAAGGCGATTCAGATGTAATGTTCTTTTAATCTCCATGTCATTTTACTTTTATGCGTATGTACGCATTTTTGTAAAACAAAGATAGGCAGTTTTTCGAGAGTATCCCAAAAAGTGTAAAAAACTTTAGGTTACTTTAATCCAATCATTGAACCGACCCGGGTACAAGTCGTTGATAGATAATTGAACCGTAAGGTCTCCCATTGGCTCAAAAAAGTAAAAAAGGACAGCAAAAATTGCTGTCCTTTTTGCTCCTCGTCTAGGACTTGAACCTAGGACCCCCTGATTAACAGTCAGGTGCTCTAACCAACTGAGCTAACGAGGAATTTCAAAATTGGAGTGCAAATGTAAAAGGAATTTTGAGAAACTGCAAATCTTTTTGGATAGATTTTTTAACTTTGCAGAAATATGCCCGGTAATTGCTCATATTTGCCCTTTAAACTGCCCTGTAAACTATGGATCTAGAAACCCTCTCCAGACTTCTCAAAGAATTGCTGTTAGTGAACGACAGAGTCTCTCTGCCAGGAATGGGCAGTTTTATTGCAGAGCTGGCCCCCTCTGTATTCTCCGACAGGGCCACTGTCATTCATCCTCCATACAGGCGGATATTATTCAGAACCAGTGAGGTATGGAATGACGGTCTGCTGGAAAATCTTTATGCATCTGAGATAGTGAAGGAGCCTGAGAGTGTAAAGGGTGAGATCGAACATTTCGTCAGGGAGTTTAAGAATAATCTTAATATAGAAAAGAGCATCAGGTTGCCCGGTTTTGGGACAATGCGGGCCACAGATCAAAAGGACTATTTTTTTGTGGCAGACAAAGACCTCTTCATATATCCTGACGGATACGGGCTGGAGCCTCTGAACATAAGACCTCTGACGAAATTAGGCTTGATAGAGCTGCTGGACGAGGAAGAACCAAAATCCTTGGGAGATGATGTAAAAGCAAGAAATTTGCTGGCAATCCAAAAGGGTAAAGAATCTGCTCCGGAAAAGAGCAATAAGTCTAAGATCAAAAAGAAATCCCGTCCTTTATCTTCAAAAAGAGGCAGATGGATTCGCCCACTAATCAATACACTTATTGTGATCTTTTTTATAATAGTTGTAACCGGGCTTCTGATTATCTTCAAGGATGAAATGAGGCCGTTCTGGGAATGGCTTCTGTACAGCAAAGAAGAGAGGGAACTCTTCCAATTCCTGAGTTAAACTTATTTTTGCGTTATCCGATGACGCTGCCGTTTGCCATCACCTCTTCCGGGGAGACTATTCTCATTTTGCCTGTTGTGTCTGAAGCCATAAGAATCATACCCTTTGACTCTATCCCCCTGATGATTCTGGGGGTGAGATTCGCGAGTATGCAGATTCTTTTGCCCAGCATCTCCTCGGGTGTGTAACACTCGGCAATTCCTGAGACTATTGTCCGGATATCAATTCCGGTATCAATCCTGAGTTTTAGAAGCTTATCTGTTTTGGGAACCCTTTCGGCTTCCAGCACAGTAGCTGTACGGATATCCATTTTGGAAAATTCGTCGTAGGTGCACTCATCCTTTTGGGGAACAGGGGATTCAAGAGTGATATACGCTACTTCAGTGATGGTTTCAGGAGTTGCTGCGTCTTCAACAATCTGCCCGTTCTCTTTGAGACTGTTTGCGGTGCGTGTGGCTTCAAGTTTGGCAAATTGTGCCTCTACTGCGCTATCTTCAATTTTGTCGAACAGCAGTCGCGCCTCCTTAATGGTGTGCCCGGGCTGAAGGATAGTGGGAGAGCCAAGCTGATCCCAGTCTAGTGCCTTCGTGTTGAGCATATAGCGCAGCTTTTGCGTGGTGTGGGGGAGGAAGGGTTCAAAGGCGACTGTGAGATGTGCACATATTCTCAACGCAACATTCAATATTGTTGCAACACGTTCCATATCGGTTTTTGCCAGCTTCCAGGGTTCGGTGTCGGCAAGGTACTTGTTGCCAAGCCGGGCAAGATTCATTGCCTCTTTAAGAGCCTCCCTGAAGCGGAAGTTTTCCAGTGCCTCCTCTATGGCTTTTTTGATGCGTGGAATCTGATCCAGTGCATCCTGGTCCTCTTCTCTCAAATCGACAGGTGCCGGTACCTCTCCCTCAAAGTATTTGTGTGTAAGTACCACAACTCTGTTTACAAAATTACCGAGAATTGCCACCAGTTCGCTATTGTTGCGGGTCTGGAAGTCTTTCCAGGTAAAGTCGTTATCCTTAGTTTCGGGTGCGTTTGCACAGAGAACATACCTCAACACATCCTCCTTGCCGGGAAACTCCTCGAGATATTCGTGGAGCCACACAGCCCAGTTGCGGGAGGTGGAGATCTTGTTGCCCTCGAGGTTCAGGAATTCGTTTGCAGGCACATTGTCCGGCAAAATGTAGTCTCCGTGAGCCTTGAGCATTGCAGGGAACACTATGCAGTGAAACACAATATTGTCCTTGCCAATAAAGTGAACCATTCTGGTCTGTTCATTCTTCCACCACAGCTCCCAACTGTCGGGTAATAACTCTATTGTATTGGAAATGTAGCCGATGGGAGCATCAAACCAAACATATAGTACCTTTCCCTCTGCACCTTCCACCGGAACAGGAACTCCCCAGTCCAAATCACGACTCACCGCTCTGGGCTGGAGTCCTCCGTCAAGCCAGGATTTGCACTGCCCATAGACATTTGTCTTCCACTCTTTGTGATCCTCCAGTATCCACTCTCTAAGCCAGCCTTCGTACTTGTCAAGAGGCAGATACCAGTGTGATGTCTTTTTGAGAATGGGAGGATTTCCGCTGAGGGCAGACCTGGGATTGATAAGTTCGTTGGGACTCAGGGTACTGCCGCATTTCTCGCACTGGTCGCCGTAAGCGTTCTCAAATCCGCACTTTGGGCAGGTACCTGTGATGTAACGGTCTGCCAGGAACTGGCCGGCCTGCTCGTCGTAGTATTGCTCACTCTCTTTTTCTATAAACTGGCCTTCCAGATACATTTTGCGGAAGAAATCCGATGCAGTTTTGTGGTGTATCTTTGATGTGGTTCTGGAGTATATGTCAAAGCTGATTCCAAGTCTCTCAAATGAGTCCTTGATTATCATATGATATTTGTCCACAATCTGCTGCGGAGTCATCTTTTGCTCCTTTGCCTTGATTGTTATGGGCACTCCGTGTTCATCGGAGCCGCAGATGAACAGTACATCTTCGCCCCTCATCCTTAGATACCTCACATAAATATCTGCAGGTATATACACTCCTGCAAGGTGTCCTATGTGGACAGCTCCATTGGCATAGGGGAGGGCTGCCGTTACAAGGTGTCGTTTATAATCTTTTCCCATTGGCGGAAATTTTTGGAGTTTATTGTTTTTGAGTTGGCAAATATAAAAAAAATGTCAGATTGTAAGACGGTTCAGCTCTTTGGCAAACGAATTCCTTATCTGCATAAGTATTCTGATCTTTCCGAGTATCTCCTTTTCGGCCTCCTTGTCCTTGGCTTCGGCAGCCTCCCCAAGACGTTTGCACAGCTGGCTGTATGCCTCTGACGCAATCTTAGCCTTGTATATGAGTATCGCCTTTGGGACCACTGTGCTCAGTACATTTTCTTCAGGAATAATCCCTTTGATAAATTTTTTGATATTAAGATTGTGCTCCTGATGGAGTAGTTTGAGAACCACATTCACATACTCCTGGTTGGTGTGGTTGAGAAAATGTTTCTGGATGCCCTCTTCACCAAGATGGCGGTGCAGGAAATATTCGTCAAAAATGTTTTTATAGACCAGATTTCTGATTTCCAGGTCATCGTTGTGAAGCTCCGTGAGTATGAACTGTGAAACCGTTATAAGATTTTCCTGATCGTCTTCGTTCCCGTACAGAGTATGATCTCCGAACTTGATGAGATAGTAAAGCAGCTCTCTCTCTGCAGGTTCGCAGTATATATCAGAGACAAATTCCGGCAACTTGTCGCCTGTCTCCAGCTCCGGAAAATAATCCCGCTCCTGTTCACGGCTGTTCTCTGACCAGGCTCCGTATTGTCTTTTCTTTCTTACCTTTTTTACTTCGCGGGTGAGCAACTCCTCAGAAATGGCCATCTTGCGGCTGCACTCCTCAATGTACACAGTGCGGCTGATTGCATCCGGAATCACTGCGATACTGGTAACAATGTCAGTGATAAGCCTTGCCCTTTCAAAGGGGTCGTCCCTGAGCTCAGAGGCCAGCAGTGATGCTTTGAAAGTGATGAAATCCTGTCTGGAATCTTCCAGAAATGTTTTCAGCTCCTGAGGAGAGTGCTTTCTTGCGTACGAATCAGGGTCATCTCCCTCCGGAAACAACACTACCTTTACCTCAAGCCCTTCTTCCAGAAGCATATCGATCCCCCTTACAGATGCCTTGATTCCGGCGTTGTCTCCGTCATAGAGAACAGTCACCTGTGGGGAGAAACGCTTGATCATCCGTATCTGCTCGGTTGTGAGGGAGGTTCCGCTGGATGCTACAACATTCTCAACTCCTGCCTGATGCAGGGACAAAACATCGGTATAACCCTCAACCAGATAGCAGTTTTGCAGTTTGGAAATTGCACTCTTTGAAAAATATATTCCGTAAAGCGAACGGCTTTTTACATAGATCTCGCTCTCAGGAGAGTTTATGTATTTTGCTATGTTCTTGTCAGTTCTGAGGGTTCGTCCTCCAAAAGCAATCACCCTTCCGGATATTGAATGCACCGGAAAGATAACTCTGTCGTAAAACCTGTCGGCAAGTTCGCCTGTACCCTCTCTCACCATACCCAGCCCTGCCGAAACAATTACATCTTTTTTGTAGCCTGCTTTGAGTGCTGCTGAACAAAAACCTTCGCGTTCGCCGGAACACCAGCCCAGTCCGAACTTAGTTATGATTTCATCTGAGAAACCTCTCTCTTTGAAATATCCAAGGGCAATTGAATTGCCTTTTGGGGTGTTCCACAGTGCATTGATAAAATATTCCGAAGCAAACTGGGAGACAACCATAAGCGACTCCTTTCTGAGCCTCTCCTCGGTGTCTGTAGGTCTCTCTTCCCTCTCCTCAAACTCAATCCCGTATTTTCTGGCAAGATATCTGAGCGACTCAACATAGGTGAGCTGCTCGTGTTCCATTATGAAATTGACTACATTACCCCCTTTCCCACATCCGAAACATTTATATATTCCTTTTGAAGGGGAGACAGAGAAGGAGGGGGTTTTCTCATTGTGAAAAGGGCAGCAGGCTTTGTAATCGGCACCTCTTCTTTTGAGTGTAACAAAATCGCTGATTACCTCAACAATCTGTGCCGAATCGAGAATTTTCTCTATTGTGTTTTTACTAATCATTCAATGGTCAGAAGCTTCTGAAGCCCACGGCTTTCCTTGCCTCTTTCAAAGTGGCACAGGCACTCTCTCTGGCTTTTTCGCGCCCTTCTGCAGCTACCTTCCTTAGATAGTCTGTATCTTTGTAAATCTCGTCTATTCTGGCTCTTATCGGGAGTGTCAGATTGCAGATATCTGTAGCCAATTGTTTCTTGAGATCTCCGTACCTTATGCTGCAGTTGTTGTAAGCATCAAGAAAATGCTTTACAGTATCGGGTGCAGATACAATTTTCAAGAGTGCAAACAGATTTTCAATTGCAACCGGCATCTTGCTGTTGGGTTCAGTTGGGCCGCTGTCGGTCACAGCTCTCATCACTTTCTTGTGTATGCTCTTTTCGTCGTCGTACAGATATATTCCATTGCCCTCGCTTTTACCCATTTTTCCGCTTCCGTCCAGCCCGGGAACCTTAACCAGATCGCTCCCGAAGTTAAATGCAACAGGCTCAGGGAAGACATCAGATCCATAAAGAGTGTTGAATCTGCGGGCAAGCAATCTGGCCATCTCAAGATGCTGTTCCTGATCTTTTCCCACAGGAACTTTGTGTGCCCTGTGTATCAAAATATCGGCGGCCATCAGTACAGGATATGTAAGCAGTCCTGCGTTTACATTCTCAGGTTGTTTCCTTATCTTCTCCTTAAAAGAGGGAGTTCTTTCCAGTTCGCCCTTGTACGAAATCATATTCAGTAAAACATACAACTCAGAAATTTCCGGTATGTCGCTTTGAATAAATATGGTCGACTTACCGGGGTCCAGTCCGGAAGCGAGGTATTCTGAAAGTATTATTTTTACCCCTTCGTGAAAATCTGCCGGGTGTGGATGTGTCGTGAGGGAGTGCAGATCTGCAATGAAGAAATAGCAGTTGTACTCCTGCTGCATCTTTATATAATTTCTGAGGGCTCCGAAGTAATTACCAAGGTGCAGGTGCCCTGTGGAACGGATCCCGCTAAGTACTGTCTCCATTTTCTTGATTAAAAATTGGTTAATCTTTGACCTCTTTCAGCTTTTCGCGGATTATTGCCTCAATCTCGTCGCTAAGAGCAGGATTGTCTATAAGAACTTGTCTTACTGCCTCTCTTCCCTGTCCGATTTTGGTGTCTCCGTAACTGAACCAGGAACCGCTCTTTTTGATTATTTCGAATTCAACTCCCAGATCAATAATCTCTCCGGTTTTGGAAATACCTTCTCCGAAAACAATGTCGAATTCAGCTTTTCTGAATGGGGGAGCAAGTTTGTTTTTCACGATTTTGGCTCTTACGCGGTTGCCGGTAGCCTCCTCTCCGTCCTTGAGTTGAGTTACCCTGCGTACATCAACCCTTACAGAGGCGTAGAACTTAAGTGCGTTCCCTCCTGTGGTAGTCTCCGGGTTGCCGAACATAATGCCGATTTTCTCGCGGAGCTGGTTTATAAATATGCAGCAGGTGTTTGTCTTGCTGATGTTTGCTGTAAGCTTCCTAAGGGCCTGACTCATAAGTCTTGCCTGAAGCCCCATTTTGGAGTCACCCATCTCGCCCTCGATCTCTGCTCTGGGCGTGAGTGCTGCAACAGAGTCAATTACAATTACATCGATTGCTCCTGAACGTATAAGATGGTCGGTTATCTCAAGTGCCTGCTCTCCGTTGTCCGGCTGAGAAATAAGCAGAGTATCCACATCTACACCGAGTTGTTTTGCATACGACCTGTCGAATGCGTGCTCGGCATCAATAATGGCTGCAATACCTCCCCTTTTCTGGGCTTCGGCTATAGCGTGTATTGCAAGGGTTGTCTTACCGCTGGATTCGGGTCCGTAAATTTCTATTACCCTTCCTCTGGGGTAGCCTCCTATCCCAAGTGCAAAATCCAGGGATATTGAACCGGAGGGTATAGTAGAAACTTCCCATTTTGGCTGTTCCCCCATCTTCATCACAGTTCCCTTTCCGTAATCCTTCTCAATCTTGTCCAGTGTTGCCTGAAGTGCCTTCAATTTTTCGGGACTGATCTGAGTTCCGTTTTTTTGATCATCTCTCTCCTTTGCCATAATGTTGTAGTTTTATTATTCACACAAAAGTAACAAAAGGTTTTTAATTTTATGTACATTTGCAGGATGAAAAATTGGTTGCTGGGAAAGAGTCTCGAAGAGCTGAGGGAAATTGTCTCACAGTTGTCCTTTCCCTCATATACAGCCTCACAAATTGCACTCTGGCTATACAGGAAAAAGGTTGGTGAAATATCCTTAATGACTTCACTTTCACTCAGTCAGAGGGAGGAGTTGAGTGCCCGGTACATAGCAGGGGGATTCAAACCTCTTGAAAAAATCCTCTCAAAAGACGGGACTGTTAAATATCTCTTTCCAGCCGGTTGCGGTACTCCGATAGAAACTGTTGTTATTCCCGACGAGGAGAGAAGCACTATATGCGTATCGTCCCAAGCAGGATGCAAAATGGGATGCAAATTCTGCATGACTGCAAGGATGGGTTTCAATGGCAACCTAAGTGCAGCTGAGATCATTTCTCAGTTTTTGAATATCCAGGAGAGCGACAAAATTACTAATGCAGTCTATATGGGTATGGGAGAGCCGCTTGACAATCTGGAGGAGGTTCTTAAAAGTATGGAGATACTCACTGCCGACTGGGGATTTGGATGGAGTCCCAAAAGGGTCACACTCTCCACAATTGGCCTTTATCCGGCAACAAAGGAGTTTCTGGAGAAGTCCCGCTGTCATCTTGCAATATCTATGCACAACCCTTTTGATCAGGAGAGACTGGAACTTATGCCTGTTCAAAAGGCCTGGCCAATATCTCAAACCCTTGAACTGGTTAAGAGCTACGACTTCTCAGGTCAGAGAAGGATCAGCTTTGAATATATAATGTTTGACGGATGGAACGACACTAAGAGGCACGCCGACGGTATTATTCGGGCACTCAGAAGACTAGAGTGCAGGGTTAATCTTATCAGATTCCACGAAATACCGGAGTTCCCACTCAAAACATCACCTGATGGAAAGATTGAGCTATTCAAAAAAAGACTCACCGATGCAGGTATAGTTACAACAATCAGGGCTTCGAGGGGAGAAGATATTTATGCTGCTTGTGGTATGCTGAGCAGCAACAAAAAATTGTAATTTCAAAATCATCAGAATAACTTGGAGACTAAGGAACAATACAAAGGATTGGACCACAGAGAGGTTGAGGATAATAGGGACAAATACGGAGAGAATGTTCTGACTCCCCCCGAGAGGGAGCCGCTATGGAAACTTTTCCTGCATAAATTTGAGGACCCTATTATAAGAGTGCTTCTGGTTGCAGCTTTTTTATCCCTTGGTATATCATTCATTCACAACGATTTTATTGAGACAATTGGAATCTTTTTTGCAATTTTTCTTGCAACCGGAATAGCCTTCTGGTTTGAGATGGATGCTGGAAAGAAGTTTGATATTCTCAACAAGGTGAATGACGAGACTCTGGTTAAGGTGATAAGGGAGGGAAATATTTTTGAAGTACAGAAGCGGGAGATAGTATTCGGGGATATTGTGCTGCTCGAAGCGGGTGAAGAGGTGCCTGCAGATGCCGTTCTGCTGGACTCTGTATCTCTTTCCGTTAACGAATCAACCCTCACCGGAGAGCCGGTTGTAAACAAAAGTGCCGATGACAGGTTCTTTGAGAAGGAGGCTACATACCCCACAGACCGGATCTACAGAGGAACCACTGTTGCAGAAGGTCACTGCACCTGCAGGGTGTTTGCTGTTGGGGATTCCACCGAGTATGGTAAAGTAGCCAGAAAGGCGGCCGAAAAAAGCACTGAGGAGACCCCGTTGAATGTACAGCTCAACGGTCTTGCAAAACTGGTGGGATTTATAGGCTTTCTTCTGGCTGTGCTTACCTTCTCTGTACTGTTTGCAAAGGATCTCTTTTTTTCAGGCACACAGTTCAGCCTTGGAGAGATTGGATTGCTGCTCTCTGTAATGGCAGGTGTGATTGTGTCAATGATAAAGGTTTGGATGCCAACATTTACAGATGGTTTGCAGATTTTCGGATTAAAGGCTAAACTTCCTGAAACTGTAAGCAACGGAAGCTGGCTCAGGTGGTCTTCTACCGGAGCCGGTCTTATTGCTTTGCTTTTCATAGCAGCATATTTATTTGGAGTTAATCCATTTATTGCAGAGTCCTGGGTGTCACTTGACACGGCAGGCAGGATACTACAGTATTTTATGGTTGCAGTTACTTTGATTGTTGTGGCTGTTCCTGAAGGGCTTCCAATGTCGGTCACACTCTCGCTTGCTATGAGTATGAGGCGTATGCTCCGCACCAACAACCTTGTGAGAAAGATGCACGCTACAGAAACTATGGGTGCCGCCACGGTAATCTGTACAGATAAGACCGGAACTCTTACAATGAACCAGATGAGGGTTGCCGCGACAAGTTTTTACGGAATGGAGAGCCTGCATCTGGGCAATGACCGCAACAGCAGTATGATCGCTGAGGCTTTGTCGGTTAACTCAACTGCTTACCTTGACTTCTCCTCTCCGGGAAAAATAAAGTCTCTGGGAAATCCTACAGAAGCTGCACTTTTGCTTTGGCTTCACGACAAGGGGATAAACTATCTCGAGCTCAGGAGAGCTTCAGAGATATCTGATCAGTTGGCATTTTCCACAGAGAGAAAGTTTATGGCAACACTGGTGAACTCTTCGCTTTTGGGTTGCTCTGTATTATATGTAAAGGGTGCTCCGGAGATAATTACTGCAAGATGCAAGAGCGTTCCTGCAGAGGTGGACGGACTGCTTGCGCAGTATCAGCATCAGGCAATGAGAACACTTGGCTTTGCTTACAGAATTATTAAAGATAACGAAAAGGGCAGCCTGGCCGAACTTACAGAAGATAATCTGGAGTTTATGGGTATAGCTGCAATATCAGACCCTGTAAGGGAAGATGTACCTGCTGCTGTTGCAAGATGCCTGAGTGCAGGAATTGATGTAAAGATAGTAACAGGAGATACACCCGGAACCGCTCGGGAGATTGCCCGGAAAATTGCAATTCTCTCTGAGACTGAAAAGAACGGTGAGATGATTTCCGGAGCTGAATTTGAGGCGCTCTCTGATCAGGAGGCACTCCTTATGGTAAAGGATTTAAAGGTAATGTGCAGGGCCAGGCCTTCTGACAAGCAAAGACTTGTCCAGCTTCTGCAGAGACTCGGAGAGGTTGTTGCAGTCACGGGAGACGGAACCAATGACGCACCGGCACTTAATTTTGCTCACGTGGGGCTCTCTATGGGATCTGGCACTTCTGTTGCCAAAGAGGCCAGCGACATAACCCTTCTGGATGACTCTTTCAACAGCATTGCAACTGCAGTAATGTGGGGGCGTTCGCTCTACAAGAACATTCAGAGGTTTATACTTTTCCAGCTTACAATTAATGTTACAGCACTAGTAATTGTCTTTCTGGGATCTTTGCTTGGTCACGAGCTCCCTCTGACAGTAACTCAGATGCTATGGGTGAATCTGATAATGGACACATTTGCAGCCGGTGCTCTGGCTTCGCTTCCTCCCAATGAAAATGTTATGAAAAGTCCACCCAGAGGTTCATCAGATTTCATTATCACCCCTGCAATGAGAATCAATATATTGACTACCTCTCTCTTTTTTGTGGCACTTCTGATGGGACTTTTCAGATATTTGGCCGACGATGCGGGAGATATTTCAAGGTACGATCTTTCAAGGTTCTTTACGGTGTTTGTGATGCTTCAGTTCTGGAATCTTTTCAATGCAAAGAGGTATGCATCAAAAAAATCTGCTTTTTCCGGAATTTTTAAAAGTCCCGGTTTTCTGCTTGTTGCAACATTGATAGTTGTCGGTCAATTCCTGATAGTGCAGTTTGGAGGCGATGTTTTCAGAACAGTGCCCATTTCGCTCAGGGACTGGCTGGCGATAATTGTCCTTACATCTACTGTTCTTTGGGCAGGGGAGCTGGCTTCGTTTGTAAAGAGGATGTTTGTAAAAAAGAGTAAAACCGTTTGATCAGGAATGAGTTCTCAGAAAGATAATCATATCCCCGGGGAAAAGCCTGAAAACGGCCGGCGAAAAACGGCTGCAGGTTCAACCGGTACATATTCTGCAGCTCTTGTAGCGTTGGAGAGGTTGTGCTCGTTGAGAGAGTACTGTGAGAGCGATATCAGGAAAAAACTCAAGAGGTTTGAGTTGACGGAGGAAGAAAAGGAGAAAATTGTGGATGAGCTTGTCAATAACAGCTTTCTGAGCAATATCCGATACGCAAGGGCATTTGTGAGGGATAAAGTGAGACTTAGCGGATGGGGCAGGAACAAAATCATATATATGCTCCGCAGCAAAAAGCTGGAAGATAAAATTATCAGCGAGGCAATGGAGGAGTACCCTCAGCAAATGAACAAAGAGCGACTTAAGGAGTTATTGATTAAAAAGAGCCGTGAAATCAAAGTGGGGGAGAGTTATGAGAAGATGATGGGAAAACTGGTGCGCTTTGCCTTGTTAAGAGGCTTTGATTACGATGAGACGATTAGAGAGGTAAAATTAATAATTGACCAAAAGGTCAGAAAAACAGATAATAATGATTAATCCGGAACAACTTAGAGAGCTCCGGCAGCGCAGCAAGGCGTTGGGGAGGTCTCTTTGACATTGATGGTAAAAGAGAAAAGTTAAAAGAGGGGGAAAAGATTACCCTTGCAGATGGTTTCTGGAAAGATCCGTCTGAGGCTGAAAAGTTTCTGAAGAGTATTACTCCCGTAAAATATTGGGTTAATGCTTCTGACGAGATAGAGAGAATGTTTGAAGATCTCGGGGTGCTGATGGAGTTTGCAAGAGAGGATCCCTCTGCCGAAAAAGATGCAGATTTGCTTTATGACCAGATTCTTGAAAAACTGGAGAGTCTGGAGATAAGAAAGATGCTGGGTGGAGAGGGAGACAATCTTGGGGCGATACTTAAGATCAACTCGGGTGCCGGGGGCACAGAGAGCAACGACTGGTCTTCTATGCTTATGAGAATGTATGTGAGATGGGGTGAGCGAAACGGCTACAAAGTGCATATCTATGATTTAATTGAGGGAGACGAAGCCGGGATAAAATCGGTGACAATTGAGTTTGAGGGAGAGTATGCATACGGTTATCTTAAAACCGAAAACGGTGTGCACAGACTGGTGAGAATATCACCCTACAATGCACAGGGCAAGCGCCAGACAACCTTCTCCTCTGTGTTTGTATATCCGGCAGTGGACGATACAATTCTTATTGAAATCAATCCCGGAGATCTGGAGTGGGATACCTACCGTTCCGGCGGAGCGGGTGGCCAGAATGTGAACAAGGTTGAGACGGGCGTCAGGGTGAGGCATATTCCTTCCGGTATTACTGTGGAAAACACAGAGACCCGCTCTCAGCTCGATAACCGCCAAAATGCTCTGAGGATACTCAAATCGCACCTGTATGAGTTGGAACTCAGAAAGAGAAGGGAGAGGGAGGCAGAGTTGGAGGGTAAAAAGCTGAAGATTGAGTGGGGCTCACAGATAAGAAGTTATGTGCTTCATCCTTACAAGATGGTCAAAGACTTGAGGACCGGCTACGAAACCTCCGATACACAGTCTGTGCTGGACGGAGATCTGGGAGAGTTTATGAAAAAGTTCCTTTTGGAGAACTCTGCCGGCTGATTTTTGTTATTTAATTAGTAATTGATTAAAGAGAGAAAAATGGAGTTTAAATATAATGATATGTTTCCTCTGGGCGAGGACTCAACCAAGTATCATCTGCTGACGAAGGAATATGTATCTGTTTCTGAGTTTGAAGGAAAACCTGTGCTTAAAGTAGATCCCCAGGGGCTCAGACTGCTTGCCGCACAAGCTATGCACGATATTGCATTTATGCTCAGGCCCGGGCACAACGAACAGGTTGCCGCTATTCTTAACGATCCGCAGGCCAGTGTAAATGACAAAACTGTTGCACTCACAATGCTGCTCAACGCAGGCATATCTGCAAAGGGCCTGCTCCCTTTTTGCCAGGATACGGGTACAGCCATAATTTTTGCAAAGAAAGGCCAGCAAGTCTATACCGGAGGAGGTGACTACGAATCCTTGTCCCACGGAATATTCGACACTTATCAAAAGGACAACCTGAGGTATTCACAGAACATTGCTCTCGATATGTACACCGAGAAGAACTCCGGAAACAATCTCCCTGCACAGATAGACATACTCTCTGTTGACGGGGATCAATACGATTTTCTCTTTATTGCAAAAGGGGGTGGATCTGCAAATAAAAGCTTTCTTTTTCAGGAAACCAAATCTCTTCTGAATCCTGAGTCTCTGGAAAAGTATCTGGTGGAAAAGATGAAAACACTGGGGACATCTGCCTGCCCTCCCTATCATATTGCATTTGTTATCGGTGGAACATCTGCCGAGATGTGTATGAAGACAGTCAAGCTGGCCTCTGCAAAATATCTGGACGGATTACCAGGAAAAGGGGGAGAAGAGGGCTATGCCTTCAGAGATTTTGAATTGGAATCAAAGCTTCTCAAGGCAGCTCAGAATATGGGTATCGGAGCCCAGTTCGGAGGTAAATACTTTGCCCATGATATAAGGGTTATAAGGCTCCCGAGACACGGTGCTTCCTGCCCTGTGGGTATGGCTGTATCCTGCAGTGCAGACAGAAACATTAAGGCAAAGATAAATCGCGGAGGAATCTGGCTTGAAACTTTGGATTCAGATCCAATCAGGCTGGTTCCCAAAGAACTGCGCAATCCTGTAGCTCTCAATCACGGAGGAGAGATGATAGATCTCAACAGGCCTATGAAAGAGATTCTAGCCCATTTGTCTAAGCTACCGGTTTCAACCTTTCTTTTGTTGAACGGTACCATTGTAGTTGCCAGAGATGCCGCTCACGCAAAAATCAGGGAGAGGCTTCGCTCCGGTGAGGAAATACCTCAATACCTCAAAGATCATCCGGTCTATTATGCCGGTCCGGCAAAGACACCTGCCGGAATGGCGAGCGGCTCATTCGGTCCGACCACCGCCGGAAGAATGGACCCTTATGTAGAAGAGTTCCAGAGTCAGGGAGCGAGTATGATTATGATTGCAAAAGGAAACAGAAGCAAACAGGTTACCGAATCCTGCAAAAAGCACGGAGGGTTTTACCTGGGAAGTATTGGCGGCCCGGCTGCTATTGTTGCTACAAACAGCATAAAAAAAGTTGAGCTCTTGGAGTATCCGGAGCTTGGAATGGAGGCAATATATAAGATTGAGGTTGAAAACCTACCGGCATTCCTGCTGATTGATGACAAAGGCAATGATTTCTTTTCAAACTTAATGGGCCAATAAAAAAGTGAAAAATATTTTTTTCTTAATTTTCTTTCTGATAATTGCCCTTCCAGGAGTATACTCCGCGCTAAGAATGTGGCACAATCTTTCCTCTCTGACTTTGGTAAAATGGGTGGTACTATCAGTATATATCCTGCTGTTCATCTCACTTGCCGCAGGATTTTTTGCTGAAAAAATAATCGGAACCGGCCTCCAGAGAGTGTTTTTATCTGCAGGGTTTTCATTTGTGGTAGCAACCGTATATTTTGCTATGTTTTTCCTGGTATTTGATCTGCTTATGATAATTTTTAAGTTATCCGGAGTGTTATCCTCCTTTTCTCCCGGAATCATTGTCTCAATTCGTCAGATATTCGTTATTGCGGTTTTGCTGACAACCACATCCCTGATGGCTTGGGGAAAATACCGCTACAACAATCCTGTTGTTACAGTAAGAGAGATTGATTTGAGAAAGGGAGAATCTTCATCTTCTTCTATAAAAGTAGTAATTGCAAGCGATCTCCATCTTGGCAACAATATAAGGGTAAAAGAACTACGTAGATTTGTATCTCTTATCAATGCTCAAAAGCCCGATATAGTGCTGCTCCCCGGGGATATAACAGACAACGAGCTTAAACCACTTGCAGAGCAGAATATGAAAGATGTTTTATCAGGAATCTCAGCCCCATACGGAGTTTTTGCCGTTCCCGGAAATCACGAATTCTACGGAGGGGAGAAGATGGAGATTATCCATTATCTTGAGTCTGCAGGAATAACCGTTCTCACCGATAGATCCATATTGGCTGTTAACGGAGAGGTGGCGATAATCGGCAGGGACGATATTACAAACAGAGAAAGACTCTCTTTAAAGACCCTGATGGAGGGAATTGATAAAGATAAGGTGACGATACTGATGGATCATCAACCAATCAATCTTTCAGAAGCAGAAGCTGCCGGGCCTGACATACAAATATCGGGACACACCCATAACGGTCAGTTTTGGCCGGGAAACATAATTGTAAAGAAAATTTTTGAACTGGGGTATGGTTACACAAAAAAGTCTGATACTCACTTTATTGTAACATCCGGACTTGGACTGTGGGGGCCAAAATACAGAATTGGAACAGACTCTGAGATTGTATTGATTAACCTGAAATACCAGACTGGGAAATAATAATTTCTGATATCTTATGCCGGTATCTACCAGCTGCCTCCGGCACCGCCCCCTCCGAAACCTCCACCGCCAAATCCGCCAAATCCTCCTCCTCCAAAACCTCCGGAACCGAAACCTCCTGATCTTCCGGAATAACTGCCCCCTCTTCCCGAGAGCATCGAGCCCAGAATCAGCACATCCAGAAGACTAAGTCCCCTTCTCTTTCCCTTGCCTCCGATATTGTCTCCCGTATTTTTGAATGCCGCAAATATTATTGTTATCACAATTATCATTATGATAACGAATCCGGAGATCAATGCGTCCATTGTGCCCTCATCCACAGATTTTGCGTAATCTTTTGAGTTGATCTCTCCCGATACTATGGGCATTATCACCTTAAGGGCTTCTGTAATTCCTCCGTAGTAGTCGTTGTTCATAAAGTAGGGGATCATCTCCTTTTCGATAATTCTCTTGCAGATTGCATCCGGAAGAACTCCTTCCAGGCCGTAACCAGTCGCAATGAAAACCTCGCCCTTCTCTTCTGAACTTTTTGGCTTTAAAAGGATAACTATGCCGTTGTTGAATTTTGACTGCCCGACTCCCCAGCTTTGACCTATTTTGTAAGCGAACTCAGATTTGTCCATTCCGCCCAGAGTACTGACTATTACAACAGCTATCTGGTTTGAGGTGGTATCGGCAAATCTCACCAGAGATCTTTCAAGAGCAGAGACCTCTTCTGGCTTGAGCAGGGAGGCCAAGTCATTCACCAGCCTGGGAGGAGAAGGTCTGGGGGGAATATCGGCTTTAAGCCCTGCAGCAATTACCAGAAAAATCAGGATTACTGCAAATGTTCTAATCGCCGAAAGATATTTCATTGCTCTGCTCATTGGTATCGTCTTTTTTATACGGAAAGTATTCCGACAGTTTTTCCCCGCAAACGGCAACGGCTTTGGAAATTCCCTCAGAGAGTTGTCCCAGTGAGAGATGCGAGGCAAGAATCTCCTTAACCTCGCTCCAGAAGTCCTCGGGTACAACAGAATTTATTCCGGAATCTCCGATTATGGATAATTTCCTCGATTTTACTGCAACATATATCAGCACACCATTTCTGTCGCGGGTTTTGAACATTTCAAGCCTGTTAAAGATCAGAATTGCCCTGAGAACAGGATCGCCTTTGCAGGAACTTTCCATATGAACCCTTATTTCTCCGGAAGTTCTGAGCTCGGCAGATTCTATTGCCCGAATAATCTGATCCCTCTCCTCATCAGTTATGAAGGGATTATTCACGGTTAAAATTCAACTTTTGGAGCAGTTTCTGCACCCTCCTGTGCTTCGAAGTAAACCTTTCTCTCAAATCCGAACAAAGAGGCAATAACATTCCTTGGGAACTGACGGATCATAGTGTTGTACGACTTGGCAGTTTCGGTGAACTTTTGCCTCTCTACGGTAATTCTGTTTTCTGTGCCTTCAAGCTGTGCCTGAAGCTCAAGAAAGTTCTGGTTGGCCTTGAGATCGGGATATCTCTCGACAACCACCATGAGCCGGTTGAGGGCACCGGTTAGCTCACCCTGTGCAGCCTGAAACTCCTGAAGTTTCTCGGCAGTAATGTTAGTGGGATCAATGGTTGTCTGGGTTGCTTTGGATCTTGCATTAACAACGGCTTCCAGAGTTTCTCTCTCGTGCTCTGCATAGCCCTTGACAGTAGCAACCAGATTGGGAATAAGATCGGCCCTTCTTTGGTATACATTCTCTACCTGTGACCAGGCAGATGTAACCATCTCTTCCTGAGATACCAGGTTGTTATAGCTTTTCATTCCCCATAGAAAAACGAGAAGGAGAGCACCTGCAACGAGCAGGAGTGTGATTAAACCTTTTGATAATTTTTTCATAGTATGTCTTATTGATTGACCCCTCTGACGCATCTCACAGATGCTCCGAAATAGGTCTTGTTGGCAATATTGTAAGAGAAATCAGAACTGTCGAAAAAGATGTAACGGTAGTGTGCATTGCCGGCATCGGCCTGAGTTGATGACCACCACATCCCATAGTTATTTAAGTTGATAAAGCTGGATAGTATGCCTGTGGCATTACCTCCGGGTAGTGCGTTCCAGTTGAAAAGATTCTCCTTATTGTTGCTGGGACTGTATTTCCACATATTCACTCCGTTGAGTTTTGCTTCAACAGTAATTTTGCTGCCCAGACCTCTCCAGGGATCATCAAAGGGAAGCGAAACTCCACCGTTGAGATACTTTGCCAGATTTTCCCAATCCAGATTAGTTGGAACTCTCCAGCCGGGAGGGCAAACGCCGTTGCCGCCGGTTGTTGCAGTAGCCTCCTGCCAGGAGTAGAGGCGGCCGAAAATGTGAGAGAGTGCGCTTATATTCTTGTATGGTCTGCCGGAGCCTTCCCAGTTGAGATTTGATGAGAACCATAAAAGATCTCCGATCTCAGAAAAGTAGTAATGCTTACCGTCCCGGGGATCAGTAATGTAATCGTTGCCGTAAACAACTCCGGAGAAGCTCTCGGGAGATGAAGGCTTTATGATAGTTGTGGTTCTGGATATACTTTTGGAGTAGTAACCATCCAATTGAGCACTGAGAGTTACCGTGAAATTTCCAATTTCGAGAGGAGTGATAACTGTTATGCTTTGTCCGGTTGCTGAATCAGGCGCAAATCCGCTTGTGCTCCATTTGTAGGTTATACCTGTGGCAGGAAAGGTAATGCCCTCTCCGCTAAGATTGTACTGAGTTCCGGACAGCAGATATTCCGGGAGCTCAAAGTTGAGAATTCCAACCATAGATTCAGAAGTTTCCTCTTCGTCATCTTTTTTACAGCCCGCAATCAGCACAATCAGAAGTGATACGGTGATGGAGATAAATAATCCGGGAAATTTTGACATAATGTACAAAGTCTTCATTAAAACATACAAAGATAATTTATTTTATTCTAAATTTGTGCCAAAACCCCTTCGTTATATGAAATTATCCTTAAGTTGCATCAGGATAGTCCTTTTGCCGGCAATTGTAATTTTACTGAACATCAGCTGTGCAAAGAGAGCAGAATACCTGACGCTGGAGGGTTTTACACAGGGTACTACCTATCATATAGTATATTCTCCGGACATCTCCGGCTCTCCGGCCAATGAGGTAGAAAATCTGCTGCACAGGATTGACAGTCTGATGTCTGTCTATAATCCCTCTTCTTTGATTTCAGCTATAAACAGAAATGAAGATGTTGTTCCTGACACTCTTTTTATTGAAGTTTTTAACCGCTCACGAGAGATATTCGAACTGTCAGGTGGAGCTTTTGACATAACAGGAGCACCCTTGTTTGATGTTTGGGGCTTTGGCCTGAAGAGACGGGACAGCGTTACTCCCCAAATGATAGACAGTATCCTCAATTTTGTGGGGATGGACAAAGTTGAGCTTTTTGGAGAGAAACTGATAAAGAAAGATCAGAGAATTACTCTGAATATGAATGCAATAGCTCAAGGGTTTACCTCAGATTTTATTGCTCGGGAATTTGACAATTTAGGAGTAAAGAATTATCTTGTTGAGGTAGGGGGAGAGATATTCTGCAAGGGTGTTAATTCAAAGGGAAAACTCTGGAGGGTGGGGATTGACAAGCCGATTGAAGGCAACATAATCCCGGGAGAGGAGCTTCAGGAGGTGCTTGAGATCTCCGGGAAAGGGCTGGCAACATCAGGCAACTACAGAAAATTCTATGAGGAAAATGGGGTAAAATACTCTCACACCATAGATCCCAGGACAGGCTATCCGGTAAGGCATTCGCTTCTAAGTGCAACAGTTGTTGCAAAAGATGCAATGACTGCAGATGCCATTGCAACATTCTTTATGGTGGCCGGTTTGGAAGAATCTACGAAATTTCTGAATTCCAATCCGGCTATAGATGCTTACCTTGTTTTTTCCAAAGGAGAGGGTTTCGGGGTATACAAAACTGCCGGGATAAAGGTTCGTTGAACAATTTTTTAAAAATATAATTATGGCAAATCCAATCAGCAGAAGAGATTTTTTAAAAAGCTCCCTTTTTGCAGGTGCAGCTATTGGCCTGGGATTTTCCGATGCCTCAGACATTAAGGTTGGAAATCATTTTGAAACAATTGTTAAGAACGGCCTGATCTATACAGGTGACGGGAGAACGCCAATAAAGGGCTCTTTAGGAATTAAAAACGGAAAAATTGCTGCTCTGGGCGAAATCGGAGATAGTGCCGATGTTTTGATAGATGCTGCCGGTAAAGCAGTGTCTCCGGGTTTTATTGACATACACTCCCACACAGACGGAAACATTTTTTATGCCCCTCTTGGGGACAGCAAAATATATCAGGGAGTTACAACAGATATTGGCGGCAACTGCGGAGAGAGTGTCTTTCCCGGAGACAGGTGGCAGAGTATTTCTGACTACTATTCTGACCTCAAAAGTTGCGGACACGGATTTAACATTGGCAGTTTTATAGGTCAGGGGACCTTAAGACATATAGTGGTTGGTGATAATAATGTACCAGCTACAAACGAGCAGATAAAAAGAATGAAATATCTTCTGGAACAGGAGATGGAAAGAGGAGCTATAGGGATCTCCAGCGGATTGGAGTACACACCCGGATCATACGCTACATCAGACGAAATTGCAGAGTTATGCAAGGTAGTGGCAAAAAGGGGAGGTCTGTTTGCCATTCACATGAGAAATGAAGACGATCAGGTAGAAGGGGCTCTGGAAGAGGCTATTGCAATTGCTGTCAAGGCAGGGGTGAAACTTGAAATATCTCACCTTAAGGCTCAGAATGCCGCTAACTGGCACAAAGCCCCAAAGCTGATAAGCCGCATAGAAAAAGCCCGGACTTCTGGATTGGATATTGCTTTTGACAGATATCCATATATTGCGTTTTCAACAGGGATGTCGATTTTTGTTCCGCTTAACGACAGGCAAGGTTCTACAGCAGAAATTGTTGCAAGACTCAACGATAGCAACAAAGCAGCAGAGATAGGGAAATGGGTGATGGCCAGAATGAACAGGCTTGGAGGTTCACAGAATGTTATGATTACATCTGCAAAAAATCCAGAAAACAGAAAGTTTATTGGGCTGAATGTAAAAGAGTGCGCAAAACTGCACGGAACAGACGAGTGGGAATTCATCAGATATATACTTGTATCTGAGGAGATGGTGGTGGATATTGTAGGCTTTGCCATGAAAGAGGAGAATGTAAAGCTTTTTCTTTCACATCCTCTCGGAATGCCGATTTCTGACTGCAGTGCATATTCTCCTACCGGAAAACTTTCTGAGAATATGCCTCACCCAAGAGCTTACGGCAGCTTCCCCAGATTCATCGGTAAGTACTGCAGAGATGAGAATCTGATGGACATTTCACGTGCGATTGAAAAATGCACATCCCTGCCGGCATCGCGTATAGGCCTTAAAGACAGAGGTCTTCTGGCCGTCGGTAACTGGGCTGACATCACAATTTTTGATCCCGACACAATTATTGACCGGGCTACGTTTGATAAACCTCATCAGTTTGCCTGTGGTATCGAACACGTAATTGTAAACGGAGTTCATACAATCAGAAACGGAATTGCCACAGGTCTGCTTAATGGGGCTGCTCTTTGAGGTTCTTCTTTTCCATCTTTTCAAAAGCACTCACGACCTTCGTCACTATGGGGTGGCGAACAATATCCTCCTTGCCGAAACTGATCACAGACACACCCTTTATCCCTCTGCAGATTTCCATACCCTTGATAAGACCTGAATCGGAAGGGTGGGGAAGATCTACCTGAGTTACGTCTCCTGTAACAATGAATTTTGCGTGGTGTCCCATTCTTGTAAGGAACATTTTCAACTGCCCCAGAGTAGTGTTCTGCGCCTCATCCAATATCACTACGGCGCTTTCCAGAGTTCTTCCTCTCATATATGCCAGGGGAGCGATCTGAATTATCCCCTCCTCCATCAGAGCTTCAAGTTTTTTTGACGGAAGCATATCCCTGAGAGCATCGTAAAGAGGCTGAAGATACGGGTCGAGCTTCTCCCTGAGATCTCCCGGCAAAAAGCCCAGTCTCTCTCCGGCCTCCACTGCTGGACGAGTGAGGATAATCCTTCTTACTTCTCTGTTTTTGAGGGCTCTCACCGCAAGGGCTATTGCTGTGTAACTCTTTCCTGTTCCGGCCGGTCCCACTGCAAATAGCAAATCGTTATCCTCGTAGCACTCAACCAGTCTCTTCTGGTTTTTGGTACGTGCAGTTATAATTTTGCCCTCATTTCCGTAAACAATCACATTCCCGTCGGGTTTTACAGGCTGATTGTCCTTTTTTGAAGAGAGTAAAAATTCCACATCCTGTTCTGAAAGGTGTCTTTTTGTTCTTTTGAGCTCTGTAAGCTGAGAGAATTTCTCTTCAAAAATGTCAATGTCTGACTGATTGCCCTTGAGAAGTATTTCTGAACCCCTGACAGTAATTCTGATTTTGGGGAAATGGCTTGAAAACAGGTCAATGATTCTGTTATTGATACCATACAATTCAACCGGGTCAATCTCGTCTATAACAATAATTCTTTCTGTCATTTTTTTAACTGTAAATAGTAGTACATCATTTTGTCGTATTCTGCCCTGCTCCTGAAGAGTGAAGGTTTCTCACTGAATGTGGAAACAGGGAGAATCGAGAAGCTATCATCAATTGTTCCTGGCCGGGAGGTCCATATATACTCTGTGGACGGGGGCAAAAGCACAGCTTTGTCGCTAGAGTCTCTGGTTACAGATATTTCGGCCATTAATCCGATTCTGGTATAAGGAGCTGTCATGTTGGAGATTGCGTTTCCAAGAGAGTAATACACCACAGATTTGATCTCTCCATCGCCTCCCACCGATACTGCAACCGGCTGTGGAACGTGTGGGTGTGAGCCGATAATTACATTAACACCTTTTGAGAGTAAAAATTTCGCAATCTTTTCCTGGGAGGGGGAGAATTTCAGATTGTATTCAGTTCCCCAGTGAATGCAGACCACAACAAGGTCGCACCCAAGAGTGCCTGACCTTTCTAAGTCCTCAGCCATAGCAGAGGTGTCTGTAAAATTAACCTGATAAGAAGCGTTGACAGGTATTCCGTTTGTTCCGTAAGTATAGTTAAGAAGTGCAATCCTGAAGTCTTTCCCGGTGATAATGAGGGTTTTTTTTGCAATCTGCTCTTCCCTGTTGCGGTATATGCCTGTATATTGTATTTTAAGAGAGTCGTAAAGGTCTATTGTTTTTTTAAGACCTCTCTCTCCTTTGTCGCAAATATGATTGTTAGCTGCCAGAAAAACATCTATTCCGCTATTGTTAGCATCTGTCAGTAATGAGGGTGGAGAACTGAAAGAGGGGTATCCGGTGTAAGGTGCGCCTGCAAAAGTTGTCTCCATATTGGCTACAACTACATCGGCCTGAGAAAATCTTTTGTGTATATGTCTGAAGCAGCCTGTATAGTCGTAATTTTTTTTAATTCCTGCTGCAGAAGCTTTGCGCGCAGATTCTATCTGTGCTGTATGCTGCATAATATCTCCAATAAAGATAATTCTGAGAGTATCTGCCTTTGAGGCAAAAACACTCAGTGTCAGAAACAGGAGAGTGAAAAGAGATCTAGCTTTCATCTTAACATTCAAATATACATTTATTTTTCACTTTGTGCTAAATTAGCTACTTTTGCAGAGGTACACATTAGAATCACGACAATATTATGAAAAAGTCCCTGCTGTTGATTATCATCGCACTGCTTTTGTCATTTTCCGGGTGTGACCGGATAAGGGCAAAGCTGGGGATGCCCACCTCCACCGATCTTGAGTATGCAAGGAAGATCAGAGACAGTCTTTATATTGCAGTTATTCCCGTAAAAACTGACACAACTGTTACGGACAGCACAAAGGCACATCCTGTTGACTCTGCAGTAACTCAAAAACAAATAACTTCTCAAAGATACCATCTGATTGCCGGAAGCTTTAAGGACCACAACAATGCTGCAAAGCTGGGAGAAAAACTCAAATCATTGGGGATTGAACCGGTTTATCTGGATCTTGCCAATGGCTTCAGAATGGTTTCTGCCGGAGGGTATCCTGATATTCTCAAGGCCAAAGAGGCTCTTGCAAAACTTCTTGAAGAAGAAAACTCACCCGGCGATCTGTGGGTTTACGATTTAAAGGCAAAATAACACAAATTACATATGAAAACTACAGCATTTACACAGAAACACATTGACCTCGGAGCCAAAATGGTCCCGTTTGCAGGCTATAATATGCCGGTTGAATATACTGGAATCAACGAAGAACATAACCACGTAAGAGAAAAAGTGGGGGTGTTTGATGTTTCCCATATGGGGGAGATTTGGGTAAAAGGCCCTTCTGCCCTTGCTTATCTTCAATATTCAACTTCAAATGATGTTTCTCTGCTTACACCAGGTAAAATTCAGTACTCCTGCTTTCCTAACGGCAAAGGAGGTATTGTGGATGACCTTCTGGTTTATTGCATCGACCCTGTTACATACCTGTTGGTTGTGAATGCATCCAATACAGAAAAGGATTACGCTCACCTTTCGGCAATAGCTCCAAAATTTGGCATTACCCCTGGCAAAGAGCTCTTTAATGCTTCGGATGAAATTTGCCAGCTTGCAGTACAGGGCCCTTATGCTCTCAAGGCAATGCAAAAGATATGTGACACAGAAGTTGAGAATATGGAGTATTACACCTTTAAGAAACTTACTATTGCAGGTATTAAGGATGCGATTTTCTCCACTACCGGTTATACCGGATCGGGCGGTTGTGAAATTTATGTAGCCAATGAGGATGCCGATAAGCTTTGGAAAGCTGTATTCGATGCCGGAAAGGAATACGACATTAAGCCTATCGGACTGGGAGCAAGGGATACTCTGCGTCTGGAAATGGGTTTCTGTCTTTATGGAAACGATATTGACGACACTACTTCACCAATTGAGGCCGGACTGGGATGGATAACAAAATTTAGCGAGGCAAAGGGCGATTTCCTTGACAAAGCACTTCTTTTATCACAGAAGGAGATCGGTGTTTCCCGCAAACTGGTAGGATTTGAACTTGTGGAGAAAGGAATTCCAAGGCACGGTTACTCTGTGTGTGATGCAAGCGGCACGGAAATTGGTATTGTTACATCCGGAACAATGGGCCCTTTCTTAAAAAAGGCAATAGGGATGGCATACGTAACTCCTGCATTTTCCAAAGCACAAAGCGAGATATACATAAAAGTAAGGGATAAACTTGTTAAGGCGGTGGTGGTAAGACCTCCTTTTTATAAAAAGTAAATTGATGAAGGATTTTGAATGGGCCCGGGAGCTCAACTGTGCAGTGACTGTTTGCGACCTTGATGCCAATGTCTTGTATCAGAATTCCAAAGCCCGCAAAACCTTTCAGTCTCACGGTGATCTTATCGGTAAAAACCTCAGGGACTGTCACAGTGACAGATCCTGGAGACTTATCAGGCAAATGCTTGAAAAGGGAGAATCCAACTCTTACACCATAGAAAAGGGAGGAGTTCGTAAATTTATACACCAGACCCCCTGGCGAACAGACGGAATTATATCAGGTCTTGTAGAGTTTTCTTTTGAAATTCCACAGGATATGCCACACTTTTCGAGAGATTGATAAATTAAAAGATATGACAAAATTCAGATTTGTTCACAACAACATAAATGTCAGAGATCTGGACCGTAGCCTTGATTTCTACAACAGAGCCCTTGGCCTTGCTGAGATAAGAAGAATCGTTCCCGAAGATGGTTCGTTCATAATTGTATACCTGTCAGACGGTACCTCCTCTCACCAGTTGGAGCTCACCTGGCTGAGAGATTGGAACAGGCCTTACAATCTGGGAGACAATGAGTTTCATCTGGCTTTCAGAACTGACAACTATCAGGAGGCATACCAGCTTCATAAAAAAATGGACTGTATATGTTTCGAAAACATCAAAATGGGTATCTATTTTATCTCTGATCCGGACGGTTACTGGCTGGAAGTTTTGCCGACACGAGACAATGAAAAGTAGTATAACCATATTGCTGATAACTTTTATGCTGTCTGCATCTGGTCTTGAAGCCCAGTCAACCAGAGAAAATCTTAAAAGACACATAACTGCTCTTACTTCTGATTCACTTTTGGGGAGAGAGTCGGGCACCATTGGGGAGAACCGTGCAGCTGATTACATCTCCGGAATATTCAAAGAGTATGGTTTGCTGGATCTCTATCCGCGGACCGGTCAGGATTTTTCGTTTGTTACTGCAGGCGACGATACAATTCAGTCCAGAAATGTGCTGGCAATAATTGAAGGATACGATCCTAAGCTCAGGAATCAGTATATTATTATTGGTGCTCATTATGACCATCTTGGCTTTAACGAGACTGATGTGAACTCAATTTCTGAAAAACAGATATTCAGGGGTGCTGATAACAATGCCTCCGGAGTTGCAGCTCTGATGGAGATAGCCAGAGAGATAAATGCAAAATCCTTTCTTTTCAAACGTACAGTTATAATTGCTGCTTTTGGTGCAGGAGAGAAGATGGCGACCGGTTCCTGGTACTTTCTCAACAGAGCTTTTACCTTTAGAGACAGTATATCTCTGATGATAAATCTTGATATGGTGGGGCGTTCCGGATCGGCTAATTCCTTTCAGGCTTACACTTCATTATACGATGCAACACTGAGCACTCTGGTGAAAGAGACATCATCAATGCCGGCAATGCTCTCTCCGGAACTCCACTCGACTATTGGTTCCATATCAGACCACCAAAACTTCACAACCTCAGGTATTCCTGCTCTGCTCATTACTACCGGAAATCACAGGGATAACCGTACACTCAGGGATACAGAAGAGCATATTGACTATACCCGCCTTGAAGACATTGTAATGTACACCGTGGAGCTTTCCAGAATAGCTTCCGGCAGTGAATATCCGTTATACAGGACTGCTCTTTCTGATTCACAACAAGAAGAGGTACCTGAGACAGGCAAACAAAATTCTAAGAGTGGAGACAGAATATATACCCGCTACGAAGTGGACAAGGCTCCTGCATTTCTCAATTCCAATGAACAGACCTTCTTGGACAGATGGGTTTATGACTATGTGAAATACCCCAAATCTGCAATAAATGCAGGTATTCAGGGGCGTGTAATGGTGGAATTCATTGTGGAGAAAGACGGGTCAGTCTCATCAGTCAGAATTGTCAAATCTCTCGATGATGCAATAGACGCAGAGACTCTAAAAGTTGTAAAAGCATCTCCAAAATGGAAGCCCGGAATGTATAAGGGTGAAACAGTCAGAGTCAAAATTGCATTGCCGGTGGAATTCAAGCTGAGAAAATAGCAATTATTACTACATTTGCCGTTTGAAACAATAACAGCAAATGGAGTATAATTTTCTTGACATTGAGAAGAGGTGGCAGCGCAACTGGGCAGAAAAAGAGATATTTAAAGTCTCAATCGACGAATCAAAACCCAAGTTTTATGTTCTTGATATGTTCCCATACCCTTCAGGGGCGGGACTTCACGTGGGGCATCCGCTTGGTTACATAGCCAGCGACATATTCAGCCGTTACAAAAGACTAAAAGGCTACAATGTTCTCCATCCTATGGGTTATGATGCATTCGGGCTGCCCGCAGAGCAGTTTGCCATTCAGACCGGCCAGCATCCTGCTGTAACTACCGAACAGAACATCGCCCGATACAAGGAACAGCTGGACAAGATAGGTTTTTCGTACGACTGGTCAAGAGAGGTAAGAACATGTGATCCAAAATATTATAAATGGACTCAATGGGCATTTCTGCAAATGTTTTCTCACTGGTACAATCTTGAAACCAACAAGGCAGAGAAAATTGATATTTTGCAAAGGATTTTCGAAAGAGAGGGAAATGCAAATGTAAGGGCTGCATCGTCAGAGGTGAATCTGTTCACTGCTGCTGACTGGGGTGGTTATAACGAAAAGGAGAAATCCGACATATTAATGCAATACAGACTTGCGTATTTGGGGGAAACATCGGTCAACTGGTGTGCTGCTTTGGGTACAGTACTTGCAAATGATGAGGTAAAAGAAGGTTTGTCTGTCAGAGGGGGGCATCCTGTGGAGCAGAAAAAGATGAAGCAGTGGCAGTTGCGAGTATCAGCCTATGCAGAAAGATTGCTCAATGGCCTTGATGCACTTGACTGGTCTGATTCTCTCAAGGAGATGCAGAGGAACTGGATAGGAAGGTCAGAGGGGGCTGAGATTTTGTTCAAGGTTTTTAACGGCACTTCTGAGTACGAAATTGAGATATTCACTACCAGGGCAGATACTATTTTTGGTGCCACTTTTATGGTCTTAGCTCCTGAAAGCGAGTGGGTTGAAAAACTTACAACTCCGGAGTTGAAAAACGAAGTTGAAAAATATCTTGCAAACTCGGCAAAAAAAACTGAGAGAGAGAGGATGGCAGAAACCCGTAAAGTTACAGGAGTCTTTACCGGCAGCTATGCAACAAATCCTTTTACAAACGAGAAGATACCGGTTTGGATATCAGAATATGTACTTGCAGGTTACGGTACCGGAGCAATTATGGCTGTGCCCGCTCACGACAGCCGTGACTATGTGTTTGCAAAAAGCTTTGATTTAAAAATAGTTCCTCTGATTGAGGGCTGCGATATTTCCAGAGAGAGTTTTGACGCAAAAGAGGGGATAATGTGTAACTCAGGTTTTCTAAGCGGTATGTCAGTTAAGGAGGCAATACCTGCTGCAATTGAGGCCGTTGAGAGCAGAGGAATAGGCAAAAGAAAAGTTAACTTCAGACTCCGCGATGCCATTTTTTCCAGACAGCGCTACTGGGGAGAGCCTTTTCCCATATATTACAAAGATGAAATTCCATTCCCGTTAGAACACTCAGACCTGCCTCTTGAGCTTCCCCCTGTGGACAAGTTTCTGCCTACCGAGAACGGAGAGCCTCCTTTGGCAAGAGCAGAGAACTGGACATATCAGGGTTACCCTCTGGAAAAGAGCACTATGCCCGGTTTTGCCGGCAGCAGTGCATACTATTTAAGGTATATGGACCCTTCAAACGAAGATACTCTTGTTGGAGAGAGAGAAATCCGTTACTGGAAAAATGTGGACCTGTACATTGGTGGCGCCGAGCACGCAACCGGCCATCTGATCTATTCCCGTTTCTGGAACAAGTTCCTTTTTGACACAGGTTATGTGTGTGAGGAAGAACCTTTCAAAAAACTGATCAATCAGGGGATGATTCAGGGACGTTCCAACTTTGTATACAGGATCAAGGGAACCAATACATTTGTTTCTTATGGTTTAAAGCACGAATATGATACAACTGAGATACACGTAGATGTAAACATTGTTAGCAACGACAGGCTCGATACAGAGGCTTTCAGAAATTGGATGCCGGAATTTGCAACAGCAGAATTTATTCTCGAAAATGGAGAGTATATATGCGGGTGGGCAGTGGAAAAGATGAGCAAGTCTATGTACAATGTTGTCAATCCTGATGTTATCTGCGAAAAATATGGCGCGGACACTCTCAGAATGTATGAGATGTTCCTTGGACCGCTGGAACAGTCAAAACCCTGGGACACAAACGGGATTGATGGCGTGCATCGTTTTCTCAGGAAGTTCTGGAGATTGTTCTTTAAGAAAGAGGGATTGTTGATCTCAGAAGAAAGGGCCACACCGTCAGAGCTTAAAATACTTCACAAACTGATACGCAAGATTCAGGACGACATTGAGTGTTTTTCGTTCAACACCAGTGTAAGTGCGTTTATGATTGCAGTTAACGAGCTTACTGACCTGGGTTGCAACAAAAGGGAGGTTCTTGAACAGCTTATTGTACTTCTCTCCCCATTTGCGCCTCATATGTGCGAAGAACTCTGGAGTATCCTGGACCATAATGAGAGCATCTCCTATGCTGCTTTTCCTGAGTACAAAGAAGAATATACCCGTGAGGATGTATTCGAGTACCCGGTTTCTTTCAACGGAAAGCTCAGATATAGGCTTTCCCTCTCCTTATCTCTCAAAATAAGAGAGATTGAGGAACTTGTCAGAAAAAATGAGAACACGGAAAAATTTCTCTCCGGAGCTGTTGTAAAGAAAATAATTATTGTTCCCGGTAAAATTATAAATATTGTACACTGATGGTTTTACAATCATTCCAAGTAGATGCTTTCACCGACAGCATATTCTCCGGAAACCCTGCTTCTGTGGTTTTTCTGGAGGAGAGGCTACCGGACAGCCTCTTAAAAAGCATCGCCAGGGAGAACTCAGTACCTGAAACTGCTTTTCTGCTTAAAGAAGAGAGAGGATACTCCCTCAGGTGGTTTACCCCGGATTTCGAGATCGATCTCTGCGGACACGCAACTTTGGCATCAGCTCACGTTCTGTACTCCTGGTACAAGTATTCCGGTGAGGAACTTCTCTTTCATACACGATCGGGTAATCTGGAAGTTAAGAAAGAGGCTGATGGTTATGCAATGGCTTTTCCCCTGAGGGAGGCATCTGCCTCGATACTTCCGGTGGAAATATATGATGCCTTGAATATAAAACCAAAAGAGGTTTATAAGGCCAGAGACTATCTTTTGGTTTACACAAGTCAGGAACAGATTGAAATGATGGAAATTGACCGCACAATATTTGATGAGATAAACATGGATCCGGGCGGAGTGATTGTAACTGCTCCGGGAAAGGAATATGATTTTGTATCAAGATTTTTTACTCCTCAGTCCACTATCCTCGAGGACCCTGTGACCGGCTCAGCCCATTGCACTTCGGCACCCTATTGGGCTAAAAGACTAAGAAAAAACATATTAAGAGCAAAACAGTTATCTGCCAGAGGAGGAGAGGTCGAGTGCAGGGTTAATCCTGAAGGTGTGGTACTATTTGGAAAAGCTGTAATTTTTTCACGGGCAGAGTTGTATATATAACATTATGACAAAAACAATAATCTCAAATATCAGGTCATACTCAATAATGACCTTTGGCCTTTTTATTTTTGTATTTAGTTGGACTGCATTTCTCATACCCAACGAAATTGCAGGGGGAGGTGTAAGTGGTCTTGCCTCTGTTATACAATATGCAACCGGGTTTAAAGTATTTAACTCATTTATAATCATTAATGTGGTTCTTTTAGGAATTGGATTTTTGATTCTTGGGAAAGGCTTTGGATTCAAGACAATCTATTGCATAATATTGGCGACTGTTTTCTTTAAAGTTTTACCTCTGATACCTTGGGTTTCGGACATTGAGGACAAGCTGATAAATTCAGTTCTGGGTGGCACATTGAGCGGCATAGGGATTGGTATGATTTTTCTGCAGGGAGGAAGTACCGGAGGCACAGACATCATTGCTCTTATTGTTGGGAAATTCAGGGAGACATCTCCAGGCCGGGTTTTTCTCTGGTGTGATCTTTTTATTATCGGTTCTGTCTTTTTTATTCCCGGAAAGAGTCTTTCTGATGTAATATATGGATATTTTGAGATGGTTTCATTCTCCTATGTGATAGATATGATCCTTACAGGGAACAAGCAATCTGTACAGATACTCGTATTTTCTTCAAAATTTGCCCAAATTGCAGACAGAGCTATGTCTGAGATTGGAAGAGGAGTGACTGCCCTGTCATCAACGGGATGGTATACTCAGAATGAGAGTAAAGTCCTGATTGTGGTTTTGAGAAAAACACAATTGGGAGAAATGACCAGGCTAGTAAAAGAGATTGATAAGGATGCATTTATATCTGTAACTTCTGTTATGAGTGTTTACGGACATGGATTTGACCAAATTAAAAGTGGAAAAATTAATTGGAGAAAAAATTCTCAGAAAGAGTTAAGTTGATGATATACAGGGCAAATGCTGATTAGAATTAGAAAATAAAGATAGAATTAGAAATTTAATACTTGATTACCTTGTAGTTAGAGATTATGTGAAAATTTTTTACATATATTTGGATGACCTAACTAATCAAGTATGAACCTAATAACCGTTACAACTGAAGTTCAGTCCAGGATTGAGCTTCTTAATGCAATTATTTATTTTTTTGCATCAGCTTATCTGATCTACATTCTGTTTGTTAAAAAGTTCACTCTTCAAACAGACAAGGAACTAATCCGGGCATTGTTGTCGGGATATCTTCTGGCAACAGGAATATTTCTCTGCAGACTCCTGGAGACATTCGGCAAAAGCGCCGAAATTAACTCAAGCAATCTCTATTCTGTGATGCTGCTTGTTACAATCCTGCTTTTACCGGTGAATTATTACTGCTGCACCAGACTAAAAGCAGAAAGGTGCAATCTAAGATTCTATTTTTTTGTGTTGGCCTTTATGGCACTCTCATATTTTCTTGCTGATTATCTTTTCTTGTTCAGGCGAGTCTTTGTAGAAGAGAACAGCAAAATTATTATGGCAGTATCCATTTTGCTTTTTTTGGCTTTTAACGGTTATTTTTCACTGAGATATAAAGCAAAAATCTATCATCTGATTCGCTTAGAAAAGGAAAAGATCGGCTTTTTTGAAAATGACATATTCATTTTTTCTATTTCACAAATTTTTTCCCTTGTAATTATAATAATGTTGATTTCGGGCAGCAAATTTGGAATGTCAAACATTATGATATCGGTATTTACGCTAATCAACACAGCCCTAATGATAAAAGTGGCAGTCCATTTTCATTACAACAAACCTTCTTCTGGCGTACAGAAGCAATTTTGTCTGGGAGATCAGCACGAGATAACTTATTCTCAGGGTAGAGAAATTCCGGATAACATAAAGGCAGATGAACTATACAAAAGGTTGTTGGTTTATTTTGAACAGAAAAAGCCCTATCTTAACTCTAATCTGAAAATCAGGGAGGTAGCTCTCTATCTTTACACAAACAAGACCTATCTCTCCCGTGTGATCAATGAAAAAAAGAGGCAAAACTTTAATCAGTTTGTAAATTATTACAGAATAGAAGAGGTAAAAAGGCTCTTTAACCAAAACAATGATATAAGCATTCAGGAACTTTGCACATTGTCCGGATTCGGCTCAATGGCTACCTTCTCTATTGCGTTCAGGTACTATATGGGAAATACCCCTGCAGACTGGTGCAAAGACCAGAGATTCAGGAATAAAATGGAATAGCTATGCTGAGAATGTCCTTGACAGGAATACCGGCAAGGCTATTTTCAAGATTACTGAAGAAGATGGGTTTTGTGCGGGAGAATAAAAACAGAGGCTATTTTTGCAACATCATTACTGTAGGAAAGAGGGCCGACAAGATTATGTCGGAAAAGATGCTTTTTCTTGACCCGGCTTTTACAATGGAACAACTGGCAAGGGAGAGTGGCACAAACCGTACCTACATTTCAATTTATGTAAGAAGCGAAAAAGGTTGCAGTTTCAGAGAATATATCGGCAGATACAGGATTGCATATGCCTATGAACTAATCTCATCCGGGAGGGTGAATACTTTGGCCGATGCTGCAATGCTATCCGGGTTTGGATGTGTGAGATCCTTTAAATCTTCGTATAGGGCAATTTACGGAACATCTCCAATGGAGCATATAAAGAGCAGAAGAAGATCAGCTTAACTCTTCCATTGCATCTACATTCCTAAGGTTGGTAGTGATGAAATGCAGTCTGTCAGGGGTGTTCTTGCCCATATAGAACTCAAGAAGTTCGGGGATGTTGTCGTCATTTCCGAGCCTGACTCTCTCCAGCCGGATGTTTTCTCCAATAAAGTATTTGAATTCGTCCGGGGATATCTCTCCCAACCCCTTGAACCTGGTTATCTCAGTAGAGTTGCCTAGTTTTTTTATGGCTTTGTCCCTCTCCTCCGGAGAGTAGCAGTAGATAGTCTCTTTTTTGTTCCTTACTCTGAAGAGAGGAGTTTGCAGAATGTAAAGGTGTCCCTGTCTTATCAGATCCGGGAAGAACTGGAGGAAAAATGTGAGTAGTAAAAGGCGTATATGCATTCCGTCAACATCGGCATCAGTTGCAATCACAATCTTGTTGTATCTGAGATTTTCCAGATCTTCTTCAATATTAAGCGCAGCCTGAAGTAGATTGAACTCCTCGTTTTCGTAAACAATTTTTTTTGTAAGTCCGTATGAATTCTGAGGTTTTCCCTTAAGGCTGAACACAGCCTGTGTGGTCACATCCCTGCTTTTGGTTATGGATCCGCTTGCAGAGTCCCCTTCAGTAATGAAAAGGGTGCTTTCCTGCGTAGGATCTATCTCATCGCTCTTTTTGCCGTTTGACTTTTCGTTGTAGTGTATCCTGCAGTCTCTCAGTTTTTTGTTGTGCAGGTTTGCTTTTTTTGCTCTCTCTCTTGCCAGTTTCTGAATCCCGGAAATAGCCTTCCTCTCTTTCTCGGAATCGAGAATTTTTTTAAGTATGGCATCAGCAACATCTGGATGACGGTGGAGATAATTGTCAAGTTGCTCTTTGACAAAATCAACAATAAAATTCCTTATACTGGTACCTCCGGGAGATATCTCTTTTGACCCCAGTTTTGTTTTTGTCTGACCTTCGAACTGAGGCTCCTGAACCTTGATGCTTACTGCAGAAATGATAGACTGCCTGACATCACCAGGATCAAAATCTCTTTTAAAAAACTCTTTTATTGTCTTTGCAACTGCTTCTCTAAATGCAGAAAGGTGGGTTCCTCCCTGAGTCGTGTACTGACCGTTCACAAATGAAGAGATACTCTCTCCGTAATCATTGCCGTGAGTAAGAGCTATTTCTATGTCGTAACCCTTGAGATGGATAGGACTGTAAAGGGGCTCTTTTGTAAGGGACTCGTTAAGCAAATCCAGCAATCCGTTTTTTGATATGAACTCTTTTCCGTTGTACTTTAGAGTAAGTCCGGTATTCAGGTATGAATAGTTCCTCAACATACTCTCGATGAACTCTTCGTTAAAGTCAAAATTTCCGAAAAGTTCTTCGTCGGGAAGAAATGTAACCAGAGTTCCGTTCTTTTCACTGCAGGTTATTCTTCCCTCTTCTACCAGCTCTCCTTTACTGAAACTGGCAAAGTGGCTCTCACCGTCACGGTATGACTGAACCAGACAGGATACAGAGAGGGCGTTCACTGCCTTAAGGCCTACTCCGTTGAGCCCCACCGATTTTTTAAAGGCCTCATCATCGTATTTACCTCCGGTGTTTATTTTGCTTGAAGCAACCACAAGACTGCCCAGAGGAATTCCCCTTCCATAATCTCTTATTGATACCGATTTATTTGAGACAGTGATATTGATGGCTTTTCCGTAACCCATTGCATACTCATCTACGGAATTGTCTATTACCTCTTTGATTAATATGTAAATACCATCGTCAGGAGAAGATCCGTCTCCCAGTTTCCCGATATACATACCTGGTCTTCTTCTAATATGCTCGTTCCACTCAAGTGTCCGGATGTTCTTTTCGGTGTAGCTGGTCATTTTTATAAACAGTGAAATATGGTACTGCTAGCAAAGTTAGGAAAAATCTGTTGATCTCAATTTTAGAAAACTGAAATGTTTAAGTAAAATTTTTGAGATTGATTCCCCCTCCAGTAAAAATCCGTCGTGACCAAAATCCGAGTAAATTTTTGACAGTACGGAGTTCTTTATAAGCCGGTGCAACTCCTCCTGTTCCCGGAAAGGAAACAACATATCGCTTTCAATCCCGATTACCAATGTTTTTGCCTTCACACAACCCAAAGCCTTTTCTATTCCTCCTCTGTCTCTTCCGGTATTGTGGCTGTCTGTCAGATAAGAAAGTATATAATAGGAATAAGCATCAAACCTGTCACAGAGCTTTTTCCCCTGATACTGCTGATATGAACAGGCCCTTTCTGCAAAGACTGAGTCCTCATCATCCTTCTGGGTAATTCCATATCCTAGATATGTACGATAGGAGAGCAATGCGATTGATCTGGCGGCTGCAAGCCCGGCTTTTCCTCCGTTTATGCTTTCCTGTCTGAGAAAAGTACTGTCGCTTTGCAATGCAAGCCTCTGAGACTCGTTAAAAGCAGCTCCCCACGGTGACACTCTGGCGTTGCAGGCAATAAGAGCGCAGTTCTGTACCACATCCGGAAAAAGAATGCTCCATTCCAAAGCCTGAAATCCTCCTACCGAACCTCCTATAATCAGATCTATCTTATAAATGCCAAGATGTTCCCTAAGTAAATTCTGTGCCTTTACCACATCTCTCACCGTCACTTTTGGAAAGGAGAGAAGATACTGTTTACCCTCTTTTGAAGTCGATGAGGGTCCGCTGCTTCCGTAGCAGGATCCCGGTACATTTACACAAATGATTGTGTGGAGCGAGGGGTCAAATATTTTCCCATCTCCGGCCAGATTGTCCCACCACTCCAGCGGATTGGAATTTGCAGTCAATGCGTGGCAAATCCAGATAACTTTTGAACCGGGAGATCTTTTGCGGGAAATGTGATAACAGAGTTCAAGCTTGTCTATTCTCTCCCCTGATTCAAGTTCAAAAGGGGAGTGATGAGTGAAAAACTTTTTTTCCATACTTCAGATTCTGCCAATAGCATCCTTAATATCTGACTTAATATCTTCTATGTGCTCAATGCCCAAAGAAAACCTAAGCATATTCTCACTGATACCTATTGTTTGAAGTTCCTGAGGGTTCAACTGTGCGTGAGTGGTTGATGCCGGGTGACTTACAAGAGTTTTGTTATCGCCGATATTTACCAGATGGGTAATAAGCGTAAGTGATTCCACAAAGCGTGCACACTCTTTTTTGTCTCCTTTAAGTGTAAAGAACAATACTCCCCCGAATCCTCCCTTCAGATATTTTTTTGCGTTCCTGTGGCTGGGATGATCTTCAAGGCCCGGATAATTCACAGATTCGACAAAAGGTTGTTCAGGCAGCCATCTGGCCAGTTCCAGAGAGTTTGCCAGTATCTTGTCCATCCTCAGAGAGAGTGTTTCCACCCCCTGTAGCAGAAGAAAGGCGTTGAAAGGACTCAGCGAACAGCCCCAGTCCCTTAGCCCCTCAGCTCTTGCTCTCACTGCAAATGCAATATTCCCCTTTGGGCACTCTTTGCCGAACCTGTCCCAATAAACGAGTCCGTAATAAGAAGGGGAGGGGATTGTGAACTCACTGAACTTCCCGTTGCTCCAGTCAAAATTACCACAATCGGTAACTATGCCGGCAATAGAATTACCGTGACCGCCAATCCATTTTGTGGCAGATGCGGTTACAATGTTGGCACCCCAGTCGGAGGGTCTGAACAGATAGCCGGCTGCCCCAAATGTGTTGTCAACAATCAAAGGAATACCTTTTTTAATGCAGAGGGCTGCCAAAGATTCAAAATCCGGAACAAAAAGGTCTGAGTTACCTATAGTTTCAACGAACAGAGCCTTTGTTCTGTTGTCAAACAAAGAATCAGGAAAGTCATCACCTTTTGAAAATCTTACCTCTACTCCCAACCGGCTGAAGCTGTGTCTGAACTGATTATATGTTCCGCCGTAAAGAGAGGATGAACAAACAATGTTGTCTCCCTTGCCGGCAATATTCTGTATTGTAAGAAACTGAGCAGCCTGCCCGGATGAGGTTGCAACCGATTCTGTACCTCCCTCAAGCGCAGTGATTCTCTTCTCGAATTGTTCAACTGTGGGATTGGAGAGTCTGGTGTAAATATTTCCCTCTTCTTCAAGCGCAAAGAGTTTTCCCGCTTGTTCAACGCTTTTGAACCTGAACGATGCAGTCTGATGTATGGGTGTTGCGCAAGAATTATGTAAAGGATTATTATTGCCGCCGTGCACCAGAATGGTGTCGAAATGATATTTTTTCATTATTGTAATAGATTGGTTATGTAATAAATGTATTGTGGTTTATGGGCACAGCCCAAAGGATCAGGATTGACCCGGAACAACTATTTCTGCATCTTGCGATGCATTCGCATAACCATAGATGAGTGCAGCAGAGAGGTAAGCAAAGACGAAGCCCTGCTTAAATAAAACTGTATGTGATTCTCTCTGCTCATATTGTAAGAATGGACAAATATATTATTCCTGACTCAAATATCCAAACATTGAGCTAAAAAAAACAGCTTTGAGCCGTTGTTTCTACTCCAGATCTTCTTTTGTTCCGTTGATGCCGAGCAGCTTGAACATCTCAACAACAACAATAGGTACAAAGGAGAGAGCGATAACCAGCCACCAGTGGTTGCTGTCCATTAAAGAAAGCTTAAAAGCAAGCCTTATGGGGTGAATCAGCAGAACGGCCAGCATCATCAGGGCAGAAACAGCTATTGCTCCAATAAGCGGTTTGTTTTTAAGCGGACTTATTCGAAAGGATGAAACTGCGTTGGAGTGAAGATTTCTGACGTGCATCAACTGTGCAAAAACCAGCGATGTAAATGCCATCGTCTGTCCAAGCTGAACACCTCCGTCCCTGAGGCCTATTCTGTAGGCAACCAGAGGAATTAGTCCCATCATCACACCCTGGTACAGTGTTCTCCATAGCATTCCTTTGGTCATAAAACTTCCTGTGGATCTTCTGGGCTTTCTCTTCATAATACCCTTCTGGGCCGGGTCAACACTCAGGGCAAGTGCCGGAAGACTATCGGTAACCAGATTAACCCATAAAATATGAATGGGCAACAAAGGGGTCCCCCAGTTCAAGAGTGAGGCTACCAGCAACAGAAAAATCTCTCCTACATTTGTTGAAAGCAGGAATTGTGTAGCCTTTAGGATATTGTCGTAAATTCTTCTTCCCTCTTCTACTGCAGATACAATTGTGGCAAAATTGTCGTCGGTGAGTACCATATCAGAGGCATCCTTTGCTACATCGGTTCCCACAATCCCCATTGCAGCACCAATATCTGCCTGTTTTAGAGCCGGAGCATCATTCACTCCGTCACCTGTCATTGCTACAACATCGGAGTGTCTTTGCCAGGCTTTTACAATTCTTACCTTGTGCTCCGGCGCCACACGAGCATAAACCGAGTAGGATTTTACATTTTTAAAGAACTCCTCGTCATCTATCTTCTCCAGTTCTGAACCGGTGATTGCGAGGTCTCCCTCTCTAAGTATCCCAATCTCTGAGGCAATTGCCATTGCTGTAGTTTTATGGTCGCCGGTAATCATCACCGCTCTTATTCCGGCATCCTTGCACCTTGATACGGCTTCTGTAACTTCAGGTCTGGCAGGATCTATCATTCCTGTAAGCCCGGCAAAAATAAGCCCGTTTTCAATAGATACTGCATCAAGTTTTTCCGGCAAAGAGGAGATTTCCCGGTATGCTGCACAGAGTACTCTCATTGCAGAACCTGCCATCTCTTCGTTCACCTTATAGATATTTTCCCTGTCCTGATCAGTGATAGGTCTTACAACATCTTCAGCAACAATCCTGTCGCAAACCGATAGAACCTCATCGAGCCCCCCCTTTACATTTACATAGTATTTACCTTCAGATTTTCGGTTTATTGTGGACATCCTTTTTCTCTCAGAGTCAAAAGGAACTTCACCAACGCGTGGGTAGAAGCGGTCGATTTCGTTTTTATCAACCAAAAAGCGTGCTCCGATGTCCAAAAGTGCAGTCTCGGTGGGATCTCCGGTGGTTTTAAATCTGCCCTGTTCGTCTTTGGAGAGGTGCGCATCACTGCAATGTACAACTGTTGTAATGACTCTTTTCTCGCCTTTTGAGAGCGTTCCCTCCTCTTCTGGAGTAAAGACCCTGATTTTTTCGTCGGCGTAAATCCTCAGTACAGTCATCTTGTTCTGAGTAAGTGTGCCTGTCTTGTCTGAACATATTACAGTCGCGCTTCCTAAAGCCTCAACCGAAGGAAGTGTTCTGATAATTGCGTTCTTCTTTACCAGTCGCTGTACCCCAATTGCCAGAACAACCGTGGATATCGCCGGCAGACCTTCCGGTATTGCTGCAACGGCAAGACTTACGGCTGTCATAAACATACTCATTACGGAATTTCCGTACAAAACACCTACAGTGAAAATAACTGCACAAATTGCGAGAGCGGCTATTCCAAGAGTTTTTCCGAGCTGTTCCAGACGCTTCTTCATAGGGGTTTCGGTGTCGTCGCTCTGCTGTATCATCCTTGCTATCTTTCCCATCTCGCTCTCCATTCCGGTGGCTGTCACAACGCCTTTCCCCCTTCCATAGGTAACCAGTCCGCTGGTGAAGACCATATTGGTTCTGTCTCCCAGAGAGATGTCTTCCTGATAAAGAGTCTTTGTCTGTTTCTCAACCGGCAGAGATTCGCCTGTCATTGCAGACTCCTGCACCTTAAGATTGACCGATTCAATAAGCCTTATATCTGCAGGAACAATGTCTCCGGTTTCAAGCACCACAATATCTCCGGGTACAAGCTCTCTTGTCGGAATCTGCTTAACATGTCCTGAACGTACAACCTTTGAAAGCGGCGCACTCATCTTTTGCAAGGCTTCAAGAGATGATTCAGCTTTTCTCTCCTGCAAGGTTCCTATGAGAGCATTGAGTACCAGTATTCCCAGAATCACAAATGTATCCAAAAGGCCCTCCCCCTCAATTATTCCTGTAATCCCCGATATTACTGCTGCAACTAGCAGTATAATGATCATAAAACTTTTGAACTGGGAGATAAACTGAGCCAGAAATCCTCTCTTTTTCTTCTTAGACAATTCGTTGGGACCGAACTTTTCAAGCCTCTCTGCTACCGTGAGATTATCAAGCCCCTTGACGGAATCAACTCCAAATGAAGATAATACATCTTCTGCGCTATGATTATAATAATGTGTCATACAATTTCTGAATATCTTGAAAAACAGCGTCAAAGTTACTTAAAAAGAGAGAACAGTAAAAAAATATAATAATTGCCGGAAAAGCATTAATATTGCACACATGAAACTCTTTACAACATCACAGGCTAAGCTGATTGATCAGTTCACAATTGAAAACGAGCCGGTTTCCGATGCCAGTCTTATGGAGAGGGCGGCTATTGCTATGCAACAATGGCTTTTGGAAAAATTCGGAACAGACATCAGCTATATTTTGGTTGCCGGTCACGGAAACAACGGGGGAGATGCCCTCGCCCTTGCAAGACTTCTTGTATCTCAGGGGTGCAGGTGTAAGGTGCTTCTTGCAGCTGTTCCCGAATACCTCAAAGGATCTGCAGCACTTAATTATGATAGGCTTACCAAACAGGGAATTGCACAGATCTCAACTATACTTGTGGAGAGTGACATTCCCGGTATTGATAACGATTCAGTAATAATAGATGCCCTTTTCGGATCAGGTCTTAACAGGCCGGCAGAAGGAATCCATCTCTCTTTGATAAAAACAATCAATGAGTCAGGTGCTATTACAGTCTCTATAGATGTGCCATCCGGATTGGCCGGAGAGGATAATTCCGGGAATAATCCCGACGGCATTGTTAAGGCAGATTATACACTTACTCTTCAGTTTCCAAAGCTTGCAATGCTACTTCCAGACTTTGGACCTTACTGCGGAAAAGTTGAAACTTTGGACATTGGTCTTCATCCTAAAGCCCTAAAGGATTTCCAAAGTAGTTATTACTATACTTCCGGAGAGGAGATCGCCCTGATGATAAAGCCCAGAGCGAAGTTTTCCCAAAAGTGGGATTATGGTAGTGCCCTTCTTATTGCCGGATCGGCCGGAAAAGCAGGAGCGGCACTTCTGGGTGCAAGAGCGGCAATGAGAAGCGGAGTTGGACTTTTAACAGTCCATTTGCCTAAGGAATGTTACAAAATTGTCCAGACTGAAGTCCCGGAGGCAATGTGCAGTGTAGATCCATCTGATAAAATATTTACACGTTTGCCTTCAAGAACCTCTTTTACTGCAATTGGGGCTGGCCCCGGCATCGGAACAGATCCCCAGACGGAAAAAGCCCTCCGGGAGTTACTGGTCTCCAAACCAGAGAGACTTGTACTTGATGCAGATGCTCTGAATCTTATCTCATCTGACAGAGAGATGATTGAAATGCTGCCCAAGGGCACAATAATTACTCCGCATATAAAAGAATTTGAGAGACTTGCAGGCAAACTGCACAACTCATATGAACGAATGAATTTTCAGAGGGAATTGTCAATACGTCATTCAATTGTTGTTGTTTTAAAGGGAGCCCACACTTGCATCACTCTGCCCGACGGAACAATACACTTCAACAGTACCGGAAACCCCGGGATGTCCACAGCCGGAAGCGGAGATGTTCTCACAGGCATATTGCTCTCTCTGCTTGCCCAGGGATACCCGCCCGAAGAGGCAGCTCTCGCAGGAGTCTATCTGCACGGACTCTCCGGAGACCTGGCAGCTTCAGAAATTGGAGAAGTCTCCCTTATTGCCGGGGATATTGTTGACTATCTTCCAGATGCCTTCAGACTGCTGTCCGGGATGTGATGAGTCAGATTGCGAACTTCACAAAGTAGAATGCAATAACCAGCGAAACCATTAGCTTAAGTCCGGTTCCGGTGAGGAAACCCAGAAAGGAACCAATTCCTGCCTTTAAAGCTTTCTGATTGTTTGCACCGGAGAGCATCTCTCCAATTACTGCACCGGCAAAAGGGCCGATTATTATCCCCAGGGGACCAAGAAACAAACCCACAATCAGACCTGCTGTGGCACCTCTGGCCCCTGCCTTGCTGCCTCCAAACTTACGCGTACCCCAGATTGGAATTATATAGTCAAGAATTGTTACAGCCAAAGTAACTGCAGCGAGAATAATCAGCAGAGTCAGCGGGAGATCAGTTCTTTTGGTGAAATGGAGCAACAGCAGGGCGGCAAAAGAGAGCGGAGGTCCGGGAATTACCGGCAGAAAACATCCTGCAATTCCTGCAACTAAAAGCACAACTCCTGATATTATTAGAAAAGTATCCATACTGACATTTTTTATAAAATCAGATAAATTTTTCCCAAAACTTCCTGTGCCTGCGGTGTGAAAATCCGTGGCAGCAAAACGGCAGTCTGTTCCCGTTGAGTTTGTACGATACATCGGGATTCATATCAAAACCAAACTGAAGAGCCTCTTTGTAATCGGGCTTGCTCAACCTGTTCCCTGTTGCGGTTTTTGCTTCAAAACTCCAGTAAATATCTTCGTTGAACATTGAGCTGCTGCCAAGCTTTTTTATGAAAGAGACTATCTTCTCGCGATCTTCACGTGCAACTTTGTAAAAGAGTGTTGTCTTTCTAAGGGATACTCCTCCGTTTCCTACCTGATAATACTGCTGACTTCTGTCAGGATGTGACTTAAGCCGGTAGTAGTATCCTCTTGCAAACCTGAAAATCCTGTACCACCATCTGGAATTAATCTCACGGGGTATCCAGGGTGATCCTACGTAATCATATCCCTTTTCGCACCATTGTTGCAACTCATCCCTGAAAGCATATCCGTCGGCCTGATATATAAATATGTAAGTGTAGTCCAGGAATTTCTCGTAAAATAGAGGTGAAAGCATCAGTTTGTTATAGCCTCTCTTTCCCCTGAAAAAAGAGGGGTCAAAGGAGACAGTACGTACGTCCGGAAATTGTTCAAGTATCTTTGCCAGGGTCACTGTCACAGGTTTCACGAAATATATATCGTAATTACTCCTCCATAGGGAGTAGCATCTTTCGATACTTTTTTTTTCGTCAGCAGTCAGTTCATTCCTGTACAAAGGAATTATTATCGCCGTACGAATATTTTCCATAACATACTCTATTCAAATTTTTGCAAGAGCATCTCAACCAGCTTAATTGATGCACCGGAGACAGATGTTCCGGGACCGAATATCGCTGCAGCTCCTGCCTTGTAAAGCTGATCGTAGTCCTGTGCAGGGATCACTCCTCCCACAATCACCATAATATCTTCTCTCCCAAGCTTTTTGAGCTCTTCGATAATCTGTGGCACCAGAGTTTTGTGGCCTGCTGCCAGAGAGGACACTCCCACAACGTGAACATCATTCTCCACAGCCTGCTTTGCAGCCTCTGCAGGAGTCTGGAACAGGGGGCCCATATCCACATCAAACCCGCAGTCTGCATATCCTGTAGCAACCACCTTGGCCCCTCGGTCATGACCGTCCTGCCCCAGTTTTGCAATCATTATACGAGGCTGGCGACCCTCTTTTTTTGCAAATTCTGCAACCAGCGATTTTGCCTTTTCAAATTCGCTGTCGTTTTTAACTTCACTTGAGTAAACACCTGTATTCATACGAATTATTGCTTTGTACCTTCCGGCTACAGCCTCGCAGGCGTCAGAGATTTCGCCAAGTGTTGCGCGAACCTTTGCTGCTTCAATTGCAAGTTCCAGCAGGTTACCTGTTTTGTTTGCTGCAGCATCTGTAATGGCTGCAAGCGCTTCCTTAACTTTAGATTCGTCACGGTTGGCACGCAGTTCTTTAAGCCTTGAGATTTGGGACTCTCTTACCATAGTGTTGTCCACATCCAGAATCTCCAGCGGGTCTTCCTTCTCAAGTCTGTATTTATTTATCCCGACTATTGTGTCAAGTTTTGAATCAATCCTTGCCTGTTTACGCGCTGCTGCCTCTTCAATTCTAAGTTTTGGAATGCCTGTTTCAATCGCTTTTGACATACCTCCCAGTCTTTCAACCTCCTGAATATGTTCCCATGCTCTTTCTGCAATCTGGGCAGTGAGTTTCTCAACAAAATATGAGCCGGCCCAGGGATCAAGAGACTTGGTTATATTGGTCTCCTCCTGAATATAGATCTGTGTATTCCTGGCAATACGGGCAGAGAAGTCTGTCGGCAAGGCGATAGCCTCGTCAAGTGCGTTGGTGTGTAGCGACTGAGTATGTCCCAGTGCTGCACCCATAGCCTCAACACAGGTTCTTGCTACATTGTTGAAAGGATCCTGCTCGGTGAGTGACCATCCTGATGTCTGGGAGTGTGTTCTCAACGAAAGAGATTTTGGATTTTTTGGGTTGAACTGTTTTACCAGTTTTGCCCATACCATTCTTGCTGCGCGCATCTTTGCAATCTCCATAAAATGGTTCATACCGATTGCCCAGAAGAACGAAAGTCTTGGAGCAAACTGGTCAACGTCCATCCCGGAAGCAATCCCGGTCCGGAGATATTCAAGGCCGTCTGCAAGCGTATATGCCATTTCAATATCGCAAGTGGCTCCTGCTTCCTGCATATGATAGCCGGAGATAGATATTGAGTTGAATTTTGGCATATTTCTGGCGGTGTAGGCAAATATGTCACCTATAATTCTCATTGAGAAATCCGGAGGATAAATATAGGTGTTGCGCACCATAAACTCCTTGAGGATATCGTTTTGGATGGTGCCTGCCATCTCTTCGAGCTTTGCACCCTGCTCAAGTCCTGCAACTATGTAGAAAGCCAGAATTGGCAGAACAGCTCCGTTCATTGTCATTGACACAGACATCTTGTTGAGGGGGATCTGGTCAAACAGAACCTTCATATCCTCTACGCTGCAAATGCTTACACCGGCTTTACCAACATCGCCCATCACTCTTGGATGGTCTGCATCATAGCCTCTGTGTGTTGCCAGATCAAACGCAACAGAAAGTCCTTTCTGGCCTGCTGCCAGGTTCCTTCGATAGAAGGCATTTGACTCCTCTGCAGTGGAAAAGCCAGCATACTGCCTTATGGTCCAGGGATTCATAACATACATTGTACTGTACGGACCTCTCAGGTATGGAGGTATTCCTGCTGCAAATTCAAGTTGTTCAAGGCCCTCAAGATCAGAAGGATAGTAGATGCCCTTGAGTGGTATCTGTTCAGGTGTCGTCCAGTTGTTGTTCTCCGGAAGGCTGCCTTTTGTTGCCGATATATATTTAATTTCAGAAAATTTCGGTCGCATAACTAATAATTTTTCTATTACACAATTCCCAGTTTAGTTTGGTATTCCTTAAGTGTTTCAAGCAGATTGCTCCTTACACTTATGAAATTGGTCACTCCTGCAGCAATAAGCTCCTCTTTGCAGGAAGGTTCTCCGGCAACAACAATTATGGCTTTGTCTCCGGCAATCTGCTTTATCTTTGGAACAGCCTCTGGGTATTCTTCGTCAGAAGAGCAGGCTACAATAATATCAGCTTTTGATGCCAGAGCTGCCCTTACACCCTCTTCAACCGAAGGAAAGCAGTTGTTGTCAATAATTCCTATCCCGGCAACGGAGAAAAAGTTGGATGAGAACTGTGCTCTTGCTCTGCACATTGCAAGGTTCCCAAATGTGAGCATAAATGCCTTGGGTTCTTTGCCCGATGTCTCGGTTGCAAAACGGACGGCTTCAAACGGCTGTGCTCCTCTGTATCTTTCCAGGGGCTCTGCAATTCTGATTTTGTCCTGATTGTTAGTGGAATTTCTGGTTACAATATCCAGTGTTATATCTTTGTCTGCCTTCTCGTTGAAGTTTGGATACTGATTTGTGCCGAGAAGGATTTCCCTGCGGGTTGAGATATTTACATCTCTCTTTGCTGCAGTCTCTTTTACCTTTTTTTGTACAAATCCCTTTACAAACGCCTCCTTGTAGCCTCCTTCATTCTCAACATCTGTAAAAAGCTTCCAGGCCTCCTGAGAAACCAGTTCAGTAAGGTTTTCAATGTAATAGGAACCGGCACCCGGATCTGTGACATTATTGAAATAGGACTCCTCCTTAAGAATTATCTGAGTATTTCTGGCTATCCTATTGCTGAATTCTCCCGGTTCGCGAAAGGCAAAGTCAAAAGGCAGTACCTCCAGGGAATCAACACCAGCAAGAGATGCGCTCATAGCCTCTGTGGTTCCTCTTAGCATATTGACATAGGCGTCATAGACTGTCTGATTCCACCTGCTTGTAACAGCGTGTATTTTCATCTTGAGACAACTCTCGTTCGAAGAACTGCTCTCTTTTGAAGAGTTGTACTCACTGACGATATTTGCCCAAAGCAGCCTTGCTGCGCGGAATTTGGCGATCTCAACAAAGTAGTTTGGTCCGACTGCAAAAGTGAATTTGATTCTTGATGCTGCCTCCTGTGTACTGTAGCCTGCATCTGTAATCATAGACAGGTATTCGCTTCCCATTGCAAGGGAAAATCCCAGTTCCTGAACAGAGGTTGAGCCGGCATCGTTAAAGGCATAACCATTTACGCCAATGACTCTTATCCTTGGGTAACCTGCAGCATAATCCATAATTTTTCTGATGCCGTCATAATATTTTCCGCAGCTGAAATTGCCGGTTGTTGTCAGTTCTCCCAATGGGTCAAAATCGAACGAAGCGAAAACATCATTCGGGTTATAACCCTCTTTTTTGACATATTCTGTAAAGGATTTGACAATTTGAGTTTCACAGCAGGAGCATCCTTTGAAGTTTACCTCAGCAGCCTTAAGATCTATCCCTTTCAACATTTTTGAGATGTCTGCCAAAGAGATGGCTCTCTTTCCGTCAATGATAAAAGATACGGAATCCAATCCTTTGTTCAAACCATCTAAAGCAAGAACGTTTGCTTTTTCAAACCCTTCAAGAGCACTGTAACTTTGACTTATTTGCCAGTTGTTCCCTGATTTTGTGCCTCTCACGAAAGGAAACTCTCCGGGAATGTTATCAAGATGCCTGAGATTCTTAAGGTCAGAAGAGCGGTAATATGGGCGCACAGTGAAACCTTCTATTGTTTTCCACAGAAGCTTTTTGTCGTAATCGGCCCCTTTAAGGTCTTTGAAAATAACCTCTTCCCACTCTTTTGTTGAGACTGGCGGAAACTCAGCGAATAATTTTTCTGCCATATATTAAGTTTTTTTATTGAAAATCTAAATAATTACAATTGACAAAGGTAACAATTCTTTGAGTAAAATTAAACCTTTTAATATCCGCTGAGTCTTAAGGTAGAACAATGTATTTAAATAGTTACAAAATGAAAAAGTTATTTGGTTTATTGGTATTGATGGCAATGGTGCTTACAATTCAGGCACAGGAGCAAATGCAAATGAGAAGGACCGAGTTCAACAGGCAAGGCTTTATGCAGGCAAATCCATCCAGAATTGCCCCAGAACTAACAGCCGAGCAGAGTGAACAAATTGCAAAACTTAGGCTGGACCATCAGAAAATGATGCTGGAGTACTCAAATTTTCTTGCTGAGAAAAAGGCACAACTGGTGATTCTCGAAAAGAGTGAAAAGCCTGATTTGAAAAAGATCAACTCAAAGATTGATGAGATTTCAGATCTTCAGAACAAAAAGATGAAGGCAACTTCTGAGCACAAAGTTAAGATAAGATCAATTCTTACAGATGAGCAGAGGGTAAAGATGGATCTTTTGGAAAACAGAAGAGGTTCAAAAAGGGGAATCTCCGGAGTATCCGGGAATGAGTTCCGCAAAGCAGGTGAAAACGGCCAGAGGATGAATTTTATTCTCAGAAAGGAGAGAGTTGCCCCTGTTGGAATGATCCATCAGGAAACTGAGGTTAAATAGTCCCTGAACCTTTTTCAAGTTCGTTGGCACGAGTCGAGTACTCATCTGTTCCGGCATCAGTGATACCATCTGCATTACTCATATTTGTTTCCTCAGTTTTAGGTGAATGAGTTTTTGCTTTGGTCTTTGCTACGGTGCCGGAATCTTTTTTTCTATCTTTTAGTACTGCCTGCCTAAGGTCAAAATTCTCACCCAGATATTTTCTTCTAACCTCGGGATTGGCTGCAAGAACCTCTGCCGTACCACTTTCAAGAATGGTTCCCTCGTAAAGGAGATAAGCTCGGTCGGTAATTGCCAGAGTCTCGTGAACATTGTGGTCAGTAATGATTATACCGATATTCTTACCCTTAAGATTGGCAATGATATGCTGAATATCTTCCACGGCAATAGGGTCAACCCCTGCAAACGGTTCGTCCAGCAAAATGAATTTTGGATCAATTGCAAGTGCTCTGGCAATCTCGCACCTTCTTCTTTCTCCGCCGGAAAGCTGAATGCCATAGCTTTTTCGAACAGATTTCAAACCAAACTCTTCAATAAGCTCCTCCACTCTGGCGTTAATCTGATCCTTTGTCATATCCGACAACTCCATAACAGATCTCAGATTGTCCTCTACTGATAGTTTCCTGAATACAGAGGCTTCCTGGGCCAGATATCCGATACCCTTCTGTGCTCTTTTGTACATAGGAAGATTGGTGATATCTTCGTTATCAAGGAAAATTTTCCCTGAATTGGGCTTAATAAGTCCGGTAATCATATAGAAACTGGTAGTCTTTCCGGCTCCGTTGGGTCCCAGAAGTCCGACTATCTCTCCCTGTTCAACCTCAATGGACACACTTTTTACAACTGTCCTTGCTCCGTACTTCTTTATCAGGTTGCTGCAATGTAATCGCATATTTTTTCCAATAGTTGAGGTTGATATTTCTCTCTTATTTTATCTCCAGCCTAAGGTCTTTTTTCAGCTCCCTCAGCTCTTCGCTGTTTTCAAGCAAAAACTTTGCCTTTTCATCCGGCATATAGAGCTTTTTCTCTGCTTTGTCTTCCGGGATGAGATCTATCTCCATAGTGACGTGCTTGTTGTTGAGATTTTTTCTCAAAAAAGCAGTTAGCCTGAACAGACATTTCTTCTCTATCCAATCCTTCTGCATCTGATTAGCCACAACGAACAATATTTTATTTTCCTCTCTAATAACAGGTTTTACCTGCCGGATAGATGTTGCCAGATTGGGGAGGGAACTTTCTGCATCTGCCATTTTAAGCCACACATTATTAAGCTTCTCATCGTCAAAAGACTCCTCTCCTGTTTCATTAACAGTGCTTTTTGCGGTTGAATTAATCTTTTGCTCAGCACTTTTAAGCAGCTCTTTAAGACTTGTTGTAGCTGGTCTGGAAGATTGAACCGGGATGGGCTTCTGATCAGTCTCCAGCAGGGCAGGTTCGGCCGGAAGTGCTTCTTGCGTACTTTTTGTAGTCTGGTTTTGTTTTGGAGGGATACTCATCTCTTTTACCTGCACAGGTGCCGATGTTATCCGGGAAAGGGAGCAGAGAGCAAATTCAATGTGAAGACGCTGATGTCCGCTGCTCTTGTATCCGGCCTCGCATTGTGTGGTTATGTTAAGTGCTTCGTACAGAAAACTGAGAGAGCAGAGTGCTGCCTGGGCTGAGTATCTTTCAAGCAGGGATGGGGGCAATTCCAGCAGTTTAACAGTGCTCTTCTCCTTGCTCACAAGCAGATCCCTGAAGTGTGCAGAGAGACCTCCGATAAAATGCAGAGCGTTGAATCCTTTTGAAAGTATTTCGTCAAAAATCAGCAATGCCTCGCTGTGACGGTTGTTTAGAAAATGGTCAGTGAGCCTGAAGTAGTAGTCGTAATCCAGCACATTCAGAGTAGATATTACCTGACTGTATGTGATGTTGGTCCCGCAGAAGGCAACTGTCTGGTCAAATAGTGTAAGCGCGTCTCTCATAGATCCGTCTGCCTTTTGCCCTATGATGTGAAGCGCATCTCTCTCTGCGGTCACGCCCTCTTTGACTGAGATCTCCTCCAGATTCCTGGCCATATCTTCAACAGAGATCCGGTTAAAGTCGTAAGTCTGGCATCTTGAAAGTATCGTGGGGAGTATCTTGTGCTTTTCGGTTGTTGCAAGGATAAATATCGAGTGAGCAGGAGGCTCTTCCAGTGTCTTGAGAAACGCATTGAAGGCCGATGGAGAGAGCATGTGTACCTCGTCAATGATGTAAACGCTGTATTTGCCTATCTGTGGAGGAATTCTTACCAGCTCGTTAAGTTGTCTGATATCCTCAACTGAATTGTTTGAGGCTGCATCCAGTTCATGGATGGAGTAGGAACGACCCTCTGAAAAAGAAACACAAGATTCGCAAGTGCCGCAGGCTTCAGTTATTCCGGTAGGGTTCAGACAGTTGATGGTTCTTGCGAAAATTCTTGCAGTAGTTGTTTTCCCAACTCCTCTGGGACCACAGAAAAGATAGGCGTGAGCAAGTTGTCCCCTTGATATTGAGTTTTTAAGCGTTCTGACAATGTTATCCTGTCCGATGAGGGACTCGAAACTGTAAGGTCTGTATTTTCTTGCTGATACTATATATCGTTCCATATCGGGCAAAAGTACAAATTTTTATCTAATTTTACATTCAAAATTATATGGTATGAAGCGACTCTTCACTGTTCTATTTCTAGCATTATTAACCGTCTCTCTTTCAGGGCAAAAGCTTCTTAAAGCTACCAAAAACAATTACAATAATTTTGGTTTGAGGACAACAAAGGTAGTTTTACAGGGCACAACCCTCACAGATCTGCTGCTGGCCGATGCAGTTAAGAAAAACTGGATTATCTCCCCTTTCGAATTTTGTTATATCGATGAATATGAGAAAATAAAAGAGGATACATCCTATAATTTTTTGCTTAGAACCGATGGTATTTTTAATAAGGAGTACGAACCAAAACTTGAATATCTGACTCTTATAAAAGGGGGACCGAAATTTCAGAAAGGTCTCTTTATGAGTGCAGAATTTATCTCACTTCCATTTCAGTCTAAAGGTGACGAGTCCGGAAATATTCATTCCTATATTCCTGCATATTTGAATATTATGCAGGATTACATTCTAAAGGTCCAGAAAGGAATTCTTCTTACTTATACCGGGGAAGCTTCATATGCTGATCCTGCAGGGCTCAACGGTAGAAATCTGATCTTTGGGAAAAACGATTTCGGGTACGAAACAGAGGACGAGCAGACCAAATGGGAATTCAGGGGGAGAGCAGAGGTTACAACAGACGAGAGAAAAGGAGATTTGATTACTGAACGGGCGACAGAAACTGCCGTTTCTCTTGTAATTTTTCCCCTTGAACAGAAAAGAGGATATTGTTACAAATTAATAATTGGAACAGACAACCATCGTCTATATCTGTTTAAAAAACACAGGATTTCCTCCAGCAAACCTCCCGGATTTACAAAAAAGGATATAAATAAAATATCCTATCAATACAGGCACTAATAATGAACCTTATATCCACAGGAGAGGGATCTCCTTTAAAATTTGCACACAAAAGAGCCTCTTCTCCTGTTTCTTACTGTTCTCTGACAATAGGTGCAGGCACAAGAGACGAAAATTTGAGAGTCAATGGACTTGCGCATTGTCTGGAACATATGCTCTTCAAGGGAACATCCAACAGGAGTGCCACAACAATAAACAGTACTCTGGAGAGTCTGGGAGGGGAACTGAATGCATACACCACCAAAGAGGAGACAGTAATCCACGCCACAACCCTCACAGAGCATCTCCCCAAAGCTCTGGGCCTAATCTCTGATATGGTCTTCAACTCTCTTTTTCCTGATAAAGAACTCGAAAAGGAGAAGGAGGTAATACTGGAAGAGATCTCTTCCTGCAAAGACACCCCCTCTGAACAGATATTCGAAGACTTCGACTCAATGATTTTTGGGGAGCATCCTCTTTCAATGCCCATACTTGGTACTCCGGCGTCGGTAAAAAGAATCACAGCCAATGACATTCGGGAATTTTCCGTAAAGCACTTTCACTCATCCAACATATCTCTTACAGTGGTTGCAGACATTTCTGAAATTCGGCTGATGAAACTGGTGGAGAGATTTTTCGGACATTTAAAGTGGAACTCTCTGCCTGATCAAAAGGGGGCTCTTACTACTGTTTATAAAGAGAGCGAAAGAGTTGCCTTGCTCAGGGAAGCAAGGGATAGAGTAATCAAAAGAAGAACACATCAGACCCATTGCATTATTGGTTCAAAAGCATATAGTCTTTACGATGACAAAAGAGTTGCAATGGCTATTCTTACAAACATTCTGGGAGGACCGGCCCTCAACTCGAGACTTAACATTCTTCTCAGAGAACGGAATCCGTTGGTTTACACTGTGGATGCAACATACACTCCATACAGGGACACAGGCCTGTTTACCGTTTATTACGGAACAGACAGAAATAACCTGGGCAAGGCAACAGATATTGTAATGAAGGAGTTATTACTCTTTAGAGAAAGAGAGATATCTGCCCAAAGGCTTAAAGCAGCAAAAAAACAGCTGATTGGGCAGATGGCAATTTCACTGGAAAACGGAGAAAATCTATGTCTTTCGATGGGCAAGTCGCTTTTGACATATAATTTCATCGAACAGTTTGAACAGATGAGAGAGAGAATACTGAGAGTGAATGGTTCTGATATAATGAATATTGCGAATGAAGTGTTCAGTGAAAAGGAATTATATACTCTGGTCTATAAATAGCTACAATGAAGGATTCACTGGAAAAATATATAGAAGAGAACTCTGCACCTCAGGAAGAGACACTTGCCTGGCTGGAAAGAGAAACAAACTTAAGGACCGGTCGCGGCCGAATGCTCTCAGGCCCTGTGCAGGGCAGTTTTCTTGAGTTGTTATCAAGTTTGCTTGCTCCAAAATATGTGCTTGAGATCGGAGCCTTTACAGGGTATTCAGCAATTGTTCTCGCCAGAGGATTGTCAGAGGGAGGTATGATTGATTCAATTGAGAAAAACGATGAACTGGAGCCACTCATTCGCGAGGCTTTTTCAAGAGCCGGAGTAGGGGAGAGGATAAATCTGATATTTGGAGATGCAATCGAAGTGATTCCAAGTTTGCAAAGGAGCTACGATCTGGTCTATATCGACGGAAACAAAAGAGAGTACGGGCTCTATTATGATCTTGTTATAGAAAAGGTGGTGCCGGGAGGGTACATTCTGGCAGACAATGTCCTTTGGGACGCTAAGGTGTTGGACTGCAAATCTGCAAGAGATGCCCAAACGTCAGAGATAATCAGGTTTAATTCAAAGGTTTCCGCTGATCCCAGAGTGAAAAACTTTATACTTCCCATTAGGGACGGAATAAATATCATTAAAAAGCTTTAGATTATACCGTCTATTTGCACCTCTCTCCGTATGAACGGTCTCTTGTGTCTACCTTAATCCTCTCTCCCTGATTGATAAACAGAGGAACCATAATCTCTGCACCGGTTTCAAGAGTTGCTGCCTTCATTGCATTGGTAGAAGCCGTGTCACCCTTTACGGCCGGTTCTGTATAGGTAATTTCCAGCTCCACAAATGGAGGCAGTTCACAGGTAAGAACCCTCTCCTGATCTGCAAGAAACATCATCTCCACATACTGCCCCTCCTTCATTAAATCTGAATTATCGACCATTTCAGGCTCCAGAGAGATCTGCTCGAAGGTTTCATTATGCATAAAGTTATAACCCATATCATCTTTGTATAGAAACTGGTATGGACGTCTTTCTACACTTATTGTCTCGATTTTCTCTCCTGCGGTGAATGTATTTTCCAGTATTCTTCCATTCTCAAGATTTCTCATCTTTACCTTCACAAAAGCTCCTCCTTTACCGGGTTTTACGTGCTGAAACCAAACTATTGAGCAGGGTTTTCCGTTGTAATCAATACATAAGCCATTTTTAAAGTCTGCGGTAGTTGCCATATTCTGAATATATTTTGCCGCAAAGATATTATATTTGAGTGAATTTTTTTGCAGTAGAAGGATTTAATGTAACTTTGCGCACCCATTCGGGATGTAGCGCAGTTGGTAGCGCACTACGTTCGGGACGTAGGGGTCGGGCGTTCGAGTCGCCTCATCCCGACAGGAGAGGAGATCTGTCAATGTCTGACAGATTTTCTCTCTTATTTTATTATAAATATCAAATGTTATTAACCAATTTCTTATATTCGTGAAGTGAATTCTTGATATAATTTTGTTAATACCGGTTAGTTTAAATAAGACATCTATTTACTTATGAATATATATCTTACGATTTTAATTTTAGGGCTGTTGATATTTCTCTCCCATGTCTTTAACAGCCTTTTTGATAAAACAAAAATTCCCAATGTTCTTTTGTTATTATTGATAGGCATAGTAATGGGTCCCTTGAGCGGAATTGTAACAACAGATTTTTTTGGAAAACTAGGTAATGTCTTTACAACTATTACATTGATTGTAATATTATTTGAAAGTGGTTCCGGGTTGAATTTCAAAGAAATTAAGAAAGCAATAGGTTCAGCGACTCTTATAACAGTCCTTAATTTTTTTGTAACTCTTTTTCTAGCCTCGTTTCTTTCTCGTTGGTTGTTATCAATAGATGTATTAAGTTCATATTTTATAGGAGCTATTGTGGGAGGAACCTCTTCTGCTGTTGTTATACCTATGGTTAAGCAGTTGAGAATGGGTGAAAAAAGTTCGTCGATTTTAATTTTGGAATCGGCATTCAGTGATGTGCTATGTCTTATTGTTGGCCTTGCTCTATTGGATGGAATTTCTCAGGGAGTTCTCTCTGTGGGTATGGTGCTTTCAAAAATGTGGAAGGCATTCGTGTATGCTATTGCACTTGGACTGCTTGGCGGGTTCATCTGGTCTGCAGTAATATCCAGAATGCGTAGCGTGAAAAACTCTATGTTTACTACCCTCGCTTTTGTTTTTATTCTCTATGGGATTGTTGAGATGCTTGAATTGAACGGAGGCATCGCCATCTTGTCTTTCGGGATACTATTAGGAAACATAGAGGGATTTGCTAAATCCCCCAGATTCAGAAAGGTTTTTGCGTTTGAAAGCTCGGGTTTCAATCACAATGAAAGGGATTTTTTCTCTGAAATAGTCTTTATAATGCAAACCTATTTTTTTGTATATGTCGGGATATCAATAAATTTTGGCTCTCCTGTAATTTATGGTGTAGGGTTTCTTATTGTTTTGTTTATCATTTTTTTTCGGATACCCGGGACTCTTTTTCTTACAGGAAAAGGAATTACAAAGCCGGAAAAGACAATTATGTCTGTTATGACTCCCAAAGGTCTGGTGCCGGCAGTACTGGCATCACTACCTCTACAAAGAGGGTTTGCAAACGGAGAAGTTATACTTGATCTCGTTTATTCTATAGTTTTATTCAGTATCGTAATCTGTTCTCTGCTGGTTATTCTTTTAAGTATTAAGCCTGATTTTTTTGAAAGAATAATAAACAGAAAAACAAAGCAAATTGAAAGGATTTCTAATGCAGATCAGAAAAATACATCTCCCGATTCCGTCAACACTCCTTCTGTGGATTAGATGTATTGGATCAAGTATCCTCCTCTGGCAATAATTGATTTAACAAATATATTTTTTTGTACAGAATAAAATAAATGCTACTTTTGCACTCCCAAACCCAAGGTGCCATAGCTCAGTTGGTAGAGCAAAGGACTGAAAATCCTTGTGTCCCCGGTTCGATTCCTGGTGGCACCACAAAAAAGAGTTAAAAAATCAAACAGAGGCTGCCTAAATGTAGGCAGCCTCTGTTTTTATATAATAGGCAACCATAAAAATGCAAGCTCACCATCGGCCCTGCTGTTGTTGGGTGATAGTGTCCCCAAAATGTGTCTAAAGTTTATCACATAAATCCTGCATTCCCGAAACACCTAA
>DIXE01000023.1 GCA_002428635.1 Bacteroidales bacterium UBA6088
CTCGTCACATCCTGGGGCTGGAGCAGGTCCCAAGGGTTCGGCTGTTCGCCGATTAAAGTGGCACGCGAGCTGGGTTCAGAACGTCGTGAGACAGTTCGGTCCCTACCTGTTGTGGGCGTAGGAAATTTGAGGGGGTCTGTCCTTAGTACGAGAGGACCGGGATGGACGCACCGCTAGTGTACCGGTTGTGGCGCCAGCTGCACCGCCGGGTAGCTATGTGCGGTTTAGATAAGCGCTGAAAGCATCTAAGCGCGAAGCTAGCCCCAAGATGAGATTTCCCTTGAGGGTCGTGGAAGACTACCACGTCGATAGGCTGCAGGTGTAAAGGCAGTAATGTCAAAGCCAAGCAGTACTAATAGCCCGATAGGCTTCTGATAGGTAAGGTCAGGCAAGAGTTTAATACTATTGTTTGATTGGAAAATATAGACATCTTTTTATCTCTCTCATTAATAATATACGCAGGAGATCAAGAGGTCAACTGTGAAGCCATTAAAGGTGGCTATAGCGACGGGGATCCACCTCTTCCCATTCCGAACAGAGAAGTTAAGCCCGTTTGCGCCGATGGTACTGCTATACCAAGTGGGAGAGTAGGTAGCCGCCAACCTTTTATCAGGAGCCCGTACAGAAATGTGCGGGCTCTTTTTATTTACACACACCCTTATATGTAAACAACGATGAAGATTTTGGATAGTGTTCAAAAAAGTGTGTAAACTCCAAAAGTCTTAGATTTGTAAAGGCAAATTTAAAAATCAGAGAGAAATGGAATTTACACACGAACAAATTTCAGAAATTATTTCGTCAATAACAAGCGGCAAAGAAGGTCTTCAGGGCCTGGTAAAAATGGGTATGGAGTCACTGATGAAATCAGAAAGAGAGATCCATAATGAACAGACGGCAGATGTCAGAAACGGATTTAGGGACAGGCGCATCTGTCATAATGGAAAGATGTTTGAGATCAAGGTTCCAAGGAGCAGGGAGAATAATTTTTATCCCATGCTTTTAGGAGTGCTTAAAGATCAGAAGGCGGAAGTTCAAAGGCTTATATGCAGTCTATATTCACAAGGATTGACTACTTCTCAGGTAGGTAAGATATCGGAGGAGTTTTATGGCATGCACTACAGCAAGGGTCAGGTAAGCCGGTTGCTGAACGGGGCAAGGGAAGATGTCGGTCTTTGGTTAAAAAGAGGTTTGGAATACAGGTATCCTATAATTTACATTGATGCGACTTATGTATTAACAAGGCGGGATTCTTCGGTATCAAACGAGGCCTATTACACTGTTCTTGAAGTAAGGGAAGACAGAACCAGAGAAGTTCTGGATATTGTCAATTTTCCCACGAAAAGCTCAATAAATCAGGATTTTGATGTTTCAATTACAATTACAGGGGAAGATCTTGAAAGAAAAGTAGTTGCAACGGCAAAAGCCATAAACGGACACTTTTATTTTGAACTCGAACCTGTAAAGACACCAGTTATGGCAATTCTCTATTTTTTGGGGTCAGGACACGGCATTATACTAGAAAATGCCGACATCTTAAGCGGAGGTTATTATAATGAAATCTTATATTCCTGGGAGAGAATAGATGAGACCAAAAAGATAAACGGAGAAATCTATAAAAATAACAAAAACACTAATTTTAAAAACATTTCGGATGATTCTATAAGGACTTTAAGAGATGAACAAAGCATAATGAGGAATCATCTCCAAAAAATTAAGGCAGATCATCTTACTTCACTTAAATCAAACAATGATCCTTATATAAAACTGTTTGCCGTTCTGGAATCCGGACGCATTTCTGATAAAGATATGGAGCTTCTTAAAGAACTTGATGTTGTATTACAATCAAACCCAGAAATTCAAAAGATTTTTAAAAATGCAGAAATTGAAAAAAAACGATCAGAAATTGAAAGAAGTGTAGCAGTTGGCAGGAACTTGATCGACTTTGAATCTTTTAGTCTGGGTGGTCATAAGATGAAACTTTCGGCAACCGTTAAGAAAAACAGATATACACTTTTGGAGATCTGGGCTTCCTGGTGTGCCCCCTGCAGAAATGACATAAAAAAATTACCTCCTATATATTCAAAATATAAGGATCTAGGGTTCGAGATTTTTGCCGTTTCTCTTGATGAGAAAAAAGATCAGTGGGAGAAAGCTTCTGCTGAGATGTCGATGCCATGGATCAATACTCACTTTATTTCAGGTACAAAGGATGATGTAGGGGAGCTTTACGGTATAAAATCGATACCAAAAAATATTCTGTTCGATATTGAAGGCAAGATAGTTGCAGTAGACATTAAAGGCGAAAAACTGGAAAAGTTTCTTCAGGAGAAATTCTAAGGGAACAAACATTATTGAAAATTTAAAGTTATATTTGTTTTCAATAATTGGATGTTATGCGAGTGGTTCTGGATTTTCTGAACAATCTTCAGAATAACAATAACCGGGAATGGTTCGAGGCACACAGAGCTGAGTACCTGAACGCAAAGAATACTTTTGAAGCTTTTGCAGAAAAACTGATTGCCGGAATATCTGAATTCGATATTTCTATCAGAAATATCTCTGTAAGTAATTGTACTTACAGAATATACAGAGACATTCGCTTTTCCGGAGATAAAACTCCCTATAAAACACATATGGGTGCATTCGTATCCCCCCACGGTAAAAAGGGGGGATATTCCGGTTATTATTTTCATATAGAGGCACATAATTCTGATTATATTGGAGGGAATATTCTTAGTGCCGGAGTGTATCGGCCAGAGCCAAAGGTGTTGAAAAGCATCAGAGAGGAGATAATGCTCAATGGTTTAGTGTTCCAAAAAGCAATTTTATCTGCAGGGTCAGATTTTGTGCTTGATAACTCCGCCAAACTAAAAAAAGTTCCTTTCGGTTTTCCTGCAGATTACCAGTACTCAGATTACTTCAGATACAAAAATTATTTTTTGACACAATACGTTGGTGATGAGTTTTTTTTGAGTGATCAGCTGCTTGAGAATACTTTGAAGGAGTTTGAGAAAACGTTGCCTTTTAATAATTTACTCAACAGGGCAATTGCTTATGCATACGGGACAGACCAGGAATAAGCAAGGCTTGCTTTTGATTCGTTATAAAAAACAAAGCATATGAAAAGAAGAGATTTTTTTAAATACATCTCTCTTGGTGGTGCAGGGCTGGCTTTTGGCCCTGTTATAAAGGCTGCTGAAAATTCGCCGATTTTTGGGGCAGATGATAAGCCTGCTACAAATATCAATGATGCATTGGCTATCCCAAGATCTGAGAGTTCAATGCCCGGACTTTATCCCGGAAAAGTTGTAAAAGTAAGCTGCGGATCATCAGTCGTGGATGATGTACCTTCATATGAAGCAGCATACAGAATGCTAACCGAATCGATGCTTCTTCTGACTGGCGAAAAGAAAATCGGCAAAGCCTGGAGAAAATTCGTAACTCCAAAAGATATTATTGGCCTTAAGGTTAACCCTGTAGCAGGAAGATTGTTGACTACTTCGCACGCTGTTACAAAAGCTGTTGTAACTCAGTTAAGAGAAGCAGGAATTCCGGATAGTAACATTGTAATTTGGGACAGAAGGGAGATGCAGCTTCACGAAACAGGATATACAAAAGAGAATTACCCAGGGATTGAAATTACAGGTACAGAGTGTCAGGATCAGAAGGGGGGCTACTATAGCAATGAAGGAAAGCTTTACGCTGAGGAGAGGATAGACAAAAATCAATTTTTCTTTGCAGATGTTGTGGGTGAATATGATGATTACACAATCCCATTTATGGTAAACGGAGGAAAGAACTCATACTTTACCAGAATTGTGACAGAAAAAGTTGACAAAATTATCAATATACCTATACTTAAAAATGCCGGATTTACTACAACTCTTTGTCTTAAGAATCTGGCTTTCGGATCAATCACCAATACCGGAAGACTTCACGCAAAACTCTGGCACGAGACCTGTGCTTATGTCTGTGCATTCAGACCAATCAGGGACAAAGTTGTTTTGAACATAGTAGACGGTCTTATCGGCTGTTTTGATGGTGGTCCTGGAGCCAAACCTCAGTTTATATGCAACTACAATATGCTTATTGCGGGCAGTGACTCTGTTGCCGTGGACAGGATAGGACACGATGTGATTGTTGCAAAGAGAATTTCTGAAGGAATTCAGAAAAGCGACAATCCATCTGCATCCAGGTTCATCGATATTGCACAGGAGTTGAAGCTTGGTACGGGGGATCGTTCGAAGATTGAGTTAATTGAAAAAGAGATATCATAATATGGTTAAAAAAACATTTCTAGGTTTTTTACTAGCCTTATTATGTACGGCAAATGAATCTTTTTCTTTTTGCCGGAAATTATCCGAAAATGATCTGACGATTGTAAGGGAGAGAGAATACGTGGGGGAGGCACTCTACGGTTACATTAATGGAGGCAGTGACCTTTATCTGGAGTATGGATTCAGGACACTGAAAGTAATTGATGTGCAATACAAAGGTAATAGCTATGTAGTGGAAGTTTATTCCATGCCTTCTCCGGAAGATGCTTTTGGAATATATTCACAGCACACTTTTAAATGCTCCTCAGCCGACTCTCTCTTTTTATTTGACTGTTCCTCTGCCCGACAGTTTCAGCTTGCACAGGGAAATCTTTATATTTCTGTTGTTTTTGACCCTTTTAAAGGCGCATCCAGAGAGGGTGCTTCTGCTGTTTCAGGATATTTTCTCTCAAAGTATGACAATGGCAACAGACCAAGAATTCCGGCAAATATCATTCTTCTTTTAGCTGATGAAAAAGCTTCCCGTAGATTGAAATATTCCAGAGGGCTGATCTCTTTGGGTAATATTAACTATGCAGCGTGCAAATATTTTGAAGATTTGGCAAACTATAATATATGGGTACTTAAAGAGAGCGACAGTGATATTTTTCTTTGTTCACTTATCGATGAAAAATCACTTGAAATTCTTCGGAAACGATTAGAAAACAAAGACTTCCTTGAAAACGACAGTAATGTCCCGAATATTCTGGAGGTGGTAAACAACAAAGAGTCGAATAACTTTTCAGTGATGTTCCGTTTAAATAAATAAATCTATTCTCAATTAACCTAATCTAATCTAATCTAATGAAAAACAAAACGCTGTCTGTTCTATTGATTTTATTTTACATATTTTCATCATCACATTTGATATCACAGGAGCGAAGATGGTCAATTGTGCTTCACGGAGGGGCTGGATCCTTTTCCGGAACAATTGATAACAGTTCAAAAAATGAGTATGTAAAGGCTCTTGTTGCTGCTCTTGAAATTGGTAAATCTATACTGGAGAATGGAGGTGCAAGCATTGATGCTGTTCAGGCTGTTGTGGTTGAGTTGGAGAATTGCCCGCTGTTTAATGCAGGAAAAGGAGCAGTAATGAACGCAGATGGGTTCTTTGAACTGGATGCAGCCATTATGGACGGATCAAGTCTTATGGCAGGCGCTGTAGCCGGAGTAAAGGATATTAAAAACCCTGTAAAAGCAGCCAGAATGGTAATGGACAGTACAAAGCACGTTTTACTGATTGGAGAGGGAGCCTCTATGTTTGCCATATCAAAAAATCTTGAAATTGTACCAAATAGTTATTTTTCCACTGAGAAGAGGGTTGAACAGTATAATAAAATTCAAAAAGGCAGTGAAAAACCATATCCCGGAGGCACTGTTGGATGTGTAGCACTTGATGTAAACGGAAACCTTTCTGCAGCAACATCTACCGGTGGAATGTCCGGAAAGAGATGGGGGAGGGTAGGAGATGTTCCTGTAATAGGAGCAGGCACTTACGCAAACAAAATTGTGGCTGTATCTGGAACCGGACACGGGGAAATATGGATAAGAAGAGTTGTGGCCCACGATATTGCTGCCTTGATGGAATACAAAGACTTGTCGTTGGAAGATGCTTCAAATGAGGTAATATTCAACAAAGTGGGACCTATGGGAGGATCAGGGGGAGGAATAATTGCAGTTGACAGTAAAGGCAACATTTCAATGGTATTCAATACTGATATTATGTACAGAGCCTGGGCAAAATCGAGTGGTGAGCAGGGAGCCGGGATTATTAACTCTACTGTTAAATAACAAATCTATATGAAATTTAAAAAGCCGGCTCTTCTCACCAGAGTTATAATTGCACTAATCTTAGGTGTTCTGTCTTCTTATATATTCCCTGAATGGGCAGTAAGAGTGTTCGTTACTATCAATTCAATTTTCAGCAACTATCTTGGTTTTATTATTCCGCTGATAATAATCGGACTCGTGGCCCTAGGAATAGCAGATCTGGGAAAAGGAGCCGGTAAGATATTAATTATCACTGCATCAATTGCATATGCTTCCACTCTGCTTTCTGGATTCTTCTCCTATTTTACAACCAGATTTTCGCTTCCTCTAGTTATGGGAAAAAGCGCGCTTCTCTCTGGAGGAGGAGAAATTGGAGATGTTTCGATTAACCCTTTGTTTACAATAGAAATGCCTCCATTACTGGGAGTGACTTCTGCATTGGTATTGGCATTTGTAGTTGGACTTACTTTGACCGTTACCGGTGGCAACACAATCAGAAATATTTTACACGAATGCTACCGCTCTTTATCTTCGGCATTTTTTAAAAAATAGGTGCCGAAGGAGAGGTCAAGCTGGTTATGGGCCTTTTTTTTAAGGTTATTCTGATAATATTTGCAATGCATATTGCTCTTCTGCTTTTCCAATATACTGTTGCATGGATGGTATCAGGAAAAAATCCTTTCAGGGCACTTTACAATATGCTGCCGGCATATCTTACAGCTTTGGGTACTCAGTCCTCTGCAGCAACAATACCAGTCACCCTTTCACAGGTCAAGAAGAACGGAGTCGATCCCGAACTGGCAGATTTCACAGTGCCACTTTGTGCAACAATTCACCTTGCTGGGAGCATATTAAAGATTGTAGCCTGTGCATACGCAATTATGTGGTTTAAAGATATGCCTGCAGGAATTTCTCTTTTTGCCGGATTTATCTTTATGCTTGGAATTATTATGGTTGCAGCACCGGGTGTTCCGGGAGGTGCAATTATGGCTTCTGTTGCATTATTACAGTCTATGCTCGGATTTGATCAAAACCTTACCGGACTTATGATTGCACTCTATATCACAATGGATAGCTTTGGAACAGCCTGCAATGTTACCGGAGACGGAGCAATTGCAATTATTATGGACAAAATTTACAGGAAGAGAATCATTTGATTGTTCGGCCACTAATCTCCACCATTTTTCTTATACGGTAACATAATTGTTTGTTTCCCTTAAGATCTTCAATAAAGTTATTCATTCTGTATTTCCAGTAATGCTGCGGATCAGAGGGGATGTTGATTCGTTCATCAGAAGCATTTTTTCTGTGGTATTCCTTCGAAATTGAAAGCCAGTCCTGAAGTGGGAAAATTGCAAGCATTGAGGGGGAGCCAAGAATTAATTCCAGAATTTTTTCACAAATTTGCGGTTCACAATCCTGAGGGATATTGTCCTGATATGAGAGAAAAGTTCTGCAAAACTCTTTGGTTGTCTCCCGGTCCTCCAGCCACCATCCTCTGATAGTGCTCATATCGTGGGTTCCTGTCGTACAAACTGAAAGAGATTGGTAATATGAAGGATCTGAAAATTTTACATTAGTGTTTTTGGGCATTCGCGGGATTTCAAGAGTGAGAATCTTAAGTATATCCAAAGCTTTAGGAACAGATTCAGGTATCATCCCAAGGTCTTCTCCACAGACGAGCATATTGCTGAATGATAAGATCCTGCGTAGTTTTTTCATTCCGTTCAAATACCAGTAATTATTATGCCTGTTATAGTAAAAATCATCATATAGTTTATTGAAAGCTATTTTCTGATAATCCTCCAACAGTCGGTATTTTACGGTGTATTGAGCTGCAATTCTGGGGTAAAGCCATTCAGGGTTTTCTGGTTCGTTAACGAAGAGTATTTCTGACAAAACAGAGATAAGCCCGTCCCTGATATGTTTCAGCTTATTAGTGGTTTTAATTTTTTCCGGGAATTTATTTAGAATCTTTTGCTCTGTTGAGTACTCCTCCCTTAATTCATATTTTTTGAAACCTACTTCTTTAAAATATCTGTTTTTTACCTGAAAACTCTCCTTGCCAAAATAATGTGCTAAAATATTATCGTTAATTATTGGTTCACAATCATTTTTAAAATTAAAATTATATCCACTCAATGACATTTCTTCCGGAGAAATTGGGATTGAAGGGTTGAACCTTCCCTTAAGGGCTTGTTCAGAAGCGACAGGAATATCCCATATCCTGAAAAATCCAAGTATGTGATCTATACGGTAAGCATCAAAGTATTCAGCCATTTTTTGAATTCGGGACCTAAACCAGGAGTAATTGTCTTTTTCAATATTATCCCAGTTGTAAACAGGGAATTTCCAGTTCTGTCCTTTAGACGAGAAATCATCTGGAGGTGCACCTGCCTGACTATCAGTCTTGAAAAACCCGGGATACCTCCACACATCCACAGAGTTTCTGTCAACGCCAATGGGCAGGTCTCCCTTAAGAATCACTTTTTTTGAAATAGCATAATTATGTGCCTCATATAGCTGAAGATGAAGATGATACTGTGCAAATAGGAAAATTCTGATATCCGGAAAAATTCCGGGATCTTCAATAGTAAATTCTGAGAGGAGGGATTCATCCCATTTTGAGTATTCAGGCCACTTCCTGAAATCCGGGTTTTTGAATTTTTCGCGGAGGGACGAGAAGAGTGCATAGGGCAGAAGCCAATCTTTGTTCTTCAAATAAAAAATATTGAAGCTTTTGCTTGCCAATGTCTTTTTCCCCTCCTGCAAAAACAACTTATTTAAATAACTCCATTTAAGTTGTTCTGCCTTTTCATAATCAACATATTGCAACTTATTTAGCTTTGTTGATTTTTCCTGAAACTCTTCAACGAAATCAAGATCATTAATTTTTCCTGCTTTTTGCAGATTCAGATAAATCGGATGAAGAGCGAAAGCGGAGGTTGCGGAATACGTATAAGAATCTCTCCAGGTGTGAGTGTTTGTTGTATCATTAAGGGGGAGTAACTGTAAAACATTCTGGCCGGTAAGTGATACAAAATCAATCATTGCTTTCAAATCAACAAAGTCGCCTATTCCGCAACTATTTTTGCTCCTTAGAGAAAACAGAGGGATTGAGATCCCTGACAATCTGACTTCCGGGAATTCAGTATTAATTGATGAGTGAGTTAGGATGATTACGGAATTATCAGAAAAAGGGATTAATTGCAATGATCTGTTCTGTCCCTCTTCCCATCTGAAATTTTTTGTCCGGTCACTATTTTCAGTAACGAGAACAAATTTGTATTCAATATTTTTTACAGTATTTTCAAGCTGAATCGCACTTTCCAGAATCCCATCTTCGTTTAGATTCATCGGTATGCCCTTTTCAGGATTCCACCCTCCCAACTCTTTTTCTGAACCACAGAGCAGCACAGAATCTTCCATCCCAAAATTACCAATGGATAGTCTTATAACACAATTCCCAGTAGTATCCGGGGCGTTTTTTTCATTTGAGGCAAGCACCTTTCTAAGGGCAGAAGAGTAGTAAGGAGCAATATTTGAGAGTTCTCTCCATTCGTCGATGATTAAATACTCAGAAAATTCTCCTCTCCGGAATTTTCTCACTGCCCCTGCTTCGCCTCTTATCTCGCCATTTTCCTGAAGGATAAAGTATGAGTAATCAAAGTCTCGAGACTTATTTAATACTGCTTCTGCTTCCCAATTAATACCCTTGTACTGCATCGGAAGTACATCTTCATTATTATTCCGGAGGAGTTCTGGTGAAGATACTCTCAGAAAGACACTTTCGCCGTATCGGGAGGAGTAAGAAAGAGAAAATTTTATATGCATTGATAAGATATCACTCAACGGAGGCAAAATTAACTTATATTTTCTTAAGTTTACATTTTTAAGTTATGATTGCTGCTACCTGTCAGATACCCATAGTCTGGGAAAATCCTTTGGAGAACCTTCATTACTGCGACAAAGTAATGGAACAGTTATTCACTTTAAATCCTGCACCCGATCTTGTTATATTTCCGGAATTCTTTACCTACGGCTTCTCAGTAAACAGCGAAATATGTGAGGATTCTGAAGGAATAACTCTCAGGTGGATGCTTAAGAACTCGCAAAAGTACAATTGCGCAATAACCGGTTCAGTGCCAGTTTATGATTGCGGTAAAAAATACAACAGAGCCTATTTTGTTTCTTCAGGTGAGGATGTGGTTTTTTACGACAAAAGGCACGTATTTAGTTATGGAGGTGAGAACAGAGTGTTTGCTCCCGGCAAAAATCTTTTAGTCATTTCTTTTAAAGGATGGAAGATAGCTCTTCAAATCTGCTATGACTTAAGATTTCCGGTGTTTATCCGAAACACAGATCTCAAATACGACCTTGTAATTAACGTTGCCTCATGGCCATCATCCAGGGAGAGTGTCATTGAACATCTTGTCAAATCCAGGGCTATAGAGAATGTTTGCTGGTATGCTTTTGTCAACAGAAGCGGCAAAGATCCTTTAAATTGTTATAATCCTTTGGGTTTTATATCAAACCACATAGGTGAATCGTTGCTGCCAATAAATATAATTGAAGAGTTCAACTGCAGCATTTATTCCTTGGATATCACGGACCTTGAAGAGTTCAGAAAGGTGTTCAGACCATGGAATGATGCCGATAAATTTAAATTGCTCAAATAAAAAGAGAATGAAAGGTGTATTCAAAACAATAATTCTTGCCTGTATTATTTTATTACAGGCTCTATCTTCCTGCAGAACCGGTGAGATAAAAGACGGAACCTATACTATTGAAATATATTCTACAAATGATGTTCACGGGAGAGTGTTTGATTCCTTGTATACTGAGAAAGAAAGGAATCCCTACTCGCTCAGTTCTCTCTCAACGATAATCAAACAGGCCAGGGAGAGAAGAGGAGAAAAAGGAGTAATTTTACTGGATGCAGGAGATTTCCTTCAGGGAGATAACTCCGTTTATTACTACAATTATGTGGATACAGTATCGGAACATATATTCAGCAAGGTTGTAAACTACTTAAAATACGATGCTGTGGCAGTGGGAAACCACGACATAGAAGCCGGACACGGAGTATATGACAGAGTCAGAAAGCAGATTTTGGTTCCTTATCTTGCTGCCAACGCCGTCTCTGTTACTACCGGCTCCTCATATTTCTCTCCCTACCATATAATAAATAAAAACGGAATTAAAACTGCAGTTATTGGTCTCACAAATCCTAATATTAAAAAATGGCTTTCAGAGCATCTTTATACCGGAATGGATTTTTATGAGGCACTCCCTTTGTTGGATTCTATGATAAAAGAGGTAATTGAGAAAGAGAATCCACATATAATAATTGGCTTGTTTCACATTGGACTGGGTGATCAGGCGACCTATGATCCAGAAAATTGCTCAAAATATATTGCTTCTTATACAGAGGGTGTTGATTTGATTTTTGCTGCACACGACCATAAGAAATTTGCAGGATTTGTCAATAACGGAAGAGACAGCGTTGCACTTATGGAGGCCGGTAGCAGAGCATCCGGAGTTTCCAAGGCAACCGTGTCACTTGTATTTAAAGACGGTAAAGTTGTCTCTAAAAGTGTTATGCCAGAAATAATTGAACTTCAGGGAATTGCTCCGGATGATGAATACAACGGATTTTTTAGAAACGATTTCATATCTGTAAGAAACTTTACTAAAAAAGATATTGGGATTCTTAAATTTGATCTAAATTCTGAAGGTGTGCTGGATGGCCCGTCAGAATATGTAGATTTAATTCACAAACTTCAGTTGGAGAGCAGTGGAGCTGATATTTCATTTGCCGCTCCTCTTAATCACAATCTTAAACTAAGTGAGGGAGTTATTAATTTTCAGGATCTTATGAGCATTTATCCATTCGAAAATAATTTGTATGTGCTGGAAATGTTTGGTTATGAAATTAAAGGATACCTCGAATACTCATATACCCAGTGGATTAATAAAACAGGGATGAAGTACAACTATGATTCTGCTGCCGGGATCTTATACGAAGTGAAGCTTTCCGGAATAGAGGGAAATATGATAAGGATAATATCTCTTGCAGACGGGAGCCCTTTTGACCTGAAGAAATCATACAAGGTTGCAATGACCTCATACAGAGCAAACGGGGGAGGAGATTTACTGACTAAAGGTGCAAAAATACCTGAAGATCAACTAAAGGTTAGGGTTCTCATGATGGGAGATGATATAAGAGGATTATTGCACAAAAAAATTCTGGAGAGAGGTGAACTCACTCCAGAAAAGTTAAATCACTGGAAATTTGTAAAGTAGAGCAAATTATTTTGCAAAACTTACAGCTCTGGTTTCTCTGATGACTGTTATCTTTACCTGACCGGGATACACCATCTCATCCTGAATTTTTCTGGCAATATCGAGTGAAAGCTGTTCAGAATCCTGATCAGAAACCTGTTCGCTTCCAACTATAACTCTGAGTTCCCTCCCTGCCTGAATTGCGTAGGTTTTGGTGACGCCCGGATAAGACAGAGCAAGGTCTTCCATCTCCTTAAGTCTCTTTATATAGGACTCGATTACCTCTCTTCTTGCTCCTGGTCTGGCACCTGAAATGGCATCACTGACCAGAACCAGCGGGGCAATAAGAGAGTTCATTTCTACCTCTTCGTGGTGTGACCCGATAGCATTGCAAATCTCCGGTTTTTCCTTGTATTTCTCAGCAAGCTTCATCCCCAGAATAGCGTGTGGAAGCTCCGGATCCTCGTCGGAAACCTTTCCTATGTCGTGCAATAATCCGGCTCTTTTTGCAACTTTAGGATTAAGACCGAGTTCAGAAGCAAGTGTTGAGGAGATGTTGGCCACTTCTCTTGAGTGCTGCAAAAGGTTCTGCCCGTATGATGAACGGTATTTCATCCTGCCGATAAGCTTGACAAGTTCTGCGTGCAAACCGTGGACACCAAGGTCAATACAGGTCCTTTTTCCTGTTTCCATTATTTCGTCTTCGAGTTGCTTTTGCACCTTTGTAACGACTTCTTCAATTCTAGCAGGGTGAATTCTTCCATCGGTAACGAGTTGATGAAGTGCCAGTCTTGCAACTTCTCTCCTTACGGGATCAAACGCAGAAAGCAGAATAGCTTCAGGAGTGTCATCCACAACTATCTCAACCCCTGTCGCTGCTTCCAGAGCTCTTATATTTCTCCCTTCTCTTCCAATTATTCTGCCTTTGATTTCGTCGCTTTCAATATGGAAAACAGTTACCGCATTTTCAATTGCTGTCTCGGGGGCTATTCTCTGAATAGTGTTGATTACAATTCTTTTGGCCTCTTTGCTGGCTGTCAGTCTTGCTTCATCCATTACTTCGCTGATGTAAGACATTGATTCCGATTTTGCCTCTGCTCTCATTGTCTCAATTAGCTGGTTCTTTGCGTCTAGTGCAGACAAACCGGCAATATTCTCGATTTTTTGAATGGCTTCAATCCTTAGCTTTTCGTAATCCTCCTGTTTCTTTTCTAAATGTTCGAGCTGAGCTTTAATGTGTTCTTTCAAAGAGTCAGTCTCTTTTTGCTTTCTCTGAAGTTCAGAAGCCTGTTGATTTAAAATAAGTTCCCTTTGTTTAAGCCTGTTTTCGTGCTGAGTGACCAGGCCAGTTTTCTCCATTATCTGCTGCTCGTGTTCACTCTTAAGCTGGAGGAACTTCTCTTTTGCCTGAAATATTTTTTCCTTTTTTATGTTTTCTCCCTCAAGTTCTGCATTTTTAAGAATTTCTTCTCTTCGTTTCTTGAGTATGATATTGTTTCCCACGTAGTACGCCAGTGCAAATGAAGCAACTGCGGGTAGTAGAATTGATAAAATAATCTCCATTTTCTTATGTATATATTGTGAGTGATGTGTCAAAAAAAGCCGCTGGTAAAGCTGTTTATCGAAAACCTTATTAAATAAGATTTGGGCTCCGGTAAATGTCGCAAACGTCCAACGTCCCGTAAACGGAATCCCCGCAAGGGTAAATAGGCCTGTTTTTAACTACCGAGTTTGCCCGGTATTTGTGTAATGTTGATTTTGGCAAAGAGCTAAACCAACGGCTAATCCTATGTGCCGTATTTAAGCGAGATTGGCTTTAAGGTACTCGTCAAGAAGTGTGTCCAGATTACGGATATCATCTGTTATCTGTGCAGCTTCATCTTTCTGTTCGGCTTCCAGAAGCCTGATAACAAACTGAAGGAGAGCCATCGAAAGAGCATCCTGAGTGTCGCGGCTCAAATATCTCTTTTTGTAGAGATCTACCTTTTCATTTATAACCTTTGCTGCAGCCCTTATTTTTTCTTCGTCAGAGGGTGCTACCTTCAAAGAGTAATATCTGTCTGCTATGCTTATTCTTATAGACTGCTGCTCCATATCCGTATCTCTAGTCATTCAATAGTGCAATACACTTGTCGATCTCCTTCACAATTCTGCCAATTCTCTGCTTTGCTTCCCTGACATCCTGAGAGGATGACTTAAAAGCTTCGGCAATTTGTAATCTATTTACTTTTTCTTCTAATTCTTTTATATTGTTAATACTATTGTCCAACACATTCCTGCAATCTGAAAGTTCGGATTTAAGACTCTGATTTTCAGATACAACCTGCTCATATTTTGAGATTATCAGCTCAATCTTCTTTTTGAGGTTGCCTATAGCAGTCTGGTAATCTTCGCCCATCTTACAGTTGTGTTTACACAAAGATAATAAATTCTGACCTCACATTGCAAAAAAAAACTTTCACATCTAAGAGTGAAAGTTTTTAAAGGGTTGATATTATAAGTTAAATCTGAACCAACTTCTCCATTCCGGCTTTAATAGCTTTCTCATTCATCGGGATAAGAGAGTGGTGTCTTTCGGGAATTGATTTCTTAAGTCCTTTAAGCACATTCTCGTATTCAACAACTGGTTTGAGCTTTAAAAAGGCACCCATTACTACCATATTGTATGCTTTTGATTCACCGAGTTCAACAGAAATATTTACAGCGTCAATAGTGTACACTTTAATATCCTTTCTATGAGGGTGACGGGTGATACCATTTGGATCATAAATAAGCAAACCGCCCGGTTTCACACTGTTCTCGAACTTATCCATTGATTGCTGGTTTAGGATAATTGCCGTATCGAATTTACTTAAGATAGGTGAGCTGATCTTCTTATCGCTGAGTATTACAGTCACATTTGCAGTTCCACCGCGCATTTCCGGACCATAAGAAGGCATCCAGGTAACCTCCTGTCCTTGCATAATTCCTGAATATGCCAGTATCTTGCCCATTGATAGCACTCCCTGTCCTCCAAATCCTGCTATTATAATTTCTTCTTTCATATTTTACTGCTTTTAGACGTCTTTAATATCCCCGATAGGGTATTTTGGAAACATATTTTCTGCCATCCATTCGTTTGCTTTAACCGGAGTCATTTTCCAGCCTGAATTACAACTTGAAACAACCTCTACAAAGGATGTTCCCTTTTTGAGAGCAGAGTTTTCAAATGCTTTTCTAATGGCTCTCTTGGTTTTTCTGGCAGCTGCACTGTTGTGCACAGATTGACGGGTAACATAGCAGGTACCATCAAGCTGGGCAATTAGTTCTGTGATTTTCAGCGGATAACCATTAAGTTCCACATTTCTTCCATAGGGAGTAGTTGAAGTCTTCATACCCAGAAGAGTAGTAGGAGCCATTTGACCTCCGGTCATTCCGTAAATAGCATTATTGATGAAAATTACCACAATGTTCTCTCCACGGTTGCAAGCGTGCATAATTTCAGCTGTTCCAATTGATGCAAGATCTCCGTCGCCCTGATAGGTAAAGACATATTTGTCAGGCATAAGCCTTTTTGTAGCAGTCGCCAGTGCCGGTGCACGACCGTGTGCAGCCTGCTGCCAGTCAATATCAAGATAGTTGTAAGCGAATACAGAACATCCGACAGGTGATACTCCTATTGTTTTTTCCTGAATACCCATCTCATCTATTACCTCTGCTATCAATTTGTGAACTGTTCCGTGAGAACATCCAGGGCAGTAGTGCATAGGAGTGTCGGTTAGAATTTTACTCTTTGCATAAACCCTGTTTTCGGGTTTTATTATATCTTTTATATCCATTTTAGTTCAGTTTTTTAATCTGTTCTTTAAAAGCTTCAAGAACCTCTTCGGGAGATGGTACAATTCCGCCAAGCCTTCCATAAAAACCAACAGGTATTTTACCGTTTACAGCAAGCCTGACATCTTCCACCATCTGTCCTGCACTTAGCTCGACTGACATCATAAATTTTGTATGTGAAGTCAGCTCCTGTATGTATTTTGTGGGGAAGGGATAAAGTGTGACAGGTCTGAGAAGACCAAGTTTGATACCATCTTTTCTTGCGAGTTCAACTGTGCTTTCACATATTCTTGACATACATCCGTATGCAACAATTACGTAATCAGCGTCTTCACACATTAGGGTTTCGTATCTTACTTCGTTTTCTTCCATCTGTCTGTACTTGTTCTGCAGTGTCTGGTTGAGCCTTTCGTGAACAGCAGCATCAAGAGCAAGTGATGTAAGTACATTTTGCTTGCGGTCAGGAGTTTTACCGGTAGTTGCCCAAGGGTAACGCTCAATAATCTCCTTTTCTGTAAGTCTTGGCTTCATCGGGCGCAGCTCTACCTTTTCCATCATCTGACCAATGACACCGTCGGAGAGTATAAGGGCAGGGTTCCTGTACTTGAAGGCAAGTTCAAATGCCAGATCTACAAAATCATACATATCCTGTGCAGAAGCAGGCGCAAGCACTATCATTTTATAATCGCCATGCCCGCCACCTTTAACTGACTGAAAATAATCTCCCTGACCGGGTTGAATTGTCCCAAGGCCGGGACCTCCACGTACAACATTTGCAACAAGACAGGGCAGTTCTGCTCCTGCCAGATAGCTTAACCCTTCACACATAAGACTTATGCCGGGACTGCTGGATGAGGTCATTACCTTTTTCCCGCAGGATGCTCCACCATAGAGCATATTTATTGATGACGTTTCGCTCTCAGCCTGAAGAACAACCATTCCTGTACTATTCCAGGGTTGTTCGTTCATAAGAGTCTCCATCACCTCAGATTGTGGTGTAATGGGGTATCCGAAGTATCCGTCGCATCCGCATCTTATTGCTGCGTGAGCGATGGCTTCGTTACCTTTCATTAAAATTTTCTCTGCCATTTTAAAAAATTTATTTCTTTTCTGTTATACTTTTACTCTGTAAACTGTTATACAGGTGTCGGGGCAGACAGTTGCACAATTTGTGCAACCTGTACAATTGTCAGGATTTTCCATGTAAGCAAAGTTGTAACCTTTGCTGTTTACCTCTTTTGCGAGCGCAAGAGTCTGAGTCGGGCAGTTAACGATACATACACTGCACCCTTTACATCTTTCCCTATCAACTACAACAGCTCCTTTTAATGCCATATCTTAATGATTTTATAATAGATTTTTACAAAAATATATAAAAAAGACAATTATTGCAACAAACTGTAATAAATTAATTAACATTCTATTTGGAATAGAAATTAAAACCGTCTGAAATACTATTAATTATATATTTCCAACGCAAAATAATTCCAAGGACTAAAAGTGAGATCAATATTATTAACCCTTTGATATTTCCAGGTAGATTTATCCATATTCCATTGATTTTATCAAGGAGATTTTTCATAATCTACTATTTTTCAATCCTGATCCTGGCGTCAACGGCAGTAATGCTTTTTGCATTGCCAAGTAAAGGGTTGATATCCATCTCGAAAATTTCCGGAGCTGCCTTACAAAGAGCAGAAACCCTTCTGATTGTTTCGTTAAAGAGGATTTCGTTAACACCTGTGCTTCCCCTGATTCCTTCAATTATGCTGTATCCCTTTAGTCTCTTTATCATTTTATCGGCTTCTGCTTTTGATACCGGAGAAAGAGCTACACTTGTATCTTTGAGCACTTCTACATAAATGCCTCCTAATCCGCACATAATCAGATGACCAAAATTTTCTTCCCGTTTAGCTCCTATAAAAAGCTGCTCTCCTGAAAGCATTGGTTGAATAAGTATGGCTGTTGCCTTTGGTATTCTCATCATTCTGTTGAATTCAAGCAGCATAGTCTCTTCATCGGTGATGTTTAAAACGACTCCAGATACATCGCTTTTATGAACCGGTCCCACAACTTTCATTACTAAAGGGAAGCCTATCTCTATTGCTCCTATCCTGAGATCGTCAGGTGTTGAAGCTACAATCTCTTTTGCCCGGTTAATTCCTGCTCCGTCAAGCAAAGTCTGTACCTGTTCGGGTGAAAGGTAGCCATTGACTGCGCTTTCAATAACTCCCCTGATAATTTTGGTGTCAACCGGAGGTTGACTATCTTCCTTGAGGGAAAGTTCTGAGTTTATTACCTTAGCAATTGCTTCACCCATAAGCACTTCGTCCGGAAAAGAGATTCCGCCCATTTGCCTGAATTTCTCAGTTTCGTCCCTGGCATTAACTATTGACGGCAAAACGGAATAAATTGGCTTGGGTGATGTTTTAACCTTTTCCAAAAGCTTATCATATACATCATATACTGTGTTCAGACCCGGATTGCCAAAGATTACAGATATCGAATCCACATCAAAGTCTTTATTGCAGGAGTCAAGAATCTCATTCAGCTGATCAGCGGAACCTGTGGCAAGAAAATCAATAGGATTGTTCACTGATGAACCGGGATACAATTTTGACAGTAAAACTTCTGCTTTCTTTCCTTCAATTTTTGGAATCGAAATTCCATTGGTGGAAAGTGTATCCGTAAGCATAACAGCAGGTCCGCCAGCGTGTGTTACTATTGCCATTTTTTTGCCTTTTGGCAATGGATGCATTAAGACTGCAGCTACGGTTACAAGTTCGGTTCTGCAGCGACATCTGATTATACCGGCTTTTGAAAAAAGTGCATCAACTGCTTTGTCCGGAGAAGCCATAGCTCCTGTGTGTGAAGATGCAGCCCTGCTGCCGGCCTCACTTACCCCGGACTTGATTGCAACTATTCTTGCTCCTTTCTCTATCAATGAACGGGAGTGTTTGAGAAGTAAATCAGGTTTGGTGATGCTTTCGATATATAACATTATTACCGGAGCGCTCTTTCCGTGTTTATAGTTTTGGTCAAGGTGACACAAAACCTCTTCAATTCCAATTTGTGCGCTGTTGCCAACAGAAAATACGGAAGATATCGGAAGACCCAGCTGAGAGGCTGCTTCAATAATGAAAACTATGGTTGCCCCAGATCCGGAAATAATATCTATTCCCTTTTCTGTGAGTTTTGGTACCGGCTGAGTAAAAATGCCTCCGTAATTGGGTGTTGCCACGCCTATGCAGTTTGGTCCAATAAGAGAAGCTCCGGCCTTGTTCATAATCTCAACAATTTTTTGCTCGTAAAGTGTACCTTCCGGACCATCTTCGTGAAAACCGGCAGAGAGAATGATCAGTGCTTTGCATCTCTTTTTACTGCAAAGAGTCTCTACTGCATCCGGACAGAATTTAGCAGGAATAGCCAATATAGCAAGCTCTGTCTGAGGTAATTCCTCAACTGTTTTGAAGCATTTTATTCCCTGTACAGTTTCAGATTTTGGATTGACTGCCATTAATTTGCCTTTGAATTTTCCGGAAATAAGGTTTTTTAATACAGCACCTCCTGGTTTGTGAATATCGTCCGAAGCGCCAATTACAGCAATACTTCTTGGTGAAACCAACTCTTTTGTTATCATATTTTAACAATTATTGGACACAAATATAAAAAAAGTAAGCAAAAAACTTAAATTTGATTTGAAATATTAATTATTTATTGTTCACTCCCGGGTATTTTTGTGGAGATAATCCTTTTTCATACCAGCACTCTTTGATTAGGGGAATTAAATCAGGATGATTTTGCAGACAAAAATCATAAAGAATTGATCCCCTTTTTTCTGGCGAAATTGTGGTTTCGAGTGATGTCTTTTCCAGAATATAACTCAGAAAGTCATCGATAAAATTTTTATTGGCCGGGGCAACTTTAAAAAGAAAGGTTCTAAAGTAACCTTTGTTGTACCATTGGTCGATAATTTTTGAAAGTATTGACAATCTGTATAACTCCTTTGAGTTGACAGAACTGGTCTCCAGAACTTTGTAGTCTGGAACAGGAGAATGTTTTATACCGTATTTGTTGCAATCATTTATAATATCTGTTCCGGGTAGGACCTTGAGAAGTTCAAGTTGTATTTCGTCTACACCAGTAGATATCAAAGTGTTGAGATCTTCTAGCAACTTATAGTAAGTATAAAGTGGAAGTCCGGCAATTAAGTCTGCGTGAATAGTGAATTTATTTAGAGAGGTCAGAAATCTCAGGCCATCGAGTGAATCATTACTATTTCCCTTTCTTCTGCAGGCTTTTAGTACGGTGTCGTCCAGTGATTGTATTCCTGCTTCTATGTGCAGCAGGTCTTTTGGTAATGATGAGATTTTTTCACGAAGAGAAGGTGATAGCATTGCCGGATGGAGTTCTACGTGAAAACAAATTTTTGTACTGAAGGAAGAGAACACATCCAGTAACTTAAGTGCCCGGAACGAATCTGCATTGAAAGTTCTGTCAAGAATCCGGATGTTCTTAACCCCTTTTCGGCAGGCATTTTCCAGTCTCCTTTCTATCTCCTCTGCCGGGATATTCTCAACCCTTCTGCAGGCACTGCTTACGCAAAAGGAGCAACGGTTAAAGCATCCCCTGGATGTTTCGATCTGAATAAAGGGTTTGTTCCAATTAAAAAAAATTGAAGCTTCAGGATAATTCAATGATGAGAATGAAGAAACATAAGCGGTTCCATTATCAATTAAATCGCCTTCTGAATTGATATAACACAAACCTTTGATATTTTTTATCCCGGAAGAGGATTTAAGTGCAGAGAGAAGAGCAGAAAATTGTTCTTCACCATCGCCACGGAACACTGCGTCAACAAACTGGTTGTTTGTGAGAAAGATGTGGTTATCTCCAAGAAATTCCGGCCCACCCAAAATAATTTTTACATTGGCTCTAAGTAACTTAAGCTCTCTCAGAATCCTTATAGTAAAATCAGAATTAAATAACCACAGAGTTGCAAAAACAACATCGGGATCAATAGTAATTATTTCGTTAAGTACTTGAAATGGATCTTTTTTTATGGTGTATCTCAGTACATTAAACAAATATCCATTTAACTCACTCTCGCTGTTGTTTGATAATTGAGAATGCAATGCAGGGAGGGCAAGTGATGAATGAGAATATGAGGCGCTTATGTCAAGCCAAAGCAGCCTCATACTCGTCTGTTGTTTGTAGACAGGTTATCTAAGAGGTTCGAAATCCTCTTTTCCAACTCCGCACAAGGGACAAACCCAGTCATCAGGAATATCTTCAAATTTTGTTCCCGGAGCAATTCCTCCGTCGAGATCACCGATTTCGGGATCGTAAACGTAATCACATACAATACAAATATACTTCATAAAGATTAAGATTTACAATTAAGATTTACAATTAATGGTTCTTTAAACAATTTTACGACAATTTTTTATTACTGCAAAACTTGACTAATTTTACAAAAATAAATAAAAATGATGAACAGATTGTTAATAAAGAACATTCTGCTGAATGGCGAAAGATGTGATATACTCATTAATGGCAACATAATTGAAAAAATAGGGTCAACCCTAAGTGAACAAACTGACAGAGTAATTGAAGGTAATGGTAAGTATGTGATTCCCGGCTTTATAAATATGCACACACACGCAGCAATGACTATTATGCGAGGAGTCGGGGAGGATTTATATCTTAAGGACTGGCTGCACAACAGAATATGGCCGACAGAAAGCAAACTTACAGGAGAAATGGTTTATTGGGGAACAAAACTTGCTTGTCTGGAGATGATAAAAAGTGGGACAACCTGCTTTAATGATCAGTACTGGTTCCTTACAGAAGCTGCCAAAGCTGCAGAAGAGATGGGACTGAGATCATTTCAACCTTTTGTTATTCTGGATCTTATGGATGAATCCAAAGCATCTTCAATTATCGAAGAGTGTGAAAAAGCCTACGTTAAGTCAAGGCAATGGAATAACAGGAACACCTTTGCCATTGGAGTTCACTCTCCATACAGCGTTTCTTCAAAAATGCTAAAATGGGCAAGCGATTTTGCCAGAGAGAGAGAGCTCCTGGTGCATTTGCATTTATCTGAAACTCAGCAAGAAAATACTGACTGTTTAAGAGAGAACGGATTGACTCCGACCAGGTACCTGGATTCGTTAGGTGTTCTGGGCCCCAATGTTCTTGCTGCTCACTGCCTCTGGATTGACGATGAAGATATTCCAATTCTGGCAGACAGAGGAGTAACTGTTATCCACAATATTAATTCAAATCTTAAGATAGCCTCTGGTTATAGGTTTAAATACAATGAGTTCAGAGATGCCGGTGTATGTGTTACTTTAGGTACTGACGGATGTGCCTCATCCAATAATCTGGATATGCTTGAGACAATGAAGACTTCTGCTCTTATACAGAAAGGCTGGAGAATGGACCCTACTTCTTTGCCTCTGGACGAACTTATGGGACTAGCTACAAATCAGGCGGCTTCTGCCCTGGGGATTAAAGCGGGTAAAATTGAACAGGGGTATCTTGCAGATCTATCTTTGGTAGATGTTAACAATTTTGCTTTTACACCCAACATAAACTTTCTGGCAAATCTTGTATATTCTGCAAATAGTTCCTGTATAGACACAGTTATATGTGACGGAAGGATTGTTATGGAGAACAGGGTTGTAAAGGGTGAAGCAGAGATACTTGAAAATGTCAATAGATTATATTCACAACTGATTTAATAATAGATATTTGATATGGATTATTTGAAGAAAATTGATGAAGCAGCACAGTATATCACCGATAAATTATCCGGAGATAATCTGTTTGCAGGAATTATACTTGGGAGCGGTCTGGGAGGTCTCGCCGACAAAATTGAAAACAAGATAACAATCCCTTATTCTCAAATACCTGCTTTTCCTGTATCCACTGCAGTCGGACATAAAGGAAATCTTATTGCAGGTGTGCTCGGAGGTAAGTATGTACTGGGAATGCAGGGACGATTCCATTATTACGAAGGATGGACAATGGAGCAGGTGACTATGCCTGTTAGAATTATGAAGCGGCTTGGGATTAAATATCTCTTCGTTTCCAATGCAGCGGGAGGTGTTAATCCCGGTTTTAAAGTTGGAGATCTGATGTTGATAAGGGACCATATTAACCTAATGCCTAATCCATTGACAGGGAAGAATCTTGATGAATTCGGACCACGTTTCCCCGATATGACAAGAGCCTACGACCCAAATCTTATGAGTATTGCCGAAAGTTGTGCACATAAATTGGGTATTAAACTAAAAAAGGGAGTTTATCTTGCCGGAACAGGTCCAACATATGAAACTCCGGCTGAATACGAATTTTTCAGAAGAATCGGAGCAGATGCAGTAGGAATGTCAACTGTTCCGGAAGTCATTGTTGCCAGACATTCAAGTATTCCCGTTTTTGGGGTTTCTGTAATTACAAATGAGGCTTATTCTTTTGCAGAAGATTTTGTCAACGATGGAAATGATGTCATTGTTGCTGCCAATAGTGCCGCAGACAGGTTATCCTCGCTCATAACTGAAATGCTTAAAGAGTTGCAATAGGTTGCTTATGAAAAGTCAAGATTCTGATTTGATAGCAGTTGCTGAACAAATTTGTCACTATTCATCTTTGATGTGGGAAAGTGGCTTTGCAGAGGCAAATGGTGGAAATATATCTGTCAGGCTTGTAAATGGAAATTTTTTAGTTACTCCGACAAACCATTCAAAAAAGGAGCTTGTTCCTGAAGATATGGTAATATCGGATTACAAAGGAGTTCAGATCAGCTCTGCCAACAGAAGAGTTAGTTCAGAATTCTCAACTCATCTGGCAATCTACAGAATTAATCCGGAGACAATGGCTGTGATACACGCGCACCCACCTTACACCTGCTCTTTTGCCTGTTCCGGAAATTTTCCCTCAGCTCCACTCACTGCAGAAGCTGTAATTTGGGCCGAAAATATCAAGGTTATACCTTACATTCTTCCGGGATCAGAAGAGCTTGCAAACTGCATCTTAACCACAGGTGCCGATGCCGATGTATTTATCCTTAAAAATCATGGGATTATAACTTTTGGGAAGTCTTTAAAAGAGGCTTGGTTTAAGTGTGAAGTTGTGGAAGCACAGTCTAAACTATATCACCTGGCAGCCTGCCGTAGCGAAGATCCTGTGAAACTTGACAAGATGCAGATCAACAAACTTAGAGAGATTAAAAAGATCTTTTTCAATGACAAATAAATTATTTAATACTGAGTCTGTAAGGGTAAACAAAGAGAGAAACCTGATGATAATTATGGACCAGACAAGGTTGCCAAATGAGGAGATCTTTCTGGAAATTAAGTCAAAGGAGGAGATATTTGAAGCAATTGTTAAACTGAAAGTGAGGGGTGCTCCAGCCTTGGGTATAGCTGTTGCATACGGATTGTGCGTGGTTATGAGAGAGTATACAGGGCACTCGCTTGAAGATTTTTACAGAAAGGCAGAGAGAGTGAGATTTTATCTTGAATCGGCACGGCCTACCGCAGTTAATCCTTCAATCGCTTTGAGCCGGATTATGAGAATCATACTAAGCTCAATGACTTTTCAGAAAAAATCGAGTTCTGAAGTTCTTGAAATGATGTTCGATGAGGCGGACAGAATTAAAGATGAAGAGATTGAGTGTTCCGGAAAAATAGCTGAATTTGGAATTGAGCTTTTGAAGCCGGGATGGGGGATACTGACACATTGCAATGCCGGATATCTTGCCGCAGCGGGACTTGGTACAGCACTGTCTCCTCTTTATCTTGCCAATCAGAGAGGATATGATCTTCGGATATATGCCGGAGAAACAAGACCTTTGCTTCAGGGGGCAAGACTTACTGCATATGAGCTGCATAAAAGCGGAGCAGATGTAACTTTGATATGTGATAATTCAGCCGCACTTCTAATGGAGAGAGGGCTGATAAACGCAGTTTTTGTTGGTTGCGACAGAGTTGCTTCTAACGGTGATGTGGCAAACAAAATTGGGACATCTGCAATAGCAGTTCTGGCTTCGTATTATAAGATACCTTTTTATGTGCTCGGTCCGGATTCAACAATCGACAGATCAATTTCAGACGGGAGTTCTATAGTTTTAGAAGAGAGAGATAAAAGTGAAATTACTGATATGTGGTATAAGCGTAGGATGGCTCCTTTCGGCGTCAAGGTTTTTAACCCGGCATTTGATATAACAAAAGCCGGACTTATAACCGCAATAGTTACTGAGTGCGGGGCCTTTAGATATCCATATGATTTTAAGCAAAATATATGATAAAAAACATAGTAATCGACCTGGGAGGAGTCATAGTAAAACTGGACAGAGAAAAATGTGTTGAATCCTTTAGAAAGATCGGATATGTTGATTTTGAAAAGATTCTGAATAATTATCTCCAGGAAGGTTTCTTTCTTGAATTTGAAAAAGGTATAATCTCCGAAGTGGAATTCAAGGACATTATATGTACAAATATTGGAAAGAACGTTGCAGATCAGAAAATTGACAAGTCAATAGGAGATTTTTTAACCGAGATTTCTAACGAAAAATTTTATGCACTCAAAGAGTTAAAAAAAAGATTCAAACTGTATCTACTGAGCAATACAAATCCCGTAGCAGTAAGAAAAGTTGATTATCTTTTCAGAATGTCGGGTTCCGGATTTGAAGACTTTTTTGACAAAACATTCCTGTCATATCAAATGAAGATGGTTAAGCCGGATAAAGAGATTTTTCAGGAAGTTCTAAAATCAGCTCAGATAAATGCCAGCGAAACACTTTTTATTGATGATAGTATTGCAAATCTTGAATTTGCAGGTAGTCTGGGTTTTAAAACTTTACATCTTACATACGAATCTGATTTATTAAAAAGCGTAATCAGTTTTGTATGATTAAATTTGCAAGTTTTTCAAGTGGCAGCAACGGAAATTGCTATCTTTTATCAAACGAGAATACAGCTTTTCTGATAGATGCCGGTATAGGTGAGAGGACATTAAAAAAGCGGTTAGCCGAAATTGGGTTAACTCTGGATAATCTGGCTTTTATTCTGGTTACTCACGATCACATAGATCATATAAAACATCTTGGTTCTCTGGCCTCAAGAAACAAAATTTCTGTGCTTGCCACTCCGGCCGTCCACGAATCTCTCAGATACCACCCTTGTACTGCAGGTATGTTAAAAGGGCTGATTTGTGAAATTTTTCCCGGTGAAATTCATAACCGTCAGGGAGTTGAAATAACTCCGTTTAATGTTCCACACGACGCAACAGAGACTGTCGGATATCATATTAATTTTTTTGGAGAGCGGTTTACAATCATCACTGATGTTGGAAGTGTAACAGATGATATCGTTAAGTACTCAAGAATGGCAACTCATCTGGTTATTGAGGCAAATTACGACAAACAGATGCTTTCAGACGGAGAATATCCATCATATTTAAAGAAAAGGATAAGTGGAGGGAACGGTCATCTTAGTAATGACGAAACGGCAAAGGCATTGGAAAGAATTTGCCATCCCGGGTTGAAAAATATCTTTATGTGTCATCTGAGTGAGAAAAACAATGATCCCGGACTTGCCTACAAAACCGTTTACGATTATCTCAGCAGATCCGGGATCGAAATTGGCAAGCACTTGAATTTGGATTGTCTTCCAAGAAGATCCACATTCAGTATCGAAATCTGACTATTCTACAAATTGTTTTGCAAAGTATTTTGCAGAAAGTTTCTCTCCAGTAGCCCTCTCAATCATATCATTCCATTCGTATTTCATGCCGGCCTTGAATACCTTTTCTGACATCCATTCTCCGATTTCTGTGTTGTTGATATAGGATTCGTTCCTGTAGTCACCTGTTTTTGTTATTTTATCCACAATGTAATAGTGCATCTGAGAGGCAAAAAGTTCTCCAAGCTGATAGTTGTGGTAATAACAAGGATAAAGAGCTAAGTGAATCTTGCTTGCCCAGTCAGGGGAGTTCCTTCCGGCAGGTTTTTGGAGCATCTGATATTTTTCTACCATATTCCACCACAAAGAGTTTAAGTCCTGATCGGGGTTTGCGTACATCTCCCTTTCAAATCGGTAGACCACCTGTACCCAGCGGCTGAAAACAAGTTGCTGAAGTTTAAGAGATTTGTTGCAGTTGTCTGATATCTTTTCAATTTCTTCATCTTTTAAACCAAGCATTTTCTGCATCCAGACAGGGTTGCGGGAAAGTCTTCCGAATATCTGTGCAACAGCTTCTGTTGTAAAAGTATGAGCCGCATTTCTAAGGAAATATGGGTTGGATGGATCATCGTGTCCGAGAGCATAAACGCCGTGTCCGAATTCGTGAAGCATAGTACCCATCCACTGTTCGTTGTCACTGATATTAGCCAGTACTCTTATGTCTCCGTTTTGGTCTATATCTATGCAATATGCATGCTGATTTTTCCTGGGTTTTTCGTACAAGTCGCTGTTAGCCATAATTTTTGATACATCAAGTCCAATGCTCTTGTAAAAATCAGAAGTGAGCTGCTCCAGATTTTTCCCTTTGTAGTATCCATCAAGATCAACAGGATACAACTGTGGAGACTCCTGAAAAAATCTTCCCTGATAGTGCCAGGGCATAAGTTCCTCCTGACTGATTCTGTATTTTTTTGAAAAAGCAATGTCCATCTCTTTCTTTAGTTCTGCAAATGTATTCCTTGTAAGGGAGTCAAGTTCATCAAACAGTGCAGAAATCTCCAGGGGGTCTTGTCCTGATAGTTCCAGAGACATGGTGTGATAATTGTCAAAACCTAACGATTTTGCTACTTCGTTCCTTAGTTTTACCAGTTCAACAACATCATTTGCGACTGCATCACCGATTGATTTGTGAGCAAGCCAGACTCCTTCCAGTTCTTTGTTGTTCAATGAAGTCTGTAAAATTTTCTCAACTTCGTTATCGGATATTGACTTGCCATTAAAACTGGCTCTGTACTCTGCATATTTCTGTTCAAGAGCTGAACTCTTTTTGATAATGGAGTTTAAAACAGCTGTGTCTGCCTGGTTGGCCAAAAATGAATTGTAGAGTATTGTAAGTTGTCTTTGGAGAAGTGAATCTTTTACTTTTCCTCTTTCTTTAATTTCTTTAAGCTGTTCGAAAGTCTCTTTGTTGGAAAATAATTCTGTGATTTTCATATTTATAGCAGAATACTTCTCGTACTCTGCGGGATCCCCTGTTGTGGTTCCCTTCCAGTAAGCTGTGGCAGCCTCAATGTTCAGGGGCCAAACCTGTTCCTGGGTCATGTTGATGATTTTCTGTAACTTCATCTCGTCATTTTTTCCGCAGCCGGTCATTAAGGCCAGACATAATGCGAATGTTAAGGGTTTGTTCATATTATATTGGATTAGTTATATTAAGGCTATAGTTGTGGCCCGGAAGAAACAAGTGCTCTGGCGGCTTCATTGTCACAATATTGTTCAAAATTCTTTATGTATTTTCCTGCAAGCACCTTAGCTTTTTCCATCCATTCGTTTTTGTCTTTGTATGTATCTCTTGGGTCCAGAATTCCTTCAGAAACATTGTTTAGCTTAACCGGAGCAGTCAAATTCAGTACAGGTATCCTGATTGTAGGTGCATTTTCGATTGAGCCGTCAATTATTGCGTCAATTATTGCACGGGTATCCTTGATGGAGATTCTTTTTCCTGTTCCGTTCCATCCTGTGTTGACAAGATATGCCTTTGATCCGTGTTCATCCATTTTTTTTGCAAGAGTCTTTGCATAAATTGTTGGGTGTAGTGTCAGAAATGCCTCCCCAAATGCAGGTGAAAATGAGGGAAGAGGCTCTGTTATTCCTCTTTCGGTTCCTGCAACTTTGGAGGTGTAGCCACAGAGGAAGTGATACTGAGCCTGTTCGCGATCCAGTACAGATACAGGAGGCAGAACACCAAATGCATCAGCAGAGAGGTAAATTATCTTTTTGGGGTGACCCGCCTTTGAAGGGAGAACAATTTTGTTGATGTGATATATGGGGTAGGAGACTCTTGTGTTTTCTGTAGTTGATGCATCAGCGAAATTTATAGAGCCGTCCGTATTAACAGTTACATTTTCCAGAAGGGCGTCTCTTTTAATTGCCCTCCAAATATCCGGCTCGTTCTCTTCGCTCAGATTTATGGTTTTGGCATAGCAGCCTCCCTCATAGTTAAACACTCCGTGATTGTCCCAGCCATGCTCATCATCGCCTATAAGATACCGTTTTGGATCTGCAGAGAGGGTAGTTTTACCTGTTCCCGACAAACCAAAGAATATTGCAACATCACCCTGTTCTCCTACATTTGCCGAACAGTGCATCGAGGCAATGCCTCTCAAGGGCATATAGTAGTTCATTATTGAAAATATTCCCTTTTTCATCTCTCCTCCGTACCAGGTTCCACCGATAACTGACATTTTCTCAGTCAGATTGAATAACACAAATACTTCAGAATGGAGATTGTGCTCCTTCCAGTTGGGATTTGTTGCCTTTGACCCGTTGATCATTACAAAATCTGGATCGCCATAGTTTTGAAGCTCATATTTGGATGGTCTGATAAACATATTGGTAACAAAATGTGCCTGCCAGGCAACTTCGAGAATAAACCTTACTTTCAATCTTGTGTCTTCATTTGTTCCGCAGTATGCATCAACAATATAGAGAACATCCTTGTCAGAAAGTTGTTTTTGAACCAGTTTTTTACACTCATTCCACACACTCTGTTCAATTGGTTTGTTGATTGTTCCATCCCACCAAATTGAATTATCTGTTACTGAATCCTTTACGATGAATTTGTCTTTAGGTGAGCGCCCGGTAAAAACACCTGTCATAACAGATACGGCTCCGGTGTTGGTAAGAACCCCCTTTTCAAAACCTTCATTTTTTTCGGATATTTCGGCCTGGAACATAACCTCGTATGATGGATTGTGGATCACTTTCTTAACTCCATAGATACCATACTGTTCAAGATCAAAGTTTGTCATAATTGAAAAATATTAAAGCGATTTATTATCTTTATGATTGTTTAGCGAATAAATATTTTATAAAATTATATAAAATTACCTCGATTTCCAATAAATTGTAAAGTGAATGGAAAATTCTCTTGATATTCTTTTCAAGTACTGGGGGCACAGTAGTTTCAGACCCGGTCAGGAGGAGATTATCAGGTTTGCTCTGGATGGAGAGGATGTGCTGGCACTACTGCCTACCGGAGCCGGTAAATCGTTGTGCTTTCAGATACCTGCACTTATCAGGGAGGGAATATGTATTGTGGTGTCACCTCTCATATCTCTTATGAAGGACCAGGTTGAGACTTTGAAGAAGAAAGAGATCAAGGTTTTAACCGTTCATTCAGGAATGTCTTCTTCTGAAATTGACACCGCTCTTGACAATGCAGTTTTTGGAGATTACAAATTTCTGTATCTGTCTCCGGAAAGACTTAGAAGCGAGATGTTCAGGGTGCGGCTGGAAAGAATGAAAGTAAGCTATCTGGTAGTGGATGAAGCCCACTGTATTTCTCAGTGGGGCTATGACTTCAGACCTGATTACCTTTTGATTTCTGAGGTGAGGGAGATTATTGGAAGTGTTCCCGTGATTGCTCTCACAGCGACCGCCACTCCGGATGTGGCTCAGGATATTATGATCCAGCTTGGGTTCAGAAACAAAAATATCGTTTGGGGTGGTTTCGAGAGAAAAAATCTCAATTATGTCGTGAGAAATGTTGAGGATAAGAACGGTCAGTTGTTAAGGCTTGTTAATTCGGTAAAAGGTTCCGGAATCGTTTATGTTCGTGAGAGGAAGAAAGCTGTTGAGATAGCAGGGCTTTTAAATTCTCAGGGCTACAATGCAGAAGCCTATCACGCTGGCTTCAGTTCCGATGAGAGAACGAAGAAGCAGGACAATTGGAAAAGATCCGAAACCAGGATAATTGTGGCTACAAATGCCTTTGGAATGGGTATAGACAAGCCGGATGTCAGATTTGTCTGCCATTACGATATGCCTGATTCTCTAGAGGCATACTATCAGGAGGCAGGAAGGGCAGGAAGAGATGGTCTTGCCTCCTATGCTGTATTGCTTTTCAACAGCAGTGATGTAAAAAGAATCAGGCAGATTATTAATCTGAGTTTTCCCGATTTTGAATATCTAAAAGAGGTATATCAAAAATTGTTCTCCCATTACGGTTATGCTTTTGGTTCAGGTAAGGGAAATGTAATAAAGTTTGATTTGGCTGAATTTTGTCAAAAAACCAGATTAAATTCTGTATCTGCTTATTATGCTATAAAATACATACAAAAGGAGGGATACTGGGTACTTACAGATGAAGTAGAAAACCAGAGCAGAATAACATTTCTTGTGAATCGTGATGAACTGTACAGAATACAGCTAAAAAACAGCGCACTTGACTCCTTTATAAAAGTTCTGATGAGGTTATACACCTCTCTTTTCTCACAATATGTTCCTGTTGATGAAGAGTATATTGCCAAAATGTCCAGGAATAGCAAGGCAAATGTTATTTCGAACCTGATAACATTGTCCAGGATGAGTGTAATTGATTACATTCCTTATGTAAAATCTCCTCTTTTGATATTGAATGAAGAGAGGTATGACAATAAAAACCTTGTTTTTTCCTCAAAAAGATATCGTGATAGCAAAAGTTCATATGAAAACAGAGTTGACAATATGATCAATTATGCTTCACAAACCGAAAAATGCAGATCCCGAATCATTCTGGAGTATTTTGGAGAATCAACAGCTCAGGAGTGCGGAACGTGCGACATCTGCCTGAAAAAAAACAAGTTGGCTGAAACTTTTTTTAATGAATCCTTAATCCGGGAAATTGTGGAAATTCTTGAAGTATCTCCCAAGTCGCTGAAAGAGATAAAAGAGCTTACCGGAGATGAAACTGACACCTACATAGAAGTGCTAAGAGATATGATTGACAGAGGAGCTGTATCCTTTCAAAATAACCTATTCTACCTTATTGGAAAAGAACTCGTTTAGTTCACGGTACAACATCTCTACAGGCAGTCCCATTACATTGAAATATGACCCTTCTATACGACTTATAGCTATCAGACCTATCCAATCCTGAGCTCCGTATGCACCTGCTTTATCGAACGGATTGTAATTATTGACGTAATAGCTTATCTCTTTTTCTGATAGCTCTTTGAAAAATACATCAGTACTGCTGGTAAAAGTCTTTTCTCTTTTGTTGTCTCTCAAGCAAACACCCGTATAAACTGTGTGCTTTTTACCGGAGAGTTTTCCCAGAATCTCGTGTGCATCTTTTTTTGTTGAAGGTTTTCCAAGTATCTCTCCTTCACATAAAACCATTGTGTCTGCAGTGATAAGTAACTCCTTTTCTTTTAGTCCTCGGTTGTAAGAGTAAGATTTTTGCCTTGCAAGAAATTCCGGAACTTTTGATTTATCCATGTCAGAATCGAATTTTTCGTCGCAAGTGTGGTTCTCTTCTGCGGAAAATTCAATATCTATTGCTTTTAATAACTGAATTCTCCTTGGTGAGGAGGAGAGTAAGATTATTTTGTAATCAGAAAATTTGTCTTTCATATTGATGTTATCCTGAGTAAACTTCCTTGGAAATATCCCACTTGCCGTGTATTTTGAGAGTTTGTTCGATAATATCTCTTACACAACATTTTCCGCCGCCGTACAGAGAAATATATTCACAGATCTCTTTTACTTCGGTAACTGCATCTGAAGGAGCTGCGGGAAGACCGCATTCCTTGAGCACCGGGATGTCCGGAATATCGTCACCCATAAACATTACCTCTTTTGCCAAAAGATTGTGCCTTTTGCAAAAATCTTTAAAATCAGGAAGTTTAACGTGCGAACTCATATATATATCTTCGTGAGGTATCCCCAGTTGCATAAATCTATTTACAATGCTGTGAGAGGCTCCCCCTGTGATTATTGCAACAGGGTAATTCATTATTACAGCCATTTTCAACGCAAATCCGTCTTTGGCATTGTGTTCTCTGAGCAGATCACCGTTGTCGGTTGCAAGCACAGTCCCATCAGTGAATACTCCGTCAACATCAAATGCAAAAGCTTTAATCCTTGATAACTTAGTTTTATAATTTGTCATATAATGTTTTAATATTTGTCAATTATTAACCTGCAATTAAATTTCTTGATGGCCCGAAATTTTGAGAATAAGATTTGTCAACATTCGGTAAACAGCTTCATGCTCCGGGTAATCCTCTAGTATTGAGAGATGTTTGTTGATTGTCTTAAAATCTCCTCTTTTTGCAGGTCCGGTTTGTACAATTGAAGGGTGTTCGTACAGAAAAGACTTTCTGACTGTTTCGATTGCAAGAGGCATTAAAAAAACATGGTTTGGTTTTGCCAGGTCAAATGCCAGTCCAGCAAGATAATTAACGAAATTACTGACATATACAGCAGCAAGATGAGTTCGGAGTCTTTCTGCAGAATCGCAAAGGCGGTATTCGGAGCCAAGAGAGAAAGCAAGGTCTGCAAGTATTTTTTCTGATTCAGTATCAGACCCCTCCAGAAGAAATGGAATAATCTTGAAATCAACAGGTTTAATCTTACTCAGAGTCATCAAAGGATAGAAAACACCAAAGTTTTTGTTCTGAGACAGAGAATTCATGGGAGACGCTCCTGATGTATGAACAACCAAAGGTGTCCTTAAGCCATTATCTTTTGAAAGTTTATCTGATTCAAATATTGATGCAAACTTGGCGGACAACTCCTCAATGGCATCATCAGAAACGGCGAGTATCAACACTTCTGATGCTTTCATTCTTGTGTAATCACTTGTAAAAGAAGTATCCAAAAAATTGTGACTTTGGCCCTCTACTTCTTTGTTTAAAATTCGCACTATCTTTTTGCCGGAATCTTCATCTCTGCCACACACATATTCCAGAATGTGTCCGGCCTGTTTGAGTGCAACTGAGAGTCTTAAAGCAACATTACCTGTGCCCCAGACAGAAATTTTATAGGAATTTCTCTTTTTATTCATAGATTATCTAATATCAAACGAATGTAACAACATTGTTGTTTTGAGTAACAGGAGTGTTTTTGTGTCTAATAATTAGGTGCATCTTGTTTTAATAGAACTTAGAACAAAAGTAATTCAAATTAAGATGTTATCAATTTGTACAAAGTTAGCTAATTTTAAAACTTTAAACTTCTTTAGTTGTTTTAAATGTAATTTTTATAAGATGGAGAAGTCTTCCAGGAGAATAGGTTTTGCTTTTTTTCTCAATCTGCTGTTCGCAATGATTGAACTTGTTGGCGGTATATACACAAATAGCGTTTCCATAACTTCTGATGCAATTCACGATTTTGGTGATTCTCTCTCTCTGGGAGTTGCCTGGCTTTTGGAAAAGAAATCCACAAAAAGAGGTGATTCAAGATATTCTTACGGATACAGAAGATTTTCCCTTCTGGGATCTGTTTTCATTTCTGTTGTAATTCTTACTGGTTCTGTATTCATTGTAATCGAGAGTCTGGAAAGACTTGCTGATCCTCGCGAAGTTAATGCTGCCGGTATGATACTTCTCTCTTTTCTGGGAATTATCGTAAACGGGGCAGCTGCATTAAGGCTAAAAGGAGATAAATCATATGCATCACGTGCTGTTATGCTGCATATGATGGAGGACACATTGGGGTGGATAGCTGTTCTTGCCGGGAGCATAATTATGATTTTCACCGGATTATCTGTCATTGATCCAATTTTGTCGCTTACAGTAACTGCATGGATTCTATACAATGTTGTGAAAAACCTCTCTTCTACTCTCAAGATTATGCTTCAGGAAGTGCCCCAGGATGTTGATGCTGATCTATTGGAAAAAGAGATAGCTTTACTTGACTATGTGGATTCTGTTCATGACCTGCACATCTGGAGCCTTGACGGAGAGAAGCATATACTGACCATTCACGTTGTGCTTAACGAAAACCATCCTCTTTCTGAAGTTTCTTTTTTTAAGGAGAAGATTAGGAAAATTGCAGAAGAGAGAGGTATATTTCATACTACTATTGAGTTTGAGAATAAAAATGAAGCGTGCCACTGTGGGTACAAAGACCTCTGCTGACACGCTTCTTTCTAACTTTAAAATGATACCTCTTTTTATTCCGAAATATTTTCCTCTTTGATTGAAAGGAAAGGTGTTATATCATTGTGTGCAAATGCAGAAATGTAAGAGAATCTTTCATCATTCCAGGCTTTGGCCTTGTTAGTGAATATGCAGGCAGAATCAGAAAATGAACAATCCCGCTGAGCATCAAAAATCAGCAGATATGACATTATTATGTTTGCTGCCATCTCAACCAATCTTCTGGCCTGAAAATCGATAATTTCAGGATCCTGTCCGGAGACTGTCTCTACTGCAGTCTGATACTGGTCAGTCATCTTAATCAGCTTTTTCTTCAACTGAAGGTAGTCCAGTTTGACCTCTGATTTTTCATAATCACGTATCATAGCAAGATATGAGCCGTTTGTCACATATCTTTGCGCTGCAACAACCTGAAGCTGGGAAGTACCTTCGTAGATAGTTGTAATTCTTGCATCCCTGTAAATTCTTTCAATAGGGTAGTCCTTCATAAAACCTGAACCTCCGTGTATCTGAAGCGAGTCGTAAGCATTCTCGTTGCAATACTCCGAAGCCATCATCTTGACCATAGGAGTAAGCATATCGGCAAACTTCTGATAATTTTTGGACTCTGTTCTCTCTTCGGGCGTTAGCTTTCTCTCCTGTGAAATAAAGTTGTAAGCCTTATAGATATCAACAAAACGGGCAGTCTCATAAAGCAGTGATCTGGATGCGTGTAGTTTAGCCTTGATAATTGCCAGCATCTCGTAAACAGCGGGGAACTGAATAATTGGTTTCCCGAACTGTTCCCTCTCATGAGCATATTTTAGAGCCTCCCTGTAGGCAGCCTCAGATATGCCGACTGACTGGGCTGCTACTCCAAGCCTTGCTCCGTTCATAAGAGACATTACATATTTGACCAGCCCCATTCTTCTCTCTCCTACCAGTTTTGCCGGTGCATTTTTGAAAACAAGTTCACAGGTCGGAGAACCCTTAATGCCGAGTTTATTCTCTATTCTTCTGACTGTTACGCCACCCCATTCTTTGTCATAAACAAAGTAGGAGAGGCCCCTGCCGTCAGAAGTGTTCTCTTCTGATCTTGCCAGAACCAGTTTTATCTGAGCGTCTCCGTTGGTGATAAACCTTTTTACCCCATTGAGCAACCACAAATCTTTCTTTGGATCGTAAGTTGCTCTAAGCATAACTGCCTGTAAATCACTGCCCGCATCAGGCTCGGTAAGATCCATGGAGCAAGTTTCTCCGCAATTAATCCTTGGCAGGAATTCAGACTTGAGCTCCTCGCTTCCGAATTCGTAAATTGTCTCAGCGCAGTCCTGCAATCCCCAGATGTTTGCAAATCCTGCATCGGCCCTTGCAACCAATTCTGCAGACATAACATATGGTACCATAGAGAAATTAAGCCCTCCGTACTCTCTGGGCAGATACATTCCGTAAAGCCCCGACTGTATTAGTACATCCTGATTGATTTGAGTCCCGGGGGCATAAGTAACTCTGCCGTCTTCGTGATGAGGTCCAGTCTTGTCAACCTCTTCTGCATTAGGCGCAATAACATCAGCGCAAATTTCACCCATTATCTCCAGAACCTTGTCATAGGAATCAATAGTGTCCTCTGATGTACAGGTAGCATAGTCGAATTTGCCTGAATCCCTGAAGTCATGTTCTTTAAGTTTTACAATCTTATCCATTAAGGGATGAGAAAGGTGAAACTTGAGATCTTTGTTGTCTTTATAATAGTTACCCATATTATTTACTGTTGTTTTTATACGAACTTATAATTTTGGGGATTACTTCGTTCAGGTCTCCCACAATTGCATAATCTGCTATCTGATGAATCGGCGCATCAGGATCATTGTTTATTGATATTATCATTGCTGACTGGTCCATGCCTGCCGTATGCTGTATCTGACCGGAAATACCGGCTGCAATATATAGTTTTGGACGAACGGTTACACCGGTCTGACCAATTTGTCTGGCGTGATCGGCAAACCCGGCATCTACAGCGGCTCTTGATGCTCCAACTTCTGCTCCCAGAGTTTTGGCCAGGTCAAAAAGAAGACGGAAATTCTCTCTGGATCCAACGCCAAAACCTCCAGAAACTATTATTTGAGCTCCTTTGATGTCAATCTTTCTCTCCTCAATATGTCGTTCGATGATTTTAACCACAAAATCTGAATCCGAAAGTATCTCATTGGTGTTGATGATATTAACCTTACCGTTTATGGGTTCTGAAAGTTGCTCTTTTCTCATAACGCCTTCTCTGACAGTTGCCATCTGAGGTCGGTGGTCAGGATTAATAATTGTAGCAATTATGTTCCCGCCGAATGCAGGTCTGATCTGATAGAGCAGATCTTTGTACTCATTACCCTTGGTATCCTTGTGGTCTCCAATCTCCAGAGATGTGCAGTCAGCTGTAAGACCGCTCTTTAATGCACTGGATACCCTGGGGGCAAGATCCCTGCCTTGAGAAGTTGCTCCAAAGAGAGCTATCTGGGGTTTCTCCTTTTTGAAGAGAGATATTGTGATTGCGGTATAGGGAAGTGTAGTGTAAATCTTGAGTCTTGGATCTTCTGCAATGTGTACCATTTCTGCACCGTAGAGAAAGAGTTCGTCTCTGAGGGAGGTAACTGGATGGCCTATCAAAAGAGCATCTAGCCTGCAACCGAGTCGCTTTGCCAAACTTCTGCCTTTGGTCAGAAGTTCCAGACTGATATCTGCAATCTTTCCCTCCTGAGTCTCTATGTATACTATTATATTATTCATAACTTAATAATTTTTAACCGATTGTATGCAGTGAAATTAATTCTTTTACAAGAGAATCAATTTCTTCTCCTGATGACGTCAATCTCTTTGATTCTTTGGCCTGCAATACAATATTCTCAATTTTTTTGACTTTTGTAGGAGATCCCGAAAGACCGTAAGATTCCTCATCTCCTCCGACATCGCTCACGCTCCATTCTGTTATACGAAGAGTATCAAGACTGTGGATAGGAAGGTATGAGTTGTGCTCATTATCGTGCTCCTCTGTAAGGGTTCTGGCGTGTTTATATTTCATCAGCTGCTTTGCATTTCTTGGCCTGCATACGGGAGCAGAAGCGTTGATAGTGATGACTGCCGGAACTGGTGTTCTCACGATTTCTATTCCGTTTTCAATTCTTCTTTTAACTGTAAACATTTTATCTTTCCATTCTCCTATCTCCTCTGCGTAGGTTATCTGAGGATATCCCAGTTTTTCGGCTACCTGTGGCCCAACCTGGGCTGTATCACCGTCTATAGCCTGTCTGCCGGAGATTATCAAATCTGGATTCATTTTTCTGAGTGCCATCGAGAGAGCGTAGGATGTAGCAAGAGTATCTGCACCGGCAAATTTTCTGTCTGTGAGCAGAACTCCGCCGTCTGCTCCCCTGAACAGGCCTTCTCTGATGATATCGGCAGCCCTGGGAGGGCCCATAGTCAGAAGTTCTACTTTTGAGCCGGGAAATCTTTCCTTAAGCCTCAACGCCTGTTCAAGAGCGTTCATATCTTCAGGATTGAATATAGCCGGGAGAGCAGCCCTGTTGACAGTGCCGTCTTCCTTCATTGCGTTTTTACCAACGTTCCTGGTGTCCGGCACTTGTTTTGCCAGAACAACAATTTTAAAGGATCTTGTCATGTAAATATTTTAGTTTTATGCTTCAGCAGAATTTGGGCCGAAATTGACAGGTAAAACTCCTCTGTCCTGATTATGTATTGCGATCTCCCCGTACTGATTTTCAAATTTTGAAATATTATCCTTTAGGGCAAGAAGCAATCTTTTTGCGTGTTCTGCAGTCATTATTATTCTATTGGATACTTGTGGTTTAGGAATGCCGGGCATCAATCTGACAAAGTCGATTATAAATTCACTGCTGGAATGTGTGATTATTGCCATATTAGAATAGGAGCCTTGGGCTACATCCCCGTTCAATTCGATATTAAGCTCATTATCAGCGCTCATCATTGTAGGTTTTTTATTGCTTGCTGCAAAGATAAGATTTTTTCAAATTATACACTCTGCTTTGCTTATTGAAGAATTAATTAACTTTGTCAATTATTCAAAAAATTAATAAACACTAATGGACCTTTCTGCAAAATACGATCCTTCTCTTACAGAAGACAAATGGTATGCTTACTGGCTGAAGAACAACTACTTTCACTCTGTTCCCGACAACAGGGAATCCTACTCGGTTGTAATCCCGCCGCCAAATGTCACCGGAGTTCTTCACATGGGACATATGCTAAATAATACCATTCAGGATATTTTGGTCAGAAGGGCAAGAATGAAAGGCAAAAATGCCTGCTGGGTTCCGGGAACTGACCACGCTTCAATTGCTACAGAGGCAAAGGTTGTATCCAAACTGAGAGCAGAGGGAGTCGAAAAAAGCGATATAACCAGAGAAGAGTTCCTCCGACACGCCTGGGAGTGGAGGGAGAAACACGGAGGTATCATTCTGGAACAGTTGAAAAAACTCGGGGCCTCCTGTGACTGGGAAAGAACAAAATTTACTATGGATCCTGATTTGAGTAAAGCTGTGATTAATACCTTTGTTCACTTTTTCAAGAAAGGTTTTATTTACAGAGGTGTCAGAATGGTAAACTGGGATCCGGCAGGTCAGACTGCTGTCAGTGACGAAGAGGTTATTCACCAGGAAACGGAGTCCAGACTCTACTATCTTAAATATTACATCTCAAATGATGGCATTCCTTCAGAGGATTATATCACGATTGCAACAACAAGACCGGAGACAATCATGGCTGATACTGCAGTCTGTGTCCATCCACAGGATGAAAGATATTCGCACCTGAAGGGCAAGAAAGTGCTTATACCATTAATCAACAAGGAAATACCGATTATTGAAGACGAATACGTTTCTGTGGATTTTGGGACCGGCTGCCTGAAAATCACTCCTGCACACGATATAAATGACTACGAAATTGGAATCAGGCACAATCTTCCGGTGGTAGATATTCTGGACAATCACGCCAGACTAAACGAAAATGCCCGGATTCTTATTGGAGAAGACCGTTTCGATGCCAGAAAAAAAATTGTTAAGATGCTTGATCTGGATGGCTGTTTGCAGAAAGAAGAGAGATATATTTCGCAGGTTGGCTATTCAGAAAGAACAGACTCAGTTATTGAGCCCAGGCTTTCTATGCAATGGTTCATGAAAATGGGAGAACCGGCATCAAGGGCACTTAAATATGTCGAAAACGATCATATAAGGCTGATACCGGATAAGTACAAAAATACTTACCGCCACTGGATGGAAAATGTGAGGGACTGGTGTATTTCAAGGCAGTTGTGGTGGGGTCACAGGATACCGGCCTGGTATTTGCCCGACGGCAGATTTGTAGTTGCAGAGGATGAAAGTAATGCATTCTGGGAGGCAAGGTTATTGGATCCTTCAGTTAAAATCTCTGATTTAAAGCAGGATGAAGATGTTCTGGACACCTGGTTCTCATCCTGGTTATGGCCGATATCTGTTTTTGATCCAAATAAACCCGGTTTTCCTGAAAGGGAGCCAAACACCGATCTAGCTTACTATTATCCAACCAACGATCTGGTTACTGCTCCCGAAATACTCTTTTTCTGGGTTGCAAGAATGATAATGGCTTCAGACGAATTTTGCGGAGTAAAACCATTTAGTAATGTATATCTGACAGGTACCGTAAGAGACAAACAGGGCAGGAAAATGTCCAAATCACTGGGCAATTCTCCTGACCCGGTAAAACTTATCCGGGAATACGGGGCCGATGGAGTAAGGGTAGGTATGATGCTATGCAGCAGTGCAGGAAACGATATTCTGTTCGATGAAAGTCAGGTTGAGCAGGGTAGGAACTTCTCAAACAAAATATGGAATGCCTACAGATTGATCAAGGGATGGAAAGTTGACCCTGAACTTACTCCTGAGAGCTTTTCCAGAGTAGCTTCAGACTGGATTGAAAACCTTATTGACTATACAATTGAAAATGTAAACGACCATTTTGAAAAGTTCAGGATTTCGGATGCGCTAATGGCTCTTTACAAGCTTTTCTGGGACGATTTTTGTTCTCTTTATCTCGAAATAATTAAACCATCTTACGGTAAAGCTATTGACAAGTACACACTTGACAGAGCAGTAGGTTTTTTTGATTCCCTTATTAAGCTTCTGCACCCGTTTATGCCGTTCATAACCGAAGAACTCTGGCAGAACATTTCTGAGCGCAAAGATGGGGAGAGTATAATGATACAACTGCAACCAGAACCGCAAAACTACTCTTCTGAGTTGATTGACGATTTTGAGGTAATGAAAGAGCTCATTGCCGGAGTAAGAAACATAAGACAACAGAAGTCAATCCCATTCAAGGAGAGAATCGAACTATATTCCAGAGAAAAATTTAAAACAGAACTGGAAGGCATAATAGAAAAGATGGCAAACATCAAATATTGCGGAGGCTATGAAAAGAGAGACCGACAAGTAAGCGGAGTGACTTTTTTAGTGAGAGTTTATGAATTTTTTGTTCCTGTTGAGGGACTTCTGAACATAGAAGATGAAGTTACAAAAATTGACACTGAAATCAGACACCTGGAAGGATTTCTTATATCAGTAAATAAGAAACTTTCAAATGGTAAATTCATTTCAGAAGCACCGGAAAACGTAGTTTCAATGGAATTCAAAAAGCAAAAAGATGCCGGAGAAAAGATATCAAAGCTAAAAGACCTCAGGGAGCAGCTATTAAAGAAATCCTTCTGATTAATATACAAATATGTACAAAGCAGAGACATTTATAAAGGTAAGATATTACGAAACAGACCTTATGGGCGTGGTTCACCACTCCAATTACATAAGATACTTCGAATGCGGCAGGGATGATGCTTTGGTTAAAATCGGACTTTCTCTGACACAGGTAGAGGATGAGTTAGGAGTTATGATGCCTGTGATAAAGGTTGAGTGCACGTATAAAATTCCTGCTAAATACGGAGATACTCTTAGAATAATCAGTACTATAACAGAGCTTCCCAAAGTGAAAATAATTGTAAATACAGATATTTTTAATCAGAATAATGAGCTGGTTTGTACCGGCAGTGTTACCCTTGCTTTTATCAGCAAAAAGACCAGAAAAACGACAAGGGCACCTGAACTCCTTGTTAAAAGCTTTGCCCCATTTTTTAAAGAAACAACTTAAAATAACAATAATATGAATCACATTTTGCTTTTTGGCACAATAGGTGCACCTGAGATAATAATCATAGCTTTTTTAATCCTTCTGGTTTTTGGAGGCAAGAAAATTCCGGAGCTGATGAAAGGTATAGGAAAAGGAGTAAGAAGTTTTAAAGAGGGTGTCAAAGGTCTGGAGGATGACATCAAAGCTCCTCAGGAAGAAGAAAAGGACAAAAAAGAGTGAGCAAGGAGATGACATTCTGGGACCATTTGGACGAGCTAAGAAAAGCCTTGTTCCGTTCCGTGATTCTTTTTCTGGTTCTGATGGTCGTTATATTTCTGAACAAGACCCTTGTTTTTGAAAAGATAATCTTTGCACCTGCAGATTCAGACTTTATTATTTTCAGATTGCTCAAAAATTTTTCGGAACCATTCAAACTGGATCTTATCAATATTGAACTCTCTTCGCAATTTTTCACACACATAAGTGTATCTGCCACTCTCGCCCTGATTTTTGCTGTTCCTTTCATACTACATCAGCTTTGGACATTCATCAAGCCCGGACTTTACGAAAAAGAGCGCAGAGCAATTAATATCTCTTTTGCTTTTGCAGCTGTTTTGTTTTTTTTAGGAGTACTGGTTGGCTATTTCTTTGTTTTTCCACTTACAGTGAGATTTTTAGGAACTTATCAGGTGAGTGAGCTTGTTGAAAACCAGATATCCTTAAAATCTTATATATCTATGTTCACCAGACTTATACTCATAATGGGTCTGGTTTTTGAAATGCCAGCTTTGGTCCTCATACTTTCCAGGATAAAAATATTGAGCAAAAGAGTAATGAAGCGTTACCGAAAACACGCATTCGTTTCACTTGTAATAATTGCCGCCATAATAACACCAAGCGGCGACGCATTCACTTTGTTTGTGGTGAGTGCACCACTGTATCTGCTTTATGAATTTAGCGTTTTGATCTGCCGTGATTTCGATTAACAACCTCAATGTAACATTTGGCGGATTCAATCTTTTCAGGGATATCAGCCTTCACATCTCCGAAAAGGAGAGGGTGGCTCTTGTTGGAAAGAACGGTGCAGGCAAGTCTACCCTCCTTAAGATTATCAGTGGATTGGAAAATCCAACATCTGGAATTGTTTCAAAAAAATCAGGAATTACTCTTGGATACTTGCCACAGGAGATGGAGCACGCAAAGGATAAAAGCGTTCTTGACGAGGCTCTGACTGCTTACAGCGAATATTTTGACCTTAAGAAAGAACTTGATCATTTAACTGAACAGTTGTCAAACAGAACAGATTATCAGAGTGAAGGATATAATTCACTACTATTAAAAATCAGTGAATTAAATGACAGACTTCATTTTCTTGACACAGAAAATCCTACAGGCAGCGCTGAGAGAGCTTTAAAAGGATTGGGTTTCAGCAGGGATGACCTTACCAGGCCAACATCTACCTTTAGCGAAGGATGGAATATGAGGATAGAACTGGCCAAAATATTGCTCAGAAAGCCGGATCTTCTTTTGCTTGACGAGCCGACTAACCATCTTGACATTGAATCTATCCAGTGGCTGGAGAATTTTCTGGAGAACTACCCTGGAGCCCTGTTGCTGATTTCTCATGACAGAAGGTTTCTGGATAATGTTACAAAAAGAACTCTGGATCTTACTCTGGGAAGAATTTACGATTACAAGGTCTCCTTTACAAGATATCACGAACTTAGAAAGGAGAGGATTGAACAACAGAGGGCCTCTTATGAGAATCAGCAGAAAATGATAGAGAAGACTGAGGATTTCATTGAAAGATTCAGATACAAGGCTACAAAGTCAAATCAGGTTCAGTCCAGAATAAAGCAACTGGAAAAGTTAGACAGGATAGAGGTGGATGAAGAAGATTATTCAAAACTATCTGTTAAGTTTCCTCCTGCACCAAGATCCGGAGAAGTTGTCATCAAGGCCAGGGATCTCGCTATGAGTTACGGAACTAAAGTTGTGTTTGAAAATGTAAATATTTTGATCAGGAGAGGGGAGAGGGTTGCTTTAGCCGGAAAGAACGGAGAGGGTAAAAGTACTTTTGCAAAGCTGGTTGCAAAAGAAATTAAAAAGACAGGAGGCACACTGGAGCTGGGCCATAACGTATCTATGGGTTACTATGCTCAGAATCAGGAAGATCTTCTTGATAAAGAGGATACCGTCCTTGGTACTCTGGATAAAATTGCAGTGGGAGACGTGAGGACAAAGCTCAGGGACATTCTTGGGGCTTTTCTTTTCAGAGGGGAGGATGTAGATAAAAAAGTAGCTGTATTGAGTGGTGGAGAGAGGTCCAGACTGGCAATGGCAAAATTAATTCTTAAGCCTCATAACCTGTTGTTGCTGGACGAACCCACCAATCATATGGATATTAAGTCAAAAGATGTATTGAAACAGGCCATGAAAGCGTACAACGGTACTATTGTGATAGTTTCTCACGACAGGGATTTCCTGGACGGCCTGGTAGATAAGGTTTATGAATTCAGAGATAAAAAAGTTCTGGAGCACATTGGAGGTATCCGCGATTTTCTTGAAAAACTCAAGAGAGAGCAGTCAGAAAACCTTGTGGCTTATACCGGTGTTCAAGTTACAGGTAGCTCTGATAAAGAGAGATCAGAAGAGAATTCTTACAAGGCTCAAAAGCAGAGAGAACGTGCAGAGAAGCGAAAAAAAGACTCGATAAAAAAGTGTGAAGCAGAGATTGAAAAACTGGAAAATTCAATAAAAGAGATGGAAGGAAAAATTGCCGGTCAGACAAATACAAACCTCTCACATAATTTTTTCACAGAGTACGAAAAAAACAAAATCGAGCTTGAAAGAAAGCTCCAGGAGTGGGAAAAACTCCATTAATAATTAATAATATGGAAGAAAAAAAAGGTTTGATAATCGGGATGCGTGCTCTGGATGAAGCTCTGGAGAGCGGGAAAGAGATTGAGAAAATTCTGTTCAAGGCAGGATTGGAGGGTGTTCAGTTCCGTCAACTATGCGATAAGTTGAGGACAATGGGTATCCCTTACCAATTTGTTCCTGTAGAGAAACTAAATTACCTGTCAAAAGGAAATCATCAGGGTGTTGTGGCAAAAATATCTGTAATCGAGTATGTTTCTGTTGAGAAAATTATTGACAAAGCTCTTAGCGGAGAGGGAATTCCTTTGGTTGTTTTGTTGGACGGAGTGAGCGATGTAAGGAATTTTGGAGCAATAGCCAGAAGTGCAGAGTGTTCAGGAGCAGCTGGAATTATATTACCGGCAAAAGGCGGAGCTGCTATCAATACTGATTCTATAAAAAGTTCTGCAGGAGCTTTGCTTCGTCTTCCGGTTGCACGGGTGACCAATCTTAGAATTGCAATATACCTGCTCAAGGAATCCGGCTTTATGATTGCCGGAGCAGACGAAAAAGCTGAACAATCAATATACGATGTTGACTTTAGAAAACCATGTGCTGTTGTTATGGGATCAGAGGACAAGGGGATATCAGACTCTGTAAAGACATTGCTTGACCAAAAAGGGAGAATACCTTTACTGGGAAATATCGGGTCACTGAATGTCTCTGCTGCCGCTGCGGTAATATTGTTTGAAGCTGTCAGACAGAGGGGCGCCGAAATTCAGAACAAATAAGAGCAGCTGCAACTGCAACATTGAGCGATTCCGGGTGACTCCCTTTAATTAAGTTGAAAGGTGGAACAGAGATTTTTCTGTTTATCAGTTTTTCCAAAGCAGGAGATATACCATCAGATTCTCCACCCATAACGATTATTCCCTCTTTTTCGGGTTTTTGAGAGTATATGGAAGGCCCGTGAGGGTATGTTCCATAAACGTTGGTTAAGCCGATTATTTGCTCAAGAAAAGGGGCCAGATCCCGGTAAATAACCTTTGATCTGAAAATTGAACCCATAGATGCCTGTACAACTTTGGGATTATAAAGTTCAACACACCCTTTAGAGGCAATAATTGCTTCAAGTCCAAACCATTCAGCGATTCTCAATATAGTGCCGAAATTTCCGGGATCCTTGACAGTGTCGAGCATCAGATAAAGACACTCAGGTTTAACGATAAAATCATTATCATCCTGTTTCATCTTTAATACTGCATATGCAGGGGATGGGGCGGCGAGAAGAGTAATCCTCCCCATTGCTGCTAAACCGATATCATTTGCGTAGTAAACCTTTACTACTTCAAAGTCAGAAGCCAGTGCCTCTTTTACAAGTTTCTCGCCTTCTACGACAAACATCGAATTTTCATCCCTGTTTTTTTTCTGGGACAGGGATTTCAGAAACTTGATTTCAGAGGAGCTAATCATCAGAATCCAAGGATTTTAATCATAGATTTATAAGTCTGTTCTTTTGAGAATAACTTTGTTATATACTCTCCGTTTTCATCCATATCTATGATTATATGTTTTGGGGCAGGCATAAGACAGTGCTGAATGCCACCGAATCCGGCGATAGATTCCTGGTATGCTCCAGTGTGGAAAAACCCGATATAGAGAGGTTCATCTCCTCCGTTGATTCTGGGGAGGAATATTGCATTTGCGTGGGCTTCTGCATTGTAATAATCCTGGCTGTCACAGGTTAATCCTCCAAGAAATACTCTTTGATAATCTTTATCCCATTTGTTTACAGGCAGTAGGATGAAACGCTGCTTTATACCCCAGGTGTCTGGTAATGTCGTCATAAAAGAGCTGTCAACCATATACCATCTTTCACGGTCGTTCTGCTGTTTCTGCCCCATAACCTGATAGATTGTCGCTCCGCTTTCGCCAACGGTGAAACTTCCGAATTCGGTAAAGATATCAGGTTCTTTTACACCTCTCTGCTGGCATATGCTCTTAATCTGAGCAATTACTTCCTCTGCCATATATTCGTAGTCATAATCAAAGGAGAGGGAATTTTTTATTGGAAAACCGCCCCCTATGTTTAACGAGTCAAGTTCGGGGTATACGCTCTTAAGGTCACAGTAAACAGACACACATTTGCTTAGTTCATTCCAGTAATAGGCGTTATCTCTGATTCCGGTGTTTATGAAAAAGTGGAGCATTTTGAGCTTAATACGGGAATTACCCTTTATCTTTTCATCGTAAAACGGGATAATGTCGCTGTACCTGATACCCAGTCTTGAAGTGTAAAATTCGAATTTTGGTTCTTCTTCTGCAGCTATTCTGATGCCAATGGTGAAATCTCCGGATATATGCGATTCCAGATGATCCAGTTCAACCATATTGTCCAGTATTGGTATGGTGTTGCTCCACCCATTGTTTACAAAATTTGCAATATTTTCTATGTAATTCTCTTTTTTGTATCCGTTGCAGATTATATAGAGATCCTTGTCCACAACCTGGTTTTCATAAAGGGAATCAATAAGGTTAAGGTCAAATGCCGATGAAGTCTCTATGTGAATATCGTTTTTAAGAGCCTCTTCCAACACAAAAGAAAAGTGAGAGCTTTTGGTGCAGTAACAGTAGTGATAATCACCGTCGTAATCTACTTTGGCCATGGCTACATTGAACATTCTTTTTGCTCTTTGTATCTGAGAAGTGATTTTAGGAAGGTATGTTACTTTCAGAGGTGTTCCGTACTGTTCAATCAGCTCCATAACCGGGATGTTGTGAAAGTGAAGTTCGCTGTCTTCTACTTTGAATTCATCCTGTGGAAATTCAAAGGTTTGTTCAATCAGATCAATGTATTTGTTCTTCATCAGTGTAAAGTAAGTAAGTCGGATTAGTGAAAAAAAATTAATGTAAGTTACCCGGATTCAAAAATCAGGCAAATATATTGCTAATTTTATATTTATAAAAATTGATAGGATTTAATTGCTATTTTTGTAAAAATAATGTCGGTTTATATGGGAAAATTTCTCCCTTTTATCCTTAGTGTTCTTGTCTTTGCATCCTGCAGCACTGTCAGGGTGATACCTGAAAATTTATCCCGACTCAAAGAGAATGAAATTTCAATACCCAAGTCATATGAAATTGAAGAAAGCTCTCTCGAACCATATATAAGACAGAAACCAAACACAAACTATCTTTTTGGAATAAATCCTTTTCTGATAATTTATAATTGGAGTAACGGTACCGGAAACAACTGGGATAAATTCGTTAAAAGCATTGGCCAGGCACCTGTGATATACGACAGTACTCTCACAGTGAGAAGCAGGGACAATCTTGAGAATCACCTTGAATATCTTGGCTACTACAACTCTCTGGTTGGATTTGACTCACAGACAGGCTCAAAAAAAACAAAAGTAACTTACACAATTTCTCCCGGGAAACGTTTTATAATAAGAGATATAAAATACTTAATAAAGGATACTTCAATTAAAAGTATTATTTTAAGTGATACATCAAATTCAATGTTCAAGAAAGGCAGCTACCTTTCCGAAGCCCTTTTGGCAAAAGAGAGTGAAAGAATAGCATCGTATATGAGAGAACTTGGTTACTATGATTTTTCAAACGGTTATATAGTATTTGAAGCTGATACATCCGTCTCCGGCGGAAGTGCCGACATTAGAATGAGAGTCGAAAATTTTCTCAGAAGTGAAAGTGTTAAAGATTCAAAACCTCACAAAAAATATACAATCAATTCAGTAAGTATTATTCCTGACTACAATCCAACACGAGGAAGAAGAGATTTGGAAACCCGTCCCGATACTGTTATTGTGGATTCAATAAAAATAATTTACTCAAGAGGCATTAACTTTAGTCCAAGAGTTCTCTCCCGTATAAACAGAATCCTCCCCGGCTCCCTGTACAAGGAGAGCACAGTAAACACTACATACGGCAGGATGGTTTCTCTCAGGTACTTTTCGGGTGTCAACATACAATTTGATGACACTACACCTGAAGAAGACATAGATGATATCTCGAAATTTGGACAGGTGGACTGCACAATACGCCTTACTCCCTCTAAATCACAGGGCTATAAATTAAATCTAGAGGTATCAAGTAATTCAAACAACCTTTTTGGGATATCTCCGGCCATTTCTTATTATCATAAAAATATTTTCAAGGGAGGAGAATGGCTCAACCTTGGTGTTATGGGAAATTTCCAGTCAAAGATCAACTCTCCTGCAAAGTCTAATGAAGTAGGGGTTTTGGCCGGAATATCAATTCCCGAATTTCTCTTCTTGCCTGACAAACTCTTCTCTTCTTCACTCCCCCGGACAGATGTCAATGCAAGCTACAATTTCCAGAGCAGGCCAGAATTCACCAGAAATCTGATTTCGTTAAATTTCGGATATAACTGGCAGATGGGAGACAGGCTTTTCTACCGTTTCTACCCAATGCAGATTAACATCATAAAATTGTTCAATCTTAGTGATCAGTTCTTTCTGAGTTTGTCAGATCCTTTTTTAAAGAATGCATACAGAAATCATTTTGATCTTGGTTCCGGTATAACAGTATACTACACTACAGATCCGACACCTAGTCCCCAAAAATCATATTTTTATGTAAGAATGGTTAACGACGTGGCAGGTAATATATTAAGCCTTTTTAACCAGATGATGCCAACTGACAGCACAGGATCGAGAACAATTTGGAGAACCGCCTATGCACAATATTACCGGGGAGATTTGACCCTGGGATACACGCACAGAATCTCCCCGAGAACATCTTTTGCAACCCGTTTTAATCTTGGAGTAGGCTATGCCTATGGAAACTCCTCTACTATCCCTTACGAAAAGCTATTCTACTCAGGAGGTGCCAACAGTATGAGAGGATGGCAGGCCCGGTCACTTGGGCCCGGTTCTGCTCCCTTTGACACAACTTTTTCCATTGCAAACCAGACAGGAGACATTAAACTGGAACTTAATGCTGAATATCGTTTTCCACTTTTCTGGAAGATCGAGGGAGCTCTTTTTACCGATGTTGGAAATATCTGGAATCTGAAATATGAACCTGGCAAAGAGACCGCCTTGTTCAAACTGAATAATTTTTATAAAACACTCGCTTTTAACTGGGGAACAGGATTGAGATTGAATCTTGACTTTCTCATACTCAGGCTTGATCTGGGTATGGTTGCATACGATCCCAGAGTAGGGGATTGGTTCGGACCAAAGAAATGGTTTGAAAAAGATACTTACTCTCTGCAGTTTGGAGTAGGCTATCCTTTTTAATTCAATTATTCAGAATTGATGCCTTACAAACAACTCAATTGCCTGATATTCTGCCATTCCTAGCTTATCGTACAATACGGCTGTGTTGTGATTTCTCTCCTCAGCTCTTTGCCAGAACTCGCGGCTGTCTGTTCCCGGGAAAACAGGTCTGTCTTTTTGCGACTGGTGTTTGAAAATTGCCTCGCGTTTAATGTAAACCTCCTCAGGACTGAGAGGAACAGCCATATCTGCATCGGCAACATCCCATTCCTGCCAAGCCCCCCTGTAAAGCCATATACGACAATCTTTCAGCCACTCTTCCTTTGAGAGTTCTTCAATTGCTGTATATATTGCCATCAGGCATATTCTGTGAGTACCGTGTGGATCGCTAAGATCGCCGGCTGCATAGATCTGATGAGGTTTTACACATTGAAGAAGATCCTTGATGATTTGAATATCATCTTTTCCGACAGGTTTCTTCTTGACTCCGCCGGTTTCGTAAAAGGGCATATTCAAAAAGTGGACTCTTTCTTCAGGAATTTTGAGATAACGGCAAGCAGATTTCGCCTCACCTCTGCGTATCGCTCCTTTAACCTCTCTAATTGCAGGAGTGTCAGGTTCTCCCGGGTGTTTTGCCTTGAGATCCTTAAGTGCCTGCTTAAATATCTTTTCACTTATTTCTATGTCAGAACCGAATATTTTTGAATATTCCCTCACAAAATCCAGAAAACGTACAGCATCGTGATCAAATACTGCAATGTTACCGGAGACCTGATAAGCCAGATTAACTTCGTGGCCATGTTCAGAAAGTCTGGCCAGAGTCCCCCCCATAGAAATTACATCGTCATCGGGATGTGGACTAAAAATCACAACTCTCTTGGGAAAAGGAACTGCTCTCTCTGGTCTTGTTGAGTCGTCAGCGTTTGGCTTACCACCTGGCCAGCCCGATATTGTGTGTTGTAAATCGTTGAATACTTTTATGTTTATTTTGCTTGCCGGACCCTTTTCGGTTACCAGGTCACTCATACCGTTGTCGTTGTAATCCCTGTCAGTAAGTTTTAAAATCGGTTTCTGAAGTTTTTTGCAAAGCCAGTAGACAGATTTCTTGATCATTTTGTCATCCCATTCACATTGCCCTGTAAGCCAGGGAGTTTTAATTCTTGTCAACTCTGCAGCAGCAGCATTGTCAACAAAAAGTGTCAGATTCTTGTGGGACTGAAGATAGGTTACAGGAGACATATTGGTGGGATCTCCCTCTACCAGAGTAGATATTGTGTTTGTTGCACCTTCGCCAAAGGCAAGAAAACAGATTCTTTTGGCTGAAAGTATTGTGCTGATCCCCATTGTAAGGGCGTAGCGCGGTACATATTCAACTCCAAAGAATTCAGATGCCGATGCCACTCTCGTGTTATAGTTAAGAGTAATTAGTCTGGTGATGGAGTTGTAATAAGAGCCGGGTTCGTTAAATCCCATCGATCCTACAAGCAGAAAATCCAGTCCTCCAAGCTCTTTTATCATATTTTCGTACTCGAAGCAGTAATCGTGAATATTCTCCTTTGACACTCTGCTGTCAAGACAATGAATGTTTCCGGAAGGAATATCAATAAAGTCTAGAAGATACTCTTTTAAAAACCTGTAGTGGCTTTGAAGTTCTTTCGGATCCAGAGGATAATATTCATCGAGAGAGAAAATGTAAACATTACTGAAAGAGATCTCTCCTGATTTATAAATTCTAACCAACTCCTCAAAAACTTCAATGTTAGAAGAGGCAGCACTAAGTCCCAGAACAGCCGGGGTTTTTATTCTGTTTTTGCTTTTTATCAGTTCTGCAATCAAACCGGCAGCAAGAACTGAGGGTTCTCGTGAATTATCAAATATTTCAACGGGGACCTTTTCATACCTTTTAGTAAATTCTTTACTTAACATTGTTTAGAATTGTTGTACAATTTCACTAATTTTCTTAAGCTTAATCAGCAAATCTTCAAGCATATCCAGCTTTAACATATTTGCCCCGTCAGATAAGGCTTCTGATGGCCTTGGATGAGTTTCGAGAAATATTCCGTCAACTCCTGCTGCTATTCCGGCTTTGGCCATTGTTTCAATTAGTTCAGGCAATCCTCCCGACACCCCGGTACTCTGATTGGGCTGTTGAAGGCTGTGGGTAACGTCCAGAACAACAGGATAACCGAGGCTTTTCATTATGGGTACAGATCTAAAGTCAACAACGAGATCTGTATACCCGAACTGAGTGCCTCTCTCTGTTATAAGTATATTGTTGTTGCCCAGTCTGGAAACCTTTTCGGCTGCAAATTTCATTGAAGCAGGGGAGAGGAACTGCCCTTTTTTGATATTCACGTGTTTTCCGGTTTCGGCTGCTGCTTCCAGCAGGTCAGTCTGCCGGCTCAAAAAGGCAGGAATTTGAAGAATATCTATGTCATATGATGCTGCCAGAGAGGCTTCTGCCGGATTGTGAATATCTGTGATTACAGGTATTTTGAATTGTTCTCTTATATTTTTCAGTATTTCAAGACCTCTGATGTCTCCTATACCTGTAAAAGAATCAGATCTGGAGCGGTTTGCCTTACGATAAGATGCTTTAAAAATTACCGGGATCTCAAGTCTGTCAGTAATCTCTATGACTTTAGATGCAATCTCAGTTGTAATTTTCTCATTTTCAATAATGCAGGGACCTGCGATCAGGAAAAAGCCCGCTTTTTCGTAATTCTTTAAATATTGTATTCCTCTAATTCTCATTATGACTTCAAAATTATTCAAATAATTCAAATATTATATCTCTTCCATAGTCTTTCCAGAAGCTTTCTGAGATCAGCCTCTCTGGGGTTCTCTCCTGGCTCGTAAAATATTTTCTCTTGAATCTCTGATGGTAAATACTGTTGATTTACAAAGTTGTTTTCGTAAGAGTGAGCGTATTTATAATCTTTTCCGTAGCCCAGCTCTTCCATCAGCTTGGTAGGGGCGTTTCTAAGATGTAAAGGGACAGAAAGATCTCCGCTTCTTGATACCTCTTGCAACGCAGAATCAATTGCAGCTATTGCAGAATTGCTTTTTGGAGAAGTTGCAAGATAAAGAGCAGTCTCAGAGAGAATAATCCTTGCTTCCGGCATACCTGTCTTGTGGACGGAACTGAAGCAGGCCTCTGCAAGAAGTAATGCATTAGGATTGGCAAGCCCGATGTCTTCAGCAGCAAGGACAACCATCCTTCTTGCAATAAATAGTGGATCTTCACCCGCAGAGAGCATTCTGGCCATCCAGTAAATTGCTCCGTTGGGATCAGAACCTCTCAGACTCTTTATAAAGGCAGAAATGATGTCATAGTGCATCTCTCCGCTTTTATCGTATTGCGAGATGTTTTCCTGCAGTTTCTCCTTTACTGTTTTATTGTCGATAACTATTGATCCTCCCTTGGAAGCTTTGGCGTTACTTACGATTATCTCAATTATATTCAATAATTTTCTGGCATCTCCGCCTGAATATCTGAAAAGAGACTCTTTTTCGTTGATTTTTATTTTTAACCGACTTAATACTATATCCTCTTTGAGTGCTCTTGTTAAAAGATTGTCAAGTGCCTTTGAATCAAGGGATTTGAGAACATACACCTGACATCTGGACAGTAGGGGAGATATTACTTCAAACGAAGGGTTTTCGGTTGTGGCGCCAACTAGCGTAATAGTACCATCCTCAACAGCACCCAGAAGAGCATCCTGCTGGCTTTTGCTGAATCTGTGAATTTCATCAATGAAGAGTATCGGCCGAGGTTTTGCGAAAATTGACTTGTCTCTGGCATTATCAATTATTTCGCGAATATCCTTGACTCCTGAATTTATGGCTGATAAATGATAGAATGGCCTTTGCAACTGATTTGAAATAATTCTGGCAAGAGTAGTTTTTCCAACTCCGGGAGGTCCCCAGAGAATAAATGAAGTAATATTGCCAGATTCAATCATTCTCCTGAGAATAGATCCCGGGCCGGTCAAATGATCCTGGCCGACATATTCATCAAGTGTTTTAGCTCTTATTCTCTCCGGCAGTGGGGGAAGAGATGATATGTTGTTATTATCGTTCATCCGTTAGCCGTCTATAGATTGAATAGTCTATTTAACATAATATAAATTGTATAACAAAGAAATATTCTCTGATCCGGAGATATTTTGTACTTTTACATTTAGCGAATTTAACAATAAAAGTTAATTTACCGACCTTAAAAAAACGATATGAAACAAAAAGTTCCGCAAATTATTGAATCAGTAAAAATTGAGTCTATTGCATCTGAGGGTAAAGCTATTGCTCACATCAACGGAAAAGTGCTGTTTGTTGCAAATGCCGTTCCCGGTGATGTTGCGGATATTCAAATCGTCCGTTCCAAAAAAGATTATCTGGAAGGCAAAATACTAAAGTTTACTGAACTCTCAAAGAACAGAGTCGAACCTTTCTGCTCCCATTTTGGAATCTGTGGCGGCTGCAAGTGGCAAATGCTGCCCTATCCGATGCAGCTCGAATTTAAGGAGCAACAGGTTACAGATCAGCTTACAAGAATTGGAAAGCTGAATTTGCCGGAAATATCCCCTATCATTGGCTCTGAAAAAACTACAGAATACAGGAACAAGCTGGAATTTACCTTCTCTGATAGCAGATGGCTGGAACAATTGCCAAAAGATGAAGAATTTCCGGTTTATGATCCGGGATTGGGCTTTCATATTTCAGGATTCTTTGATAAAGTTCTGGACATCAAAAAATGTCACCTCCAACGCGAACCCTCCAACAAAATAAGACTTTTTGTAAAAGAGTTTGCTTTGGCAAACGATATGACTTTCTTCAATTTAAGAGAACAAAACGGATTTCTTAGAAACCTCACAATAAGAAGCTCATCTATTGGAGAAAATATGCTTACCGTAGTGTTTTTTTATAAGGATAAACAAAAAATCGAGCTTCTTTTAAATGCAGTAATAGAGCGATTTCCCGAGCTTACTTCAATCAATTATATAATTAACGATAAAAGGAATGACACTGTGTTTGACCTCCCCGTTTTTCACTATTGGGGACGAGATTCAATATTTGAAGAGATGGATGGACTTAAGTTCAGAATTGGACCAAAATCATTTTTTCAGACAAACAGTGATCAGGCTCGCAGGATGTATTCCATTGCCAGGAATTTTTCGGGATTGACGGGTAAAGAGATTGTTTATGACCTTTATACAGGTACAGGAACAATAGCTTTGTTTGTTGCATCCCGTGCAAAAAAAGTAATAGGAATCGAATATATTCAGGAGGCAATTGACGATGCTGTGATTAATTCAGAAATTAATGGAATTGAGAATTGTCATTTCTTCGCAGGTGATATGAGAAATGTTCTTAACCCTGAATTTATTGAGACAAACGGAAAGCCTGATGTAATAATTCTGGATCCCCCAAGAGCCGGAATCCATCCGGATGTAGCTAAAGTAATAATAGATATAAAGCCGTCTATAATTGTATATATCAGCTGTAACCCTGCAAGTCAGGCACGAGATCTGGCCAAAATGTCCCAAGATTATCGTATAACAAATGTACAGCCTGTCGATATGTTCCCTCACACCCACCATTTGGAAAATATAGTGAGACTTGAAAGAGTTTAAACATTAATAAACCTGGATTAAAATGGATATTTTCAAATCATACAGAGAAAAAGGTAATCCTGACAAAGCTGTTCATATGGCAGCTTATATGAAAAATCAGTTCCCATTTCTCGGACTTCAAACGCCGGAAAGGAAAAAGATTAATAACCTTTATTTTAAGCAATTGAATAACAATGTTTTTGACTGGGATTTTGTGTTTAATTGTTTAAGTATGCCCGAAAGAGAATTCACCTATCTAGCTACTGCTTATATGGAGCATTTTCAGAACATAATTGATCCGGCAACATTCAGAAACTTTGAAAAGGCACTGCTGACAAAATCCTGGTGGGACAGTGTTGACTCCATTGCTCCGGTTGTTGGGCATTTGTGCTTAAAGTACCCTTGGCTGGTTACCGATTATATCGAAAAATGGATCTATGCTGACAACAAATGGCTTAAACGCACAGCAATTATTCATCAACTTAAATATAAGAAAAAAACCAACATAGGCCTTTTATCTAAAGCAATACTTGAGAATAGCGAAACTGGTGAATTTTTTATCAATAAAGCTATTGGGTGGGCTTTAAGAGAATATTCCAAAACTGATCCCCTATGGGTTAAAGAGTTTGTTTCAAAACATAAACTCTCCGGATTATCTGCCCGCGAAGCTTTAAAATGGATTAATAGATTATGAGTGAGCATTTTGATAATAACGAGGCTATCTGTGCAGTCTCCACTCCTGCCGGTGTTGGTGCACTGGCTGTAATAAGGGTTACAGGACGAGAATCCATTACCATAACAAACAGATTTTTTGTACCTTTAAAAGGGGTTACATTAAGTGAAACTAAAAGTCACTCTGCTAGATTCGGAACCTTTGTTAAGGACGGAGAAATTGTGGATGAAGTTGTGGTAACAATATTTAAGGCCCCCCACTCTTTCACCGGCGAAGATACTGTAGAAATCTCGTGCCACGGTTCTAATTATGTACAGCAAAGAATTATTAACCTGTTGGTTGAAGCAGGTGTAAGACTGGCACAACCAGGCGAATTCTCCAAAAGGGCTTTCCTTAACGGACGAATGGATCTGGCACAGGCAGAGGCTGTAGCTGATCTTATTGCTTCTGAGACATATGCAGCACATAAAGTTGCTTTAAACCAGATGAGAGGCGGCTTTTCCAAGGAGTTGTCAAGAATGAGGAGTTCATTGCTTGAACTGGTATCCTTGATGGAGCTTGAATTGGACTTTAGTGAAGAAGATGTGGTGTTTGCAGACAGAAAAAAACTGCAAAAAATGGTAAAAGAGTGTAGTGAACACATATATGGATTGACCGAATCTTTTAAATTAGGTAATGTAGTTAAAAATGGTGTACCTGTGGCAATTGTAGGAGCAACAAACACTGGTAAAAGCACTCTGCTAAATGCAATTTTGGGAGAAGAAAGGGCTATTGTCTCAGAGCTACACGGTACGACTCGAGATTACATTGAAGATACTGTAAACCTTGGAGGCATAATGTTCAGGTTCACAGATACTGCAGGGATTAGAAAAACAAGCGAAGAGATAGAGATTCTGGGAATCGGAAAAACATATGAGAAGATTCACTCAGCCTCTGTTGTAATCTTAATGCTTGATGCCCAGAGACCTGACAATTTCGACGATGGTATTCTCCAATTAAAAAAGGCTATTGACAAAGGGGATCAGCAGGTGATTATAATTTTAAATAAGACAGATGCAGTTGAATCTCAAGCAATTTTGCTTTCTCAAATAAAAAAGCTTTCAAAAAAGATGCAAATTAATTTCAGAGGAATACTCCCATTATCTGCAAAAGAGGGAATTGGGCTTGATAAATTAAAGTCATTAATAATAGAAACACAAAATGATAAATCATTCACTTCAAGTTCTACTTTAGTTACAAATACCCGCCATTATCAATCCCTCCTGTATGCAAACAATGCTCTGGAAAGAGTCTCTACAGGGCTGGAGGAATCAATTCCAACAGATTTGCTTGCACAGGACATCAGAGAAGCCCTGTTCCACATAGGAGAGATTGTCGGGGAAGTTAGCACAGAAGAGGTACTTGGGAATATCTTCTCTAAGTTCTGCATCGGGAAATAATACTCTTTAGAATTTCCATTCTGCTTTTACCAGCCAGTATCTGCCTGATTGATATTAAACAAAAACCGGTTTTATTTGTTAGATTATCTGACAAATCAAAAATCGGTAATAATGTTTAACGAATACAATCCACTAAAAAATATAATTTTCCGGGTTATGGATGATGACGGAAAGATCATCAACAAAGCCTGGATGCCAGAAATTAAAAATGAGCACCTTGTAAAGTATTATAAGGATATGCTTTTTGCGAGGGTTGCTGATCTTCAGACCGTTTCCTACCAGAGGCAAGGGAGAATTTATACATATCCACCCAACTATGGTCAGGAGGCGATATCAGGAGCTACCGGCGCACTCATAAAGAAAGAAGACTGGCTGGTGCCGGCATTCCGTGAAATGGGCGCTATGTTGGCAAAAGGGGTAACTCTCAAAGAGCTTTTTCTCTATTTTATGGGATACGAAGAGGGCTCAAATTTTAAAAACGCAGAAAACACCCTGCCCATAAGTGTCCCAATTGCATCTCAGCTGGTTCACGCGTCCGGGATTGGATATGCAATCAAATATAACAAGGAAGACAAGCTCGTATATGCATTTGTAGGTGACGGAGGTACATCTGAGGGTGATTTTCACGAAGCAGTAAATTTTGCAGGAGTATGGAAAGTCCCTGTGATATTTATAATACAGAATAATCAATACGGAATCTCCACCCCGGTTAAGCTTCAGACTGCATCAGAATCTCTTGCGGTAAAATCTGTTGCTTATGGAGTTAAAGGTATTCAGGTTGATGGAAACGATTTTTTTGCAATGTACAGAGCTCTTCAGGAGAGCATTAAGGTATGCAGGAGTGGCGAAGGCCCTGTATTGATAGAGGCTGTTACATACAGGAAAGGTGCTCATACAACTTCTGACGATCCTACAAAATACAGAAGCAAAGAGGAAGAAGACAGCTGGGAGCTCAAAGATCCCCTCAGAAGAATGAAGTCTTACCTTGAAAAAAATACACTTTGGGATGACAAGCAGGAACAGAGGCATATAGAACAATTTAAGCTGGAGGTGGACAGACAGTTTGTAGAAGCTGAAAATCACGGAGAATACTCCAGAGAGGATGTTTTTATTCATCATTATGACCAGATGCCCGATGATTTGCAGGAACAGATGCGTCAGTACGACCGTTTCCTGCAGTGGAAAGAGGCAAGAGTTAATAACAAAACAACAGGCAAACAATGAAAATAATGAATATGGTCAATGCGATCAATGACGCATTGGATATTAAGCTTGAAGAAGACAAAAATGTTATAGTATACGGAGAGGATGTAGGTGTTGAGGGTGGCGTTTTCAGGGTAACTGAGGGGCTTCAGAAGAAGCACGGAGTTGAGAGAGTATTTGACAGTCCTCTTGCTGAGTCCGGGATTGTTGGGACAGCAGTGGGTATGGCTGTTGCGGGGCTTAGACCTGTAGTAGAAATGCAGTTTTGCGGGTTTATCTACCCTTCATTCAATCAGATTATCAGTCACGCCAGCAGAATGAGGAACCGTTCAAGAGGAAAGTTTGAAACACCTATGGTGATAAGGATGCCATACGGAGGCGGGATAAATGCACTGGAGCATCACAGTGAGAGTATGGAGGCTATATTTGGCCATATACCGGGACTTAAGGTTGTTGTGCCATCTACACCCCACGATGCAAAAGGAATGCTTATTTCGGCCATTGAAAGCAATGATACTATCCTCTATATGGAGCCAAAGAGAATTTACCGGGCAATCAAACAGGAGGTTGCTGAGGGAAAGTTTACAATTCCCCTGGGTAAGGCAAATGTTCTGAGTCAGGGCAAAGATGTTACCATAGTAGCTTACGGAGCAATGATACGGGAAGTCCAGAGAGCAATGGTAATGGCAAAAGATCAGGGCATCAGCGTAGAGCTGATAGATCTAAGGTCTATTTATCCCATTGACAGGGAGACTATTGCAGGGTCAGTAAAAAAGACAGGCAGAATTATTACCGTGACAGAAGGTCCCAGATCTTTCGGTGTAGCTTCTGAGATAAGCCAAATAGCTATCGAAGAGGCTTTCCTTCATCTGGAGGCACCACCATCGAGAGTGACAGGGTTTGATACAATTGTGCCCCTTCCTCGAGGAGAGCATCACTATATGGTGGATCCTTATAAAATCCTTTTTGAAATTGAAAGAATAGTAAAATATTGACATTATGAGATATATATTTAAATTCCCGGATATTGGCGAGGGTTTGGATGAAGGGACAATTGTTGAGTGGCACGTAGAGAAGGGACAATCTGTAAAGATGGGAGATCCGCTTTGCACAATGGAGACAGATAAGGTTGTCACAGCCATCCCCTCCCCTAAAGATGGAATTATTGCTGCAAAATTTGGTAAGCCGGGTGAGATTATACACGTGGGTAGTGCGCTGGTTGAGATTGAGATTCAGGGAGATGAATCCGGTGCGATAAAAGATTCAGGCAAAATTGAAGCGGTTGAGGTTGAAGAAGAGGGAGCAGGAGTTGTGGGAACCTTGGAGGTCGCCGGTAATAACATTGTGCTATCTGCAAGCAAAGAGGGTGTCGCAGCCGATGGAGTCACTGCAGGAGAAAAGAAAAACAAATCTATAGCAACACCTGTGGCCAGAGCAATGGCAAAGGAATTTGGCGTTGACATAAACCTGGTAAAAGGAAGCGGACCTGGAGGAAGAGTGATGAAAGAGGACATTATCAGGTATTCAGAGGGGAAATCCGCCAAAAAGGATGAAACCTTAAAAATTGTTAACAAAACAACTGAAAGCGCAGAACTTGTTGATGTAGAACCAATGACTCAGATAAGAAAAAGCATCGCAAGGCATATGATTGAGAGTAAGCGTAATGCAGCACATATGACACTTTTCGAAGAGGTTGAGATTTCTGAGCTGGAGAGGATTAGGGTCAAGTACAAGGAGGAACTGTCAAAGGAGGGTCTTAAATTGACCTATCTAGCTTTTATAGTTAAAGCTGTTGCCCTGTCACTGGTCAAATTCCGCTCCCTGAATGCAGAGATGGACTTCGAGGGGGGCAGGATGCTCTACAAGCGTTACTACAACATCGGCATAGCAACAGATACAGAAAAAGGTCTCGTTGTTCCGGTTATACGAAATGCCGATAAGTTGACTGTAAAAGAGATTGTTGCAGAAATTGGCCGGCTCTCCGAGAAAGCCCGTCAGGGTAAACTTACAATGGAAGATCTTAAGGGAGGAACTTTTTCTATAACCAGCTATGGTAATATCGGAGGTCTGTTTGCTGTGCCAGTAATAAACTATCCGGAGGCCGGAATTCTTGGTGTGGGGAGAGTATCAAAGAAGCCTGTAGTTAAGAACGATGAAATTACTGCAGGTATTGTAATGCCTCTGTCTCTGAGTGTGGATCACCGTATTGCAGACGGCGGAGAAACAGCAAGGTTTATGAATTCAGTAATGAGCTACTTGTCTGAACCGGTCACTATGCTTTTTAATTAATAGGGAGAAAAAATTATGTATGATATTGTAATTATCGGATCGGGCCCGGCAGGTTATGTTGCCGCAATAAGGGCCGGCCAGCTCGGGCTCAAATGTGCTATTGTAGAAAAGAAAAGCATTGGCGGAATGTGCCTTAACTGGGGTTGTATCCCCTCAAAAGCAATGCTTGAGAGCGTGAAGCTCTACCAGAGGATTGTTAACGACTCTTCAAGGTTTGGAATAGAGGGGATTGACAAAAAGAGCCTGAACTTTAGCTGGAATACAGCATTAAAGAGAGCTTTGACAGTTGTTAAGAGGTTGACCGGAGGGGTTGAATTTCTGCTTAAAAAAAATGGAGTTGAAATAATAACCGGAGAAGCCAGGATAGTCTCTGCAGATTCTGTACTGGTTAATAATCAGCTTTTGAAAGCCAGAAACATACTAATTGCAACAGGCTCCTCCTCCCCTGCCATAGAAAATTCAACCGGGAATCTGGTTGCAGAGCCGGCCGAACTGTTCACAGAAAGAGAGATACCTTCAAACATTGTTGTAAGAGGCAATGAACCGGTAGCAATAGAGCTCGCTCAGTTATTCTCAATTATGGGGAAAAAAGTTACTCTTGTTTCTGAAACAGATCAAATTATGCCTAAGGCGGACAATTATATCCGGACTTTTATGGCTAATAAACTTAAAAAGGATAAAATAGAGATTTTGTACAACACTCATTTACAGTCAACAGACGGTATCTGGAAAGATGGAGTTCTCAATCTTGCAGGAAAAGATATCAGTTGCGATCTGATAGTAAATGCTGCAAAGCGTAAAGGAAATTTAATTAACTCAGATATTGACATTGATGTTGCAGATGGTTACTACGTTACAGATAACAGATTTGAGACTTCTGTAAAAGGAATCTTTGCTGTTGGTGATGTAAACGGTAAATCTTTCTTTGCTCATGTTGGATCTGCACAAGGTCTGAATGTTATAAACCACATAATGGGAATAGACGAAAAGCTTGATCTCAAGAAAGTTCCAATGAATATGTATTCTGTCCCGGAAGCTGCACAGATTGGTCTTACAGAACAGGAGGCTTCAGATGAGGGGTATGATTACAAGATTAGTGAATTTCCTCTCTCTGCAAACGGTAAAGCACAGACAGAGGGCAACGCCGATGGTTTTCTCCGTCTTATCTCCGACAAAAAGTTCGGAGAGGTTTTGGGAGTGCAGATTGTGGCTCCAAATGCCACTGATATGATAAACGAAGCTGCTGCTTATATGCAGCTCGAATCAACAGTGTATGACATAGCAAAGACTGTACATACCCATCCGACTGTTTCAGAGGTGTTTATGGAGGCAGGATTTGAAGCAGTTGACCAGGCAATACATAAGTAGTAAAAGCAGCAATTGGAGTTAGAGATTAAATATTATGATCTGCCTGATCTCAAAGCAATCTCTGAATTATCAGATTCCGGTAACATATTTGTCTGGAAACCTGATAAAGTATATCTGGTGCTGGGAAGAGCAAGTAAAGCAGAAGCTTCACTTTACAAAGATTGTGTTTTAAGTGACCGGATAGAGGTGCTTAAAAGACCTTCCGGTGGAGAAACTGTATTGCTTTCACCTGCGATGATAGTTTTTTCGGGAAGCCTCCCTTTTTTTAAAGAGACAAGCACAAAACAGGTTTTCAGAGAGATTAACAAAAGTCTGATAAATCAGCTCACTGGCCTTGGTGTAAAAAATCTTTATTCAAAAGGCATATCTGACATATCTATAGGCGAAAAGAAAATTGTGGGTTCTTCTATGTATCTTAACAAAGGAACACTCTTTTATCACGCAGTAATGAACGTTTCAGAAGATGTTTCATTGATTTCCAGGTACATAAAGCATCCTCCAAGAGAACCGGACTACCGCAAGGGAAGAAATCACGATGAATTTGTCACATCACTAAGTAAAGAGGGGTACAATTTTGAATTTTCACTATTAGAAGCTACAATTTATAAAGCTCTTAAAGAGGTGTTCCTGAAAAATTAAGAAGGAGGATGTCGTTTAAAAACACCCTCCTTTCCTTTTCCGATAAAATTGATTACTTAATATCTATCAGTTTCTTAGGCTTTGGTTTTGCCTCCTCTTTCTTAGGAATGCTCACAATCAGGATTCCCTTTTCATAGGAAGCGCTGATTTTTTCTCCGTCGGCGGTTACAGGAAGAGTGAAAGATCTGCAGAACGACTGATAACTGAATTCCTTTCTGCTGTATTTTTCAAGATCGCTCTCTTTTTCCTCTTTTTTCTCAGAGAATATTCTGAGTGTATCATTTTCGAATTCAATCTTGAAATCTTCCTTGTCAAGACCAGGTGCGGCAACTTCAATCTGATAGGATTCATCCTCTTCTTTAATATTGACAGAGGGTAAAGTTGTGTTTGGCTGTGAATAGTTTCTCAAAGAGAAGTCACTCCAGTCGGGATATAAAAAGTCGTTTAAAATACTTGAGAATCCCGGTAATGTTTGATTTCTTCTAATCAGTGTCATAATATTTGTCCTCCTTTATTTATAAGTTTTGTGATTTTTACTACTTATATATCAAATTGAATACCAGTCATATATTTGTTTGTCTTTGTGCCAAAATGTCATTTTTAAGACCCCTTGGTATAAAGTTGGAAAATTTATCTTTCTGAAAATTTTGAAATTGTGATACTGACATTTTTTCACCCTCATATCACCAACCTTAAAAAATATTAAATTTGAATGTTCTTTTAGGAATCTGTATTATGTGTTTTTACTCACAGTTAACCAAGGATGCATTGACAATTGCGCAAAGATTCCGCGCAAAATTCGATGAGCCTGTAAAATTCAGTCCCTCTTCGCTTTACAATAGGTTTGAGCACCTATCAACACCTGTTATTGCAGATTATGCTCAGAATAAGATTAAATTTTTCAGTTGGGGACTGATTCCTCACTGGTCAAACGATATTAGTATAAGAGGATATCGGTTATACTCCGGCCTGCTGACGAGTACCATTGGTTGTCAGGCGTTAATCACAGAGGCTTTGCTTTTCCGTACAGTTGCGATTTACGATCCATTCCTCTTGAAATTATCCCAACAGAAAACATGCTCTTTTAAAGTTAAGATCTGAGACTATGAAGACAATATCTTCCACGATTTTCACTATTCTGATAAGTACATTCGTTTCTGCTTTCTTGTTTTACTCCTGTTCAAAAGATGATCCGGAGACTGAAACTCCTGAAGAGGAAGAGATGCCCTTAAGGTTTGATCCTGTAAAAGACAGAATAGCAATTAAAGATGAGTTCAGAGCAGCCTGGCTGACCACAGTTGGCAATTATGACTGGCCACCCAAGGGTGCAACCTCAGAGGCTCAGCAGTCAGCACTCATTCAAATGATTGAGTCACTCAAAAGCCTTAATTTAAATGTGATTCTATTCCACGTGAGACCAACTTCTGATGCCTTTTATAACTCTTCTATTGTACCCTGGTCTGCGTATCTGACCGGTACACAGGGTCAGTATCCTGGATTTGATCCTTTGCAGGTTGCCATTGATGCTGCACACCAGAGTGGTATGGAGCTGCATGCCTGGCTTAATCCTTACAGAATTGGTTCAACTTCAGTTGAGCTGGCCCCTTCTCACCCTGCCATTATTCATCCTGAATGGAGCATAGTATATAACAACAACCGTTATCTTAATCCAGGGCTTCCTGCCGTCAAGAATCATTTGCAGCAAATTGTCTCTGAGATAATTGAAAACTACGATGTGGACGGGATTCATTTTGACGACTATTTTTATCCGTCAGGGGCAAAGAGCACCACAAATCCATTCGGTTTTAATGATCAACAAACTTTTGAAATGTATGGGTCTGGTATGACTTTGGACGCCTGGAGGGAAAAAAATGTTAACGATATGGTTCAGACTGTAAGTCAGACCATAAGAGAAGCAGATCCTGATCTTGTCTTTGGAATATCTCCTCAGGGAAAGCACGATAACTCAATGACTGTTTACGCTAACTCACTTACCTGGATGCAGAACAAATGGATTGATTATCTGGCTCCTCAGATATATTGGGAGAACGTACATCCTACTGCTGATTTTTCTACAGTAATCAGATTCTGGAACAACTCTTCCTATGGTGTTCCTATTATTCCGGGTTTGGCTGCTTATAAGTTTGGTGATAGCCAATACCCTTCCTACACACTTCAAGAACTTATGAATCAGGTTGATATTACTAGGACACTCTCTTTTATGAGAGGCAATTGCTGGTTCAGAGTGGTTCATATACTGGGATACAGTCTTAGTAATTACATAAAGAACAACATTTATCCTTACAAAAGTCTGGTGCCAAAACTTGGAAGTTCTTCTGCTCAGACTCCTGCTCCTCCATCCGTTGTATTGAACAACAAAATAATATCCTGGCAAAGCATTTCTGGTGCAGACAATTACGTCGTCTATGAACTGAAAAGGGTTGGGAAAACCTCTGAATGGTCTGCAAATGCAGTTCAGATTAACAGCAATACAACCTTTGAAGGAGCTAAAGAGAAAAACTATATAGTGATTTCTGTAAAAGGGAAAGAGAGATCAAACTTTCAGAGTGTATTGTTCATTGAGTAGGTACAACCTGCCTTGTTATCCACTCTCCTATTACCTTTAAAACTTCAGGGGATATTGTCTCTTTAATAGTGCTGTATTCTCCCGGCAAACCTGTTTCGGCATTCTGCATTAAGTGGTTAATATTCTCAAATTCAATGAGTAAAACTTCTCTGTTGTTTAAAATAACATTTTTGTTAAACGCATCCTTGTTTATCCCGGAGGGAACCTGTAAGTCTTTCTTACCGTAAATTGCAAGTATTGGTATTTTTACTTCCCTTAAAGCAATTGAAGGATCGTATCTTAGATAAAATTGCATCCAAGGGTTGGTGAATTTTTTTGCGTACTGTTGGGCCGTCATTTCATCAACAACTCCCGATGAGGCCGAAATGATCATTTCTGAAATCACTTTTTCCTGCAAGGAGGCATCTTTCTCCCTGTCAATGACATCCATAATTGCTTCGTTCAGTTTTCTGTAATCCCTTATATCCTCTTCAGGCACTCCTGATGCTCTGGCAATTAATTCCTGTTGTGCAAGAATTATTTCTGAACCTTTAACAGAAGGAGAGGCGAGCAATACAATAAAAGAGCAGTTTTTTCTGCTGTTAGCAACCAGTGATGCTACAATACCACCTTCACTATGGCCGGCAAGTCCGATCTTGTCCTTTTTTATCTCCTTTCTGCTGTTTAGATAGTCATAGGCTGCTTCAACATCAGAAACAAAATCCATTGTGGTTGCCTTGGTAAAATCCCCTTCTGACTCTCCAACTCCTCTGTCGTCAAAACGCAGCACCGCAATTCCAAGTTTTGTCAAGTAGTCAGACAGTACAAGAAATGGCTTGTGATCCATAATCTCTTCATCCCTGTTTTGGGGTCCGCTTCCGGTGATTAGTATTACAGCAGGAAAAGCATTCTCTCCGGGAGGTAATGTCAATGTACCGGATAAAGTAATATTGTCTTTGCTGTTATAGAATTTAACATTTTCTGAACTGTATCCGAAAGGCTCTTTTGGTTCCTGTGGCCTCTTAAGCCAACCCGGATTCACATTTGTAAGGTCAAGCGGGAATGAATTGTATATACCAGAAGTGTCTACTTTCACAGAAAAACGAAGCCTTAAGCTTTGATTACCAGCATTTAGAGTTCCGTACCAGTCACCTTCCGGATTCTGCCCCGAAAGAATACTTGTGATTAAAAGCAGAAGTATAATTTGCAAAATTTTTATTTTGCGGTAAACAGTCATATGATTATAGGTTATTTTATGTTGAACTGAAGATGTACTCCAGCAGAAGGATATTTAAGATCCTGCATCAGAAACTGAGCATAGAGTACTTTAAACAAGAGCACGTTTGCCCCAAAATTAAAATTATTGGTGTCGTACTCGGCAATTATGTTCATCTTATTGTAAAATGAGGGAGAATAAGAGATACCTCCCGACAGAGGAGTCTTTTGAGTAAGAAAATCACTTACTAAATAGTTGTATGCAAGGTGAAAACTTAATATGTTTTCTTTGAACCGAATACTTTTTGATAATGCCAGGTAAGTTTTTCCGAAAAATTTATTCCCTCCTCCTGAGTTAATCAGAGTTGAAGTAGTAAGAAAATCGTTTGAGCCTAATGCTATTGCGGGACAATATCTGCCCTCTTTCAGAATTCTTAGTTTAAGATTGATGGAACGGTCTACATTGTTGAACCGGCCTTCGTGAACAAGATCAAAAACTGTATTGTTAAGTGAGACTTCAAAGAACGGGAGGAATGTAATATTCCCGAAGAAATTAATTGTATGGTAGTTCCAGACATTGGGAGTAAGAGCTTTGTTCAGGATATTCCCTCCAAGTTTAACAGTCCCGTCTTCTGCCATATAAGCAGAGGAAGAGTTGAGAAGCCCGGACATACCTATGGTGGATTGAGCTTTTAGAGAGTAGCCATAAGAGGAAACCAGGAGCAATAAAATTGCCCCTGGTAGCCTGCTCAAAAAACTTTGTTTAGCTAAAAACACAAAAGTGTTTTGTTAAAAAGTGGAAAATATCATCAGTTGGTTCCACCACCACCTTGTCCGTGGTCGTGATCGTTCAGTGGCAGATCCTGGAATGATAAAGTTACCATTCCTGCTGATGTAGCTTTAATTCTTATATTTATAAGAGTCGTTGGTGATAATCTTACAACCCAAAAGGATAGTGTCTTTGAAATTAAATTCTGTGAACCGGTTGTAACCAGCTTGTAGCCTGGAACAACATTCCTTGTTATACCCAGTTCCTTCTGTGAAACAGAGTACGATGATCCCGGAAGTGCCCCGTTGAAAACGTTTTTAAGTGCCTCTTCTATCCATGTAGTCAATGTTGTAGCGTCAGCACCGGTGATTCCCAGTTCAGACAAAGATGTTGCAATGGGTTTTTCAAGAACGGTTCCGGTTTTTGAAATATAAGATATGTTAGTTACCGGCAGATTTATAAGTGAGAAGTTCCTGATAGTGTCATTTACAACACTAATGTCTTCATTTGCAGATGTTTCTGTGCTTGTTGAAATATAGCCTATCTTGTAAAGCGAGAAGTGGTTAATTGTGGTGGAATAGTCATTTCCTGTTGAGATGTGGGAAACTGCCTGGCTCTGAACCTCCCAGGTGTTGTTTGTTTCGTTGAAAAACTCAAGCCTTACGTCGTTGAAGCGATACCCAGTAAGAGGATTATCCATTAAAATAGTAAGTGGTTTACTGAATTGAAGTCCGGAGGGTTCGAATCTGTAGACAGCAATAGCTGGTGTGTGAGTAGCAGGATTGACAACAATGTCCTTTTCTTTAACAGCTGTAATGTTGATATTCCCTGTAACAGGAGTACCGTTCTTGTCAGTAACTGTTGTTCCGGATGGTATTGTAAGGGTTGTTACCAATGTTCCTGTTGTGCCTGATACAGTTACACTTCCTCCAGTAGTCGGGTTAAGAGGAGTAACACCTTCAACATAAGGAACCATAGTGGCTGTCAGTGTATAAACCACTGTATGGTTTGGTCCTGCCGCAGCAAACTCAATGCTGTAAGTTGCAGAAAAGAACTCTGTTTTAGAAAAAACAAGAGTGTATTTGCCAGCCTGTGTCAGTCCGGCAAACTGGAAATTACCTGTCGCATTGGTTGTTTGTGTAAGGGTTCCCATTGTAACCAGAACTCCTGCCATTGGCTGGTTGGTCTCCTGATTGAGAACCTGTCCCTTGATTGTATATGTAGCTGGCTGGGGTTCAGGTGTCGGTTCCGGTTCTTCTGTCTTTTTGCAGGATGTCATCCCAACAACTGAAATGATCATCAATGATGCAATTGCAGTTCTGAAAAATGTTTTCAATAAGCTTGCTTTCATAGTGTTAAATATTAATGGATTTTATTTATTCTCCGTTTCTAATAATTTGGTTCAATCTTGTGCGGTTAAAAAAGTTTTCGGATGAACTTTCATCCGGGGAACTCTGGTATATCCTGCCTTCGTTGGAATATGGCCTTGCCAAATACTCCAAATTAAAATGGCTGGCGGTCGAGATCCTTATCCCCCTTTTCCGTTTGTGAACATAGGGAGGAAGTGCTACGGAAAAAAAGAATCCTCCGTTCAGGGGGTAATCATCAATTTGGATGGATTGAACATAGAAACCCACAGTTCCGTTTTTGAAGTATCTGGCCACCTCACCTCTTGCAGAATAGTCGTTTGCAAGATATTTTCCTACACTTAGGTTCAGGATAAGGTCCCATCTGTCCAGCAGATAATTTGCACCGGCTTTCCAGGTGAATTTGTTCAGATCTGAGTAATACCAGGAGTCAAAGAGCGGTATCGACATTGCTGTGATACCTGCCTGAGCGTATATCCCAATTCTGTCTCCCAAGGGCTTGAATATCTTTAGGTCTGCACCTGCCCTGAACTGATTGAAGTTTCCCAAAGTAGCTCTTCCGAAAATGTTGCCGGGAAGTCTGAAGTCCTGGGAAATCGTAAGAAAACCAGGTCTGATCCTGCTCTCTTCTTCTGAGAATTCATTCAGTAAAGGGATAATAATCTGTGCGGTTACCCTTGAGCCTTTCCAAAAAGAGGTTTCAATGGTTGGATTGATATTTATCTGAAACAGATATATTCTTGTGAGAATTGAATTCCTGAATCTAACCTGCGGGTAAAGAAGAATATCAACCTTTCCGAAACCGGGATTGTGGTACCTGTTAGCTTTTCCATCCTTTCTAAGAACTTTTAGTGCCTCATTCATTTGAAAACCTGAACGCCATATCAGCTTGCCATTCTCATTTCTTAAATAGACAGAACTTTGAAGATTAAATACAGGGAATCGGTTTTCGGTAATTGTTACATTGATTCTGTCTCCTTTAAAAAATCTGCTGACAGAATCGACATTGCCGCAAACCGAATTCAGTAATCTTCCTGCAGTTGAATACGCCTTGCTTTCCAAATAAAAGAACTCTGTACCATTAGCAGAAACATGCTTTACATTCTCAAAACCCTGCTTTATAAGGAACTTTACAGTTTCATCCTGTCCTGTACAAATATGAAAGAAAAAGAGGCAGAATGTTGTAAAGTATAACCTTTTCATTTCAGAGAGTCAGATTTTTCACATATTTCTGTAGTAATGTTGTAGTTTGTCTACTTACTAATTATTCAACAAATATAATTTTTTTTTCAATATCTGCAAATAATTAATTAAATTAATCTACTGAAATTATTAATTTTGAAGTCTAAAAAGATAAAGCTTGTGAAACCCTCTGAGATTGCAATTTTCACTCCTGAATCAAAAGATTCATTATATATTGATATTGCCGGAAACCCTGTTCATGCTGGCTTCCCTTCTCCTGCCGATGACTTTCTTGAAAACAAACTGGACCTTAACAGGGCTTTGGTAAGGAATCCTTCCTCTACTTTTTATGCAAGAGTGAGTGGTGACAGTATGGTTGATGACGGTATCGATAACGAGGATATTCTGGTGGTTGACAAATCTGTGCCACCTTATGAAGGGTGTCTTGCGGTTTGTGTGCTGAACGGGGAGTTTACACTTAAAAGAGTTAAACTGGATCAAGAGGGGATATCACTGATACCTGCAAACAAAAAATATAAGCCCATAAGAGTAAATGAAGGAAGCGACTTCCGAATCTGGGGAGTTGTCCGTTATATTATAAAAAAGGTATGAGTAAGAGAGTTATTTACAGATGGGCTCTGTTTTTCACCTATGTAACTGCAGTCTTTTTACTTATGCTGATAACTTTCAACCCTTCTGAGGTGAATATTCCGGGATATCTATTTGGAATTGAAATTGATAAGCTGGTTCATTTTGCAATATTTTTACCATACACTGCTCTTGCCTGGTTTGCTTTTTCCTTAAAAGATGATTCCTTCAAAAGACAAATGCTTTTTTTAGTCACTCTGTTCTTCTCGGGAGTTACACTTGCATCTATCACAGAGACAGCACAGTTACTCAACCCGGCCAGAAACGGTGACATCAGGGATCTGGCAGCTGATATAATATCTGTAGCTACTGGTACACTGTTTATTTTTGTATATTTAATCCTCAAAAACAGATTTTGTAAAAAGGGTTACTGATTATGTTTGGTCTTGCAGATTGCAACAATTTTTATGTTAGTTGTGAGAGAGTCTTTAATCCCTCTCTCGAAGGAAAGCCTGTGATTGTACTAAGCAACAACGACGGTTGTGTGATATCAAGGTCAGAAGAGGCAAAAAAACTTGGAATTAAGATGGGGGAACCTTTGTTTAAGATCAGAGATCTTATCAACAAAGAAAATGTTTCTGTCTATTCCTCCAATTTTGCATTATATGGCGATATGTCAAAGAGGGTAATGGATACATTGAGGGATACTGTTCCAAACATTGAGATTTATTCTGTGGATGAAGCGTTCCTTGATTTACGGGGAATGAATATCCCTGACTTGAAAAAATTTGGAGAGAAACTTTCATGCAAAGTAAAGAAAAACACAGGAATACCTATAAGCGTAGGGATATCAAAAACTAAAACTCTGGCAAAGATAGCCGCCAGAGTAGCCAAGAAAACACCTTCCGAGAACGGATGTAAAGTTCTTCAGGATCAGGAAATGATTGTCAGTGCTTTAAAAAACTGCAAAGCCGGAGATATATGGGGAATTGGACGAAAACTATCCTCTTTTCTGGGCGGAAACCGGATCATCACCGCTTATGACCTGATTAATACTCCGGGAGAATGGGTAAAAAAACGCCTCACTATCACAGGATACAGGACATGGAGAGAACTCAGGGGTGAGAGTTGCATTCTGTTTGAAGAGATGCCCTCAGGAAAAAAACAGATCTGCACCAGCAGAACTTTTCCAAGGGAGATATCTCAAAGAGATGATCTCAACAAAGCTTTCGCATTCTTTGTCTCAAATTGCGCAGAGAAGCTCAGAAGCCAAAAATCTGTATGCAGGGAAATCATCCTTTTTTTGTTGACTAATGTCTATAAGGACAGTTCTCCTGAATATTACAGTAGCATATCTGTTCATCTTGAAACGCCTGCTGACAGTACCATTGTGTTAATGAAAAAGGTTTCACCCTCCCTCGGTAAAATATTCAGAGAGGGATACAATTATAAAAAGGGGGGTGTTATTCTGTCAGAGATATCACAAAAAAACGAAACTTCTGGTGATCTTTTCTCCCCTTACGAATCAAATTTGCACAGTACGTTAATGGGGTGTGTGGATGAAATTAATGTAAAATATGGTAAGGGAAGCATTCTACACGCATCACAGGGAGAGAGATTCAGAACTGGGTCAACCCGTCTTTCCAGGAAATTTACTACAGACTGGGCAGATATTATTACTGTAAAAGTTTGATTATCCTTATTCCGTTAGCGGCAATTTCAAATTTTTCAAACTCACCTTTGGCATTGCTTATCAAGATTTTATCTCCGTCCAAAAGTTCAACGCCAAAAATGGGGTAGTTATATTCTGTATGAAAATAGGCAAATGCCTCTTGAGGAATGTTGACGGAGATAAAAAAGTTGCTTTGTGAAAAATTAACTACAACAAGAATCAAATCAGTTCTTTCGCCTCTCAGGAAAGAGTAATGGTGATATGGGTGATAATCAGGATTATTGGTATTAAAGTACTGAAGATCATAAAACTTACCCCTGGAAAAAGCCTTTTCAGACAAGGCGAGATTCATTAGTTTGCTGTATATTCCTCTTAAGGGAGGCTCTTTTCCCTGTTTGATCCATTCCCGTACGGTACTTACAGACCAGTAATCAAAAATTGAAGTTTTTCCGTCAAGACGGCTGAAGCCTTCACTGTCCATACCTCTCTCTCCCAACTCCTGTCCAAAGTATATCATAAATGGAGAGCTGTTCATTAGCAGAGATACTGCTAATGCCGATATTGCCTTAGAAGGATCAGAAAGAAAAAAATCCGATGCAATCCTGTGTTCATCGTGGTTTTCTAAAAAGTTCAGCATCCTTCCCTGAAGATCCCCAAGCATCTGCCAGCAGGGTGTTATGGAAGAGGCAGAAATCTCACCTTTGAGTACCAGCCTGAGAGTGTCGTAAAGCCCGCTTTTATCATAGAGGTAATCAAAGCCTGCCTCCACAAACTCTCTGTACCGTTCTGTTTTGTATATCTCCCCAATAAACATTATTTGAGGATATTTTTCTTTTAAGTCTATGATAACCTTTCGCCAAAATTCGATAGGCACCATTTCTGCCATATCACACCTAAAACCGCTTATCCCCTTCTGTGCCCAGAATTCAAGAATATCAGCCATTTTGAGCCAGGTGTCAGGTACCGGGGAAAAATGTTTCTCCCCTCCGTTTAGATAATCTACTCCATAATTGAGTTTAACAGTTTCGTACCAGTCCGAAATATCAGGATCAGCTCTGAAGCAGTCATTGCCGGTAACTTTTGCAGGAAACTCCTTGTATTTGCCGCAGGGTATATTTCGTGAAGCAGGAGAGACAAACGGCTTTCCCGGAATGTAATAGAAATTGTTCCCGGCAGAAAACGATAAAGTAGGATTGTCTTTTGCACCAAAATCATCGATGTAATTTGGCTTAGAATCAGATTTATAGGCTCTTGACAAGTGATTAGGAACAAAATCTATGATTATATCCAAACCTTCAGTATTTGCCAGTGATATCAGATTTTTAAACTCTTCCATCCTGAGTTCAGGATGGTCTGAAAGCTCGGGAGAGATGTCATAATAGTCTTTTATTGCGTAGGGTGATCCTGCCTGACCCTTTACAATACAAGGGTTATCACCCTCAAGAGAGAGCTCCGGAAACGAAGTACAGGTTGCTTGTTCAAGCACGCCTGTTATCCAAATATGAGTACAGCCCAGTTTCTTAATTGACCTGAGGATTTTTGGACTGAATGCAGAAAATTTGCCACAGCCGTTTTCCTCAAAAGTTCCTCCGGGAGTACAGTTTTCGTTCAAATTCCCGAACAGCCGGGGAAGAACCTGGTAAATTATGAACTTATTTCTCAAATGTTTTTACCAGTTAAGAATCTTTCTAAAATCAAATTCCTCAGGATTTGAAACATATTTTCTAGCCTCGTGGTAATCCTCCTCCTTAATAAAATGAAAAATATTGTTAATAATGGTTTGAATACGGTCAGATTCTATGCTCACACCCCGTGGCGGTATCTTACCGGTTACGGGATCCTGAATATCAACAAGATTAAGCGGCATTACCTTTCCAAGATGGTCAATGTAAACCATACATCCAGTCTTTCCTTCGCTGAATAATTTGTATACACCTATTCCCAACTCAGTACAGTAAACCAGGTCGTATGCTACGGGTGGCTGGCATCTGAGCTCATATCCAAGTTCAACCGGGCGGGTTCTGATATCTATACTGAGTTCTTTTAATCTCTTCTCAACCAATTCAACAAATATGTGAGCTTTTGAAACCTTTCCCAATTCGGGATGGCCGTGGTCGTCATATGAAAAAATTATTCCAGATTTGGTGAGTTCATCGTTGCTTAACTCCTGGAAAACCCCTTCTGAAATCATAACAGACCCGTATTTAATACCGAGCGTCAGCCTTTTGATCATTGAAGAGACAGAGAGATTGATAATTTTGTCAAGAGTAATTGTGGTCTTGTTGAACATCTCCGGAATTATTATCATAGGATAATGAGCAGCCGCACCTATTCCAAAAGCCAGATGCCCCGCAGAGCGTCCCATAGCGCAAATAATAAACCAGTTATTGCTGGCTCTTGCATCTTCGTATATAGTAGTGGCCAATCTGGCACCCTCAGCTTTAGCCGATTCGTATCCAAATGTAGGCCTTTGAAGCGGAAGGGGAAGATCGTTATCTATTGTTTTGGGAACGTGTATGTTGGATATAGTGTGATTGTGAATTGAAAGATATTTTGCAACTCTGTTGGCCGTTGAGGCAGTATCGTCCCCTCCTATTGTAACCAACAGCTCAATGTTATTTTTTACAAACAGAGAGATATTGAAGTTCTTTTCAAAATCTTCTTCTGAAGGTTTGTATCTGCTCATAATCAGAAATGATCCCCCACGGTTATATATTGAATCGGCAAGCAGAAAGTCAAGTTCTGTAATCTGAGGAGCAGAAGAGAAGAGACCTTTGAAGCCCCCGTGAATTCCAAGAACTCTGTAACCTTTTGCTATGAAAGTTTTTGCTATGCTTGCTACTACTGTGTTGATTCCCGGTGCAGGACCGCCTCCGGTTAAAATCAAAATGCTCTTTTTCATCTCCTTTATATTGAATTACAAATATAGGAATAAATAAAAATATTTAACTTTGTATGATAGCTTGGTATGAAAGCAAAGAACAGAAAAATAAAAGAGAGGATTGAATCCCTTCGTCAAATTACTGAGGAGCATAACAGAAGGTATTATGTAGAGAATAAGCCTGTTATATCTGATTTTGAATTTGATCTGCTTATGAGCGAGCTTATATCGCTTGAAAAAAATTACCCGGAATTTCAAAGTAATAATTCACCTGCCACAAAGATTGGAAGTGATCTCAATCAGGCAGACAGATCACAGTTTGTGCAGACTGAGCACAAGTACCCTATGCTCTCACTGGGAAACTCCTACGAAAAGGAAGAGCTTTATGCATTCAATGAAAGAGTCACCAGACTCCTTGGAGATGAGGCAGAATATGTCTGTGAACTAAAAATTGACGGCTCAGCAATATCTCTAACCTATTCAAACGGGAGTTTGATTAAGGCCGTTACAAGAGGTGACGGCACCAAAGGCGATGACATTACCAGAAACATAAAGTCAATACCATCAATTCCCCAACAACTTTCGGGAAAGGGATATCCCGAATATTTCGAGATCAGGGGTGAAATATTTATGCCTTGGGACAGCTTTAACCGTCTCAACCAGGAAAGATTTGAATCAGAAGAGGAACTCTTTGCAAATCCCAGAAATGCGGCAGCTGGCTCCCTTAAACTGCTTGATTCTTCTGTAGTCTCACAAAGAGGTCTTGACTCAATACTCTATCATCTGATTTCTGAATACAATCCATTCACAACTCACTATCAGGTTCTGAAAGCTGCCGGCGACTGGGGACTGCCGGTGTCACCTTACACAAAACTTTGCAAATCGATAGATGAGGTTTTTGAGTATTTGGAAAATTGGGATAAAAAGAGAAAAGAGCTGCCTTATCCTACAGACGGAGTGGTGATCAAGGTAAATAATCTGGAACAACAAAAAAAACTTGGTTTTACGTCGAAGACTCCCAGATGGGCTACAGCATATAAATTTATGCCCGAAAGAGCTCTAACCAAGGTCCTTTCTCTGGATTTTCAGGTGGGCAGAACAGGGGCTGTAACACCGGTAGCAAACCTGGCTCCCGTATTATTATCAGGAACTGTTGTCAAGAGAGCATCACTTCACAACGATGACCAGATAAAATTGCTTGGTGTTCACATCAATGATTTTGTTTATGTGGAAAAGGGAGGAGAGATTATCCCAAAAATTGTTGAGGTGGAATTGTCTAAAAGAGAGGGAGCCCAAATAGAAATTGTTTTTCCGGAATATTGCCCTGACTGTGGTACCAGATTGGTAAGAAAAGAGGAAGAAGCCAAACATTATTGTCCGAATTCTTCCGGGTGTCCGACGCAGATCAAAGCCTCCCTGTTGCACTTCACATCAAGAAAGGCTATGGATATTCTGGCTGGAGAAGCTACGATAGAACAGTTGTTCAATTTGGGCTTCTTAAGAAAAGCTTCTGATTTTTACTCTCTTAAAAAGGAAAACCTGTTGATGTTGGAGGGTTGGAAGGAGAGATCTGCTGAAAGGTTTCTGGAGAGTTTACATAAGTCAAAATCTGCCCCTTTTGAAAGGGTGTTGTATGCCCTTGGGATAAGATACATAGGGGAAACCACTGCCAGAATTCTTGCCCGTCACTTCAGAAGTATTGATGCTCTGATATCAGCCAAGAGAGAAGATTTGATTGAGGTTAAAGAAATTGGAGAGATTTTGGTAAACTCTGTTCTGGAGTATTTTTCTTTTTCCGAAAACAGGAATCTTATAGAGAGATTAAGATCTGCAGGGATACGTATGGAAGTCGAAACCAGTATAAACAATGGTGTTACTTTGTTATCCGGGATGACATTTGTTGTAAGCGGAGTTTTTTCTGTTTCAAGAGATGAGCTTAAGGAGAAGATTGAGAAATTCGGAGGGAAAATCAACTCTTCTGTTTCTTCCAAAACCAGTTTTCTAATTGCGGGTGAATCTCCGGGTGATTCTAAAATTAAAAAGGCAGAAGAGCTTAAGGTTAAGATCATCAGTGAAAAGGAATTTGAAAACATGATACAATGACACAGCCAATTTGTACTGACCTGTTTTTATGTTAAATTTGAAGAAGTCTTTTATATAACAACCAATCTTAAAAAATCATATAAATGGATAATATAATAATTAGCAATAAGGTACATTATCTTGGTACAAACGACCGGAAAAAACATCTGTTTGAAAACAACTGGCCTTTGCCTCAAGGTGTTTCTTATAACTCATATCTGATTGCTGATCAAAAAAGTGCTCTTATTGATACATTAGAATTCGGGTCCAAAAACGATTATCTTGAACAGATAGAAAGTATCCTGGAGGGGAAAGAGCTGGACTACCTTATTATCAACCATATGGAGCCGGATCACTCCGGGATGACCGGAATGATGCTCGTCAAATACCCGAATCTTAAGGTAGTTGGTAACAGCAAAACCTTTAAAATGCTGGAAGCCTACTTTAAGCTTTCATCTGACAGATTTCTGGAAGTAGCTGACGAATCGCTACTTGAACTTGGTTACCACAAGCTTAACTTTGTACTTACACCCTGGGTTCACTGGCCTGAAACTATGATGACTTACGACTCTGCAGATGCGATACTTTTCACCTGTGACGCCTTTGGGAGTTTCGGAACACTTGACGGGGGTATTTTTGATGATCAGATAGATTTTGAAAGCCGTTTTGAAGACGAAATGAGAAGATACTACTCAAACATAGTTGGCAAATACAGCAATATGGTCCAGAAGGCTTTTGCAAAGCTCTCAGGATTTCCTCTAAAGTTTATTTGCCCTTCTCACGGCCCAATTTGGCGTGAAAATCCACATAAGGCAATGAAACTCTATGATAAGTGGAGCCGTTATGAGTCTGAACCCGGAGTTGTGATTGCTGTTGCCTCGATGTACGGGAATACAGAAGCAATGGCCGACTATGTAGCAAGGCTTATCGCCTGGAGAGGTGTTAAGAACATCAGGATTTTTGATGTTTCAAAGACTCATTCTTCATATATTATCAGCGATATATGGAAATATTCCTCTTTGCTTCTCGGTTCCTGTGCATACAATACAGGCCTGCATCCAATGATGGCAAATCTGTGCCATGAACTGGAAGTGATAAGCCCGAAAAATAAAAAATATGCCTTGTTTGGTTCATACAGCTGGAGCGGTGGCGGAGTAAGAACTCTTGAGCAGTTCGCAGAAAAAATGTCCTGGGAAAAGGTTGCAGAACCTGTTGATATAATAGGATCACCTGATCCGGCAAAGATGGCAGGATTTGAAGCAATAGCTAATAACATTATTTAAAACACTTGAAGGTAATAACATCTGGGTATCCATATGACCTCAAAAAAGGATAAAAAGAAGAAAAGTTCATTCCAGCACACTTATCAGAGGGTGTTGAAATTTCTTATGACAGATATCTGGCATTTGGATCTCTCTGAATTGACAATAATGAAGGCAAGATTGATAAAATATCTGAAAGTCATAATTTTAACGATAAGAGGGATTTCTGCTGACAAGGTTGGTATACAGGCAAACAGTCTTAGCTACTACTCAACAATGTCTGTTGTACCTTTTGTAGCTCTCTCGTTTGCAGTAACCAATGGTTTTGGCTATGGATCCAGATTCGAAGAGTTAATTTACCAATACTTCGAAGGAAATGAAGTTATACTTGGATATTTGATGAATTTTGCAAACAACATCATCGGCAGCCTAGAGAATGGTTTGTTTGGGATACTTAACTTCATTATTCTGATTTCTGTACTCATCTTCTTGATGCTCAACATAGAAAAGTCATTCAATGAAATATGGAAAGTTGAAAAACCAAGGTCAATTCATAAAAGAATTGCTTACTACATTCTTTTCCTTGTTGTTGCCCCTCTTGTTTTACTGATATTCCTTTCACTTGGTCTGATCTACACGAACGCACTCAAGTCTGTAGGGTTTGAGATAGACAAGTTTGTACCTTTGACTTCGCTATTTACATGGCTTACAATTTATGCCGTTGTGAGCCTTGTATTTACAATAATGTATTTTTTAATTCCAAATACAAAGGTTAAATTTGCATCAGCCTTCAATTCTGCCCTGTTGGTGGGATTGGCATTTATTCTGGTTCAATTTTTATATCTTGAAACTCAGATTATGGTAACCGGGATGAACACCGTTTACGGTGTGTTTGCAGCCATTCCACTGTTCCTTATCTGGATTAACATCAGTTGGACCATAATCCTTTTTGGGGCAGAACTTTCAAAGGCATACCAGCACGTTGACAATTTAATTTACGATTAATGAACAGAGAACTAACAAAAAACGCAGAAGATTTTATCAATGATGATTTGTTGCATTCATTGATAAATAATACAAAGGAAGATGCTGCCAGGGTAAGGGAAGTTTTTGAAAAGAGCAAATCAAAGGTCCCACTTTCCCTCGAAGAGACAGCCGCTCTCCTTGCCATCAAATCACCAGATCTTCTGGAGGAATTATTCCAGACAGCCAGAGAACTAAAAAAATCAATATACGGTAACCGAATTGTCCTTTTTGCACCTCTTTACATAGGCAATTATTGTATAAACAACTGTACATATTGCGGTTTCAGGAAATCCCTGCGCACCGCTGTCAGGAAATCCCTGTCAGATCAGGAACTTGAAAATGAAGTTATACAACTTGAGAATGAGGGACATAAAAGATTAATACTGGTTTACGGAGAACATCCGAAGTATAGCCCCGAATTTATTGCCGATACAGTAAGAAAGTGTTACAGTATCAAAAGCGGCAACGGAGAGATAAGGAGGGTCAATATCAATGCAGCACCTATGGATGTAGATGGTTTCAGAACTGTTAAGGAATCAGGAATCGGAACTTTCCAGGTTTTTCAAGAGACATATCACAAAGAAACATATGCAAAATATCATCCCTCAGATACTGTAAAGGGAGATTATATGTGGAGGCTGAATGCTATGGAGAGAGCCTTTGTGGGAGGAATTGACGATATGGGAATCGGTTCTCTGTTTGGCCTTTATGACTGGAGATTTGAAGTTTTGGGGCTAGTAAGCCATTCGCACAGGCTTCAAAAGATATGTGGCGTTGGACCTCACACAATCAGTTTTCCAAGGATTAAACCCTCTCTTGGCCTGAACATAGATCTGCCTTACCAGGTTTCTGACGATCATTTTAAACAGCTTGTAGCAATACTCAGGCTTGCTGTACCATATACCGGACTCATTATGACAGCAAGAGAAAGTTCAGATTTGAGAGATGCAGTAATAGAATTCGGAGTGTCTCAAATTGACGCAGGCACAAGGCTTGAAATCGGAGGATATCAGGAGAAGAGGGAAATTACTCAAAATCTCGATAGAGAACAATTCCAGATTGGTGACACCAGAGAATTGGATGAGGTTATCCACTGGCTTATCAGCAGAGAGTTTATACCAAGTTTTTGCACCTCCTGTTACAGGGTTGGCAGAACAGGAGAGCATTTTATGGAGTATGCAATTCCTGGCTTTATAGGCCGTTTCTGCACACCTAATGCTTTGTTGACACTATCTGAATATCTGGAAGATTACTCTTCTGAAAAGACTAAAGAGGCCGGGTATAAGCTGATTGCAAAAGAACTTCAGAAAATTACCGATTCTCACAGAAGAGCTGAGATCTCATCTAAAATTGAGATGGTCAGAGGTGGAAAAAGAGATTTGTTATACTGATCCCTGATGTTTACTGAAAAGGATAATGCTTTAATAGAAAAAGAGTTTGAAGGTCTGAGACTTGCAAGCTTAAAGAGATGTGCAGACCAGAAAGAATACGAGATGGTCATTAAGGCATTTGATTTTGCCAGGGTGGCGCACGATGGTGTTCGGAGAAGATCCGGGGAACCTTACATAATCCATCCAATTGCTGTTTCAAAGATAGTTGTACAGGAGATTGGGCTGGGATATAAATCCATTGTTGCAGCACTTGTTCACGATGTGGTAGAGGATACAGAATACACCATTGAGGATATTTCCAGGCTTTTTGGAGTAAAAATTGCCTCTCTGGTAGACGGGTTAACCAAAATTAAAAGTGCCTTTGACAACTCAACTACTCAACAGGCTGAAAATTTCAAAAGGGTACTGCTGACTCTCAACGATGATGTGAGGGTCATTCTCATTAAACTGGCAGACCGTCTTCACAATATGAGGACCATTGAGTATATGCCTCAGCACAAAAAGGATAAAATACTTAGTGAGACTATGTATATATTTATTCCTTTGGCCCACAGGCTCGGTCTCTACAGCATTAAGTCAGAGATGGAGGATATCTGGTTACAGCACTCAATGCCCGTTGACTACAACTCAATAAAAGCGAGAATTGAACAAACTGTTGCAGAGAGAGGATGCTCAATTGATGAATTCATTCAGCCGATTGCCGCGAGTCTGACTCAAACCGGTTTCAGATTTACAATTACCAAGAGGACAAAGACCCCCTACTCAATCTGGAGAAAGATGAAGGATAAAAACATCTCTTTCGAACAGGTATATGACCTGTACGCAGTAAGGATTGTTTTTGAGCCGGAAGGTGATGAACCAGAAAGAATACAGTGCTGGCATATTTATTCCCTTATTACTCAAATATATCTCTCCAAGACAGACCGTATAAGGGACTGGGTCAGTACTCCAAAGGTCAACGGGTACGAGGCTCTTCACTGCACAGTAATGGGCAAAATGGGAAACTGGATTGAAGTGCAAATACGCACAACAAGAATGGATGACCTTGCTGAGCGTGGAATTGCAGCACACTGGACATACAAAGGAGCGACTCCTTCTGAGAAGGAGATGGATAACTGGCTTGACAATGTGCGTGATGTGCTTGAAAATCCGGACGTTAATGCTCTCACTTTTCTTGACAACTTTCACAAAGAGTTATTTTCCAGTATTATATATGTGTACACCCCCAAGGGAGAATCAAAGAGTCTGATAAAGGGTGCAACTGCACTTGATTTTGCATACTCTATTCACTCAGAAATCGGTGACAAAGCAATTGCCGCAAAGGCAAATTTCAAGCTGGTTCCCCTCTCATACGAACTTCGAAACGGAGACCAGATTGAGATTATCACCGCCGAGTCCCAGACTCCTCAGAGAGAGTGGCTTGAATTTGTAAAAACACCAAAAGCCAGGTCAATTATTTCGGATGCATTTAAATCAGAGATAAAGGATTATCTTTCTAATGGGAAAAAAATACTAGATGCAAAACTGAAAGAGTTGGGAGTAGAACCAAAAACCCGTGTTTACACAAAATTAGCAGAAGGATACGATCTTAACACTAAAGAGGAGCTGTTTAGCAGAATTGGGGCAGGAATGCTGGATCTTAGCACACTTCCCAAAAAACTCAGAAAGAACAGCAGCAGTAAATGGGTGAGGTATTGGAATCTTCAGTTTTTCAGAAACCCTGAAGTCAACCAGGAAGTCAAGGAAAAATCAGAAAAAAAAGACATTAATAAAAGTGAAGATTATGTTTTAAGGGAAAATCCCCTTGAGAAGACTCTTTCTTATAAAGTAGCCCTATGCTGCAGACCGATACCCGGAGATGAAGTTATTGGTTTCATTGGAGATGACAGTGAGGTAACTGTTCATAAGAAGGGCTGTGCCGAGGCAATTAAGCTTGCTGCTAATGATGCTGACAAGATTGTGAAAGCTAAATGGAACAAACACACAATACTTTCATCTCTTGCACGCATAAGCCTCAGGGGTATAGACCGGATTGGAGTGCTTAATGAAGTAACACAATACATAACCCTGGTATTAAGTGTCAATATCAGAAAAATATCAATTGAAACTCACGATGGAATATTCGAGGGATATATTGATCTCTATGTCCATAATCTGGAAGATCTGGAGGAAATCATAGAGACTTTAGGAAAGATTAAAGGAATAATGGATGTATCCAGGGGCGATATTTCTAACATCAATGAAAACATTAACAATGAATTATAGAGTTTTCTCCATAATTATTATTACAGCTGCCATAACATTAGCTGCAGCTTCCTGTGCAAACACTTCTGCTCCCCCGTCAGGCGGTCCGAGAGACACGCTTTCTCCTGTTCTTTTAAAGGTAATACCTGATTCAAATATTGTTGGTTTTCCTCTGGAAAAAGGGAGTATTGAGTTGAAGTTTGATGAATTTGTTATTCTAAAGGAACCTGCAAAAAATATATTTCTCTCTCCCCCCCAGAAAAAAAGGGTTGAGACAAAAATCAGAGGTAAAAGTCTGTTTATCTCTTTCCCTGAAAAGCTTGACAGCGGTATAACATATTCGCTTCATTTCGGCACTTCTGTCACGGATAACAACGAAGGCAATCAGTTTTATCCCTATGTATTTTCATTTTCAACCGGAAAAGAAATAGATACATTGATGATGTCAGGAATTGTTATGGACAGCAGGACATTGCTGCCTTTAGAAAATGTCACAGTTGGTTTTTATTCTGACTTATCAGATTCCGTTATCTACAATTCTTTTCCAAACGCAATGGCTAAGAGCGACAAATGGGGCTATTTCGTTGTAAGAAACCTTAAGCCAATAAAATATCAGGTATTTGCCTTCAAAGATGATAATGGGAACAATCTGTTCGATCCCGATAATGAGCTGGTTGCCTTCCTTGACTCCCTTGCCCTTCCTGTCAAAGTTATGAGCAAACAGAGGCCGGAACTAATATATGTCGATGTTAAGGATACCAGCAATGCTCTTGCGAGACCTGTAGATTCAGAAATGCATATGTTCACAGAAGAGTCAACAGTTCAATATATACGCGACAGTAAAAGACCAGAAAGACGTCTCTGCTATATTAAATTTGGGGCACCTGGAGTTATCATCGACTCTATGGGTTTCCGCCGTCTGGATTCTTCCTCAGTACTTAAAACCTTTAACATAGCCCGTGATAGTCTTTCTCTCTGGATTGCAGATACTCTTTACAGGGTTCCGGACACTCTCTTTTTTGACATTAACTATTACAAGACTGATACTCTCGGCAAGCTTGTGCTGGAGAGAGAGGAGATAAAATTCATATCAAAAACAGAAAGAAATTTATCTCAGAGAAGAAGAGAAGAGGCTTCTAAAAATACAAACCAGCCCCGTGCCGACTTGTTGAATCTTAAGATTGAGGCCAGCGGTGATATGATTGAACAAGTTGGATATGTTTTTGATTTTCCGGCACCCTTAGCTCATATGAGTCTGGATTCTGTGATTTTGGAATCCAAGAGTCCGAGAGGAGTTAAAAACATAGAAAAATACAGGTTTTATATTGATACACTTGACCCTACCAGATATTTTCTCAGACCAGAAACAGAAATACAGAAAGGTTACGATTACAAATTGTCTGTAAAAAAAGCCGCATTCAAGGACATCTATCTTTTTACCAATGATTCCATTGAGAGCATTGTGTCTCTGCCAAACAGCGACCGGCTCGCCAGTCTTGTTCTCAAAATTTCTGGTACCGGCGGTTCGTATCTGGTTGAGCTCACCAACCAGACTCGGGACAAGGTATTCAGAAGTCACCGCATTGTTTCTGATACAACAGTTATGTTCCCATTCATAAAACCCGGCAAATACAACATCAGGATCACTGAGGATCTCAACGCCAATGGAGTAATTGACACCGGAAGTGTACTCAGAAGAAAACAACCTGAGAAAGTAAGATTGTATACCCTTCCGGGAGGTTCTCCTTTGATTGAATTTAAAGAGGGAATGGAACTGATTCAGAATATGGATTTAAAAGAGGTTTTGAAATGAAACTGAAATGGACTTTTTTGTTCGCGGTACTTCTTCTGTTTCCCTTTCCTTCATCAGGTCAGCTTAAGGAACATATGATCGGGTTCAAGGGAGCGTTCAATATCAGCGGGATAAATACAAACCCGAAAACTGAGACTCTAACTGTCCGGACTAAGAAAAATATCTCTGTTGTTTACACATACTATCACGATTTATGGAAAAACATTCCCAACTCGGGATTTCAGGCAGCAATATCTTACGAAGAGCAAGGGTATATGCTTGGAGAGCAGAGATATGACTACACATTAGTCAAACTGCCTCTTGTTTCCCAGTTTCATATAGATTTCTGGAAAATGAGACTTCTTTTAAATCTGGGTTGCTACGGCGGATATAGATTAAAGAGCTCCGAAAACTTTGCGCAGGATGATTATCGCATAGATTACGGCTTTATCGCAGGAGGTGGAATTGCATTTACATTCAAGCCGATTGAGCTTCACTTTGAAGGCAACTATCATCATTCATTTTCACATATGTACAGTCCCAGACGTTACAGTGAGACAAGTTTAGTTTTTTCAAATCCTTATCAGATACTTTTGAGCGCAGCTTTGTACATTCATTTATAGGATGGGTTATGGAGAGAATTGTCGTTAAGGTTGGAAATGTTGCCCTTGGTAGCGGAGGAAGATGTCTAGTCCAGACTATGTGCAATACTCCTACTCAGAACATATCTGAAAGTCTGGGACAATGCACTAAACTCAGCGCCGCAGGAGCAGAGATAATTCGTCTTACTACACAGGGGAAGAAAGAGGTTGAAGCTCTGGGGATCATTAAAAAGAAATTGCTGGAAAAAGGCATTTTGACACCGCTGGTTGCAGATGTTCATTTCTCATCGGAAGTTGCCGTTGCTGCAGCAAAGGTTGCCGATAAAGTAAGGATTAATCCCGGAAATTTTGCAAAGGATCACCAAAGAGCTGTAAAAGAGTTCTCTGCACTGACTGCCCTTTGCCGTGATCTGGGAAAGCCTCTCAGAATCGGTATTAATCACGGTTCCCTGGGAGAAGAAATTACTTCAAAATATGGAGATACTTCCTGGGGAATGAAGGAGGCTGCTATGGAATGGATTGATATGGCGTCTGCGTCAGGCTTCGATCAGCTTGTAATATCCTTAAAATCAAGTAATGTGCTTGTTATGGTATCAGCTTACAGAATGCTTTATGAAGAGTTTGTAAAGAGAGGTCGCTGCTATCCGTTGCACTTAGGAATTACTGAAGCAGGAAATTCAGACACCGGCAGGATTAAGTCTGCAGTAGGAATCGCTTCACTACTCAAAGATGGCATAGGAGACACAATCAGAATGTCGCTTACAGAAGATCCATTCAATGAAATTGCTCCTGCATCTTTCATCGCAGATTATTTTTATAATGATCTTAACGCAAAAGGACTGAGCTTTAGAACAGACAACACAGGCAAAAGAATCGGCTCAAAACATTATGAATGTAAGAACTGGGAAGAGTTCATACTTTCGGTCTCTTGTGATTTCGGTCCTCTTTTACTTGACAGGGAGATTGATGATGTGGATATTTCTGCACAAATTCACGATTGTTCAGGACAAAACAACCTGGAAAATTTCAGGACAGATCTGCTTCAGGCAAGTCGCAGAGTATTCTCAAAACCTGAATACATTGCCTGCCCGGGTTGCGGGAGAACTCTATTCAATCTTGAGCAGGTGTTCGAAGAGGTAAAAAGGAGGACATCCCATTTCAAAGGGTACAAGATAGCAGTTATGGGATGCATTGTCAACGGGCCCGGCGAAATGGCTGATGCAGACTACGGTTATGTTGGCGAAGGTAAGAACCGGGTAAGCATATACCGTGGAAAAGAGATTGTTTTCAGAGGTATTCCTGAGCAGGAAGCAATTGATAAGCTATTATCTCTTATCGGGGAGGATGCTCGCAATAAAGACGTCCTGCCGAACTCCTTGTAACAACAAGAATATCACCTTTTGCTGCGCTTCCCATCTCCATAGAAGCTTCATACCATTTCCCCCCAATTTCAATCTTGCCTGTAGGCATCAAAGGAGTCTGTGCAATTCCTGTTTTGCCAACCAAATCTTCTGATTTCTGATCCATGAGAGAGAATCCATCTTTTCTGTTCAATTCGGTTTTAAGTGCCAGATAATTAAATCTGTTTCCGGATAAGTATTTGCCAGCCAGAAAAATAGAGACAGAAATTGAGATAAAGAAACTCAAAAGGACCATTGCAAGAGGCTTAAGAATTATTATATAGTGTATCTCACCCTCGAAAAAGAGAAGGTCGTTATTAACCATTGCAAATATTAATCCGGTTATTGATAATATTATTCCGGATATGCCTGCAATCCCGAAACCCGGGATTACAAAAAGTTCTGCAAGAATAAGTATTATCCCGAGTACAAAAACAATTATCTCCCAGTTTTCGGCCAGTCCTTCAAGGTACAAAGGCGAGAAATAGAGTATCGCAGAAAGAATTGCTATTGCAGAAGGAAATCCGATACCGGGACTCTGAAGCTCAAAATATATCCCTCCTATTATGAACATCAGCAGTAATCCCTGAAGTACGGGGCTTAGAAAAAGAGAGATAATTCTGTCAAGCAGAGAGATTTTCTGGATGACAATCGAGTTGTTATCTGTTCCTGTAACTATCGAGGCCACCTCTTCCAGTGAGTTTGCAGATCCCTCACAATAACCATTTTCGAATGCCTCTTCAAAAGTAAAGCTCAAAACCTTTGAACTATCTGTAACCATTGATTCCGCAATTGATGGATCCCGCCCGTTCACCTCAGCAGTAGAGCGCATCATTGCACGCATAAAAGACTGGTATTTGTCCGGCATTACCTCTCCGTTCTGGTTGACTACAGTTGCAGCACCAAAGGTCCCTCCTTTTTTCATATAAATGCTGTCGCAGGCAATTGAGATAAGAGCGCCTGCTGATACTGCCTGATTATCAATAAAAGAGATAGTAGGTATGGAGGAGTTCAGCAGTGCAGTCCTGATGCTGTCAGCCGCATCAACTGCTCCTCCATAGGTGTTGAGATGAATTATTACATAGTCGGCTTTCTGTTCTTCTGCTTCTGCAAGCCCTTTTTTGAGAAGTCTGAAACTACCCTTGTCAATACCTTTTTTTATCTCAATTACATAAAACTTTGTGTTTGCTGCACCTGCAACAACCGCCGCTGTAAGAGACAACCCTATCAGAAATATCTTAATTAATCTGTATCCCATTGTGGAAAATATATTATTCTTGTAAAGATAAAGCATTTTTGTAAATTTGTACAGAGAAAGAATACCTCTTAATTTACACATTACACCATCTATGAATATAAAAATATTTTATGCAGCAGCACTTCTTCTTACAATATCTGCCACTGCACAAAGTCAGCCTTATACAGACAATTATGATGAGAATGACTACACAAAAAGTTGTACCTCAATAATTGCCTCAAAGGGAGCAACAGAAGACGGCTCTGTTATAACTGCACACACTTGCGACTCAAATTACAGAACCTGGGTTGAGATAGTTACTAAAAAGCTATTCAAACCTGGCGAAACTGAGCCGGTTTTCTCCGGAATGCTGCATAACGAAGAACCCTGGGATTTACGCAACATTCATGAAAAAGGAAGGATACCCGCAATTTCCGAGACTTTTGCATATCTCAACACAGCTTATCCCTGTATGAATGAAAAACAACTTGCAATTGGGGAGACTACAATATCCGGCAAAACTGAGCTGGTAAACAAGAACGGACTGTTTTTTATAGAAGAGCTTCAAAGAATTGCCCTCCAGCGTTGCTCTACTGCTAGAGATGCTGTGATATTAATCGGCAGAATGGCTGAGGATTACGGTTATTGTGACAGTGGTGAATGTCTTACGATTGCAGACAAAAAAGAGGTCTGGCAACTTGAAATTTTCGGGTCGGGTGCCGGTAAGCCTTCTTCTATATGGGTTGCGCAAAAGCTCCCTGATGGACACGTAGGTATTTCAGCAAATATTCCAAGAATTTCAAAAGTAGATTTCAACGATTCAGATAATTTTTTGTACAGCAGAAATATCAAAGAGGATGTAAAACGACTTGGTTTTTGGAACGGAGTTGGGGATTTTATTTTCTGGAAAATTGTAAGTGGTGTTAAACCATTTTCTGTTAGAGAGTTTTTTGTTTTAAGTAAACTTGCGCCATCACTCAATCTGAGTTATGAGTCCGAAGAACTGCCATTTTCTGTTAAACCAGACAAAAAAGTATCTGTTAGGGAGATAATTGCTCTTTACAGGGAGACTTACGACGGTACCGAGTGGGATCAGGTAAAAGGGCTGGAAGTTGAGGTGACAAGATATGACAGAGCAAAAGGAACTGAATATAAGGAGAAGGTAAGACCAATATCTACCTTTATGACCAACGATACAAGAGCTTTGTTAAACCAGCTCTCACCCGGTTCTGCTCCACGCAACCGAACCATAGCCGTTATCCAGTGCTCTTATTCCCACATAATCCGTTTAAGAGACTGGCTTCCCGACGAGATTGGCGGAGTTGCATATTTTGCATTTGACAATCCGGCACAAAGCCCAAGGATTCCCATATATTCAGGTGTTAAATCTCTTCCTGCAAGTTTTTCGGTCTGTGGACAGCATCGCTACAGAAAGGACGCGGCAATATGGTCGTTCAGAGAGACAAACAGAATTGCAACAATTAATTGGGATAAAACCCGCAAAATTCTTGAACCTCAAATTGCTCAGTTTGAGGAGAAGATGTTTCAGGAAGCAAATCTCCTCGAGCAAAATGCGCTTAAACTGATTAACGAGGGAAAAAGAGATCAGGCTATTGATCAGATCACTTTGTACACACACAACTTTGCTTCGTTTGCCATGCAAAGATGGGAAGAATTAAAATCAGAATTGTGGTCGATTTTTGCAAGGAGTTTATAAATATTAATTACTTTTGCCGGGAGAAAAATTTTAAAGTGAAAATTAACAGAAGATGAGCAAAATCAAACCGGCAACACTCCTGTTAGAGGGTGGAGCGGAGTTTAAGGGATACTCTTTCGGATACGACCAAGCCGTTGATGGCGAGGTCGTTTTTTCTACTGCTATGGTTGGATATCCGGAAAGTCTTACTGATCCCTCCTATTCCGGCCAAATATTATGTGTCACCTATCCTCTTATAGGAAACTACGGAGTTCCAAAAGACAACTTCATCAATAATCTATCAGAGAAATTAGAATCCGGAAACATCTTTGTGAGAGGACTTGTTATCTCTGACTATTCATTCAGATACAGCCACTGGGATGCTACAAAAAGTCTCGACGAGTGGCTGAAAGAGAACAAAGTACCCGGTATTTTCGGAATTGACACAAGAGAACTTACCAAGATCCTCAGAGATAAAGGATCTATGCTTGGTAAAATAATCCCCGATGGATGCAATCTTGAAGGCTACACAGATCCCAACCTTGTTAATCAGGTTGAGGTTGTCAGTTGCAGAGAGGTTATAAGATACGGGAGTGGGCAAAAAAAGGTTGTATTGGTGGATTGCGGGGTAAAACACAATATAATACGTTGCTTTCTAAAGAGGGACGTTGAAATTATCAGAGTTCCCTGGGATTACGATTTTCACAAAATTGATTACGACGGACTGTTTATATCAAATGGTCCGGGTGACCCGGGCCTTTGCGGAGCAGCTGTTGAAAATGTAAGAAAAGCATTCAACGATGAAAAGCCGGTTTTTGGTATTTGTATGGGGAATCATTTGATGTCTGTTGCCGGCGGGGCAAGCACGTACAAGATGAAATGGGGACACAGAAGCCACAATCAGCCGGTAAGGATGGCCGGGACTGACAAATGCTACATAACTTCTCAAAATCACGGCTATGCTGTTGATAATAATACTCTTGGAGGAGACTGGGAGCCTCTGTTCATAAATATGAATGATGGAACCAATGAGGGAGTAAGACACAAAACCAAACCTTTCTTCTCCTGTCAGTTCCATCCTGAAGCATCAAGCGGTCCCACCGATGCTGAATTTTTGTTTGACGATTTCATTAAACTCCTTTACAGATAGTTATGGACAAAAGTATAAAAAAAGTGCTCCTGCTGGGTTCCGGAGCTTTGAAGATTGGTGAGGCCGGAGAATTTGATTATTCAGGTTCCCAGGCTCTCAAGGCACTCAAAGAGGAAGGCATCCACACAATACTCATTAATCCGAACATTGCTACAGTACAGACATCTGAAGGAGTTGCAGACAAGATATATTTTCTGCCGGTTACTCCGTATTTTGTAGAAAAGGTGATTAAAAAGGAGTCTCCTGACGGAATACTCCTGGCATTTGGAGGTCAGACAGCTTTAAACTGCGGAGTTGAGCTCTTCAGGATCGGTGTTCTGGAACGTTATAACCTGAAAGTACTCGGGACTCCAGTACAGGCAATTATCAACACGGAGGACAGAGATCTTTTCGTAAAAAAACTTGACCAGATTTCAATCAAGACCATCAGGAGTCACGCAGTTGGTACTATTGAAGAAGCAAGCGCAGCTGCAAAGGAGCTCGGATATCCTGTTATCCTGAGAGCGGCATACGCTCTTGGAGGACTGGGAAGCGGATTCTGTGACAATGAGCAGGAACTTATCTCACTTGCATCCAAATCTTTCTCTTATTCATCTCAGGTATTGGTTGAAAAGTCTTTAAAAGGATGGAAAGAGATTGAGTACGAGGTTGTAAGGGATTCTTACGATAACTGCATCACTGTATGCAATATGGAGAATTTTGACCCTCTGGGAATACACACCGGAGAGAGTATTGTGGTGGCACCATCTCAGACTCTTACCAACAGGGAATACAACCTGCTCAGAGAATTGTCTATTAAAATTGTTAGACACATAGGAATAGTCGGTGAGTGCAATGTACAGTTTGCATTCGATCCTCTTTCAGAAGACTACAGAGTGATTGAAGTTAATGCAAGGTTAAGCAGGTCATCGGCACTGGCTTCAAAAGCAACCGGTTACCCTCTTGCATTTGTTGCAGCAAAATTAGGTCTCGGTTACGGCCTTTTTGAACTTAAAAATTCAGTAACCAAAACCACTCCTGCCTTTTTTGAGCCTGCTCTGGATTACGTAGTATGCAAGATCCCCAGATGGGATCTCTCAAAGTTTCAGGGAGTTTCAAGGGAAATTGGCTCCAGTATGAAAAGTGTCGGAGAGGTAATGGCTATCGGACGAAGTTTTGAAGAGGCAATTCAAAAGGGACTCAGGATGATCGGACAGGGAGCTCACGGGTTTGTTGCAAACAGGGAGATCGTTGTCGAGGATATTGACAAAGCTTTAAGAGAACCTACAGACAACAGGATATTTGTTATTTCCAAAGCTTTTCAGAAAGGATACACAGTAGATCAAATAAACAATTTGACAAAAATTGACAAATGGTTTCTTGAAAAATTATATAACATAATCAAAACCTCCAAAAAGCTGTCGTTGTTAAACTCGATCAGTGAACTGGATTTTGAACTATTGAAAAAGTCTAAGGGGCAGGGATTTTCTGATTTCCAGATTGGCAGGCTTATTCTCAAAGACAGTATAGATGTTGACGAAGCTTCAAATCAGATAAGAACATACAGGAAAAAATTGAACATTGTTCCGGTTGTTAAGCAGATTGATACTCTGGCTGCTGAGTATCCTGCTCAAACAAATTATCTCTACCTTACATACAACGGAACTTCAAATGACGTCAACTATCTTGGTGATCATAAGTCAATTATTGTTCTTGGATCTGGAGCATACAGAATTGGGAGTTCTGTAGAATTTGACTGGTGCAGCGTCAACTCTCTTCAGACCATAAGAAAAATGGGATGGAGAGGAGTTATGATCAATTACAACCCTGAGACCGTTTCTACAGATTACGATATGTGTGACCGGCTCTATTTTGACGAGCTTACATACGAGAGAGTTATGGATATTTACGAGTTGGAGAATCCTCACGGTGTTGTTATCTCTGTTGGAGGTCAGATCCCTAATAATCTGGCTTTAAAGCTTGATAACTCCGGAGTAAACATACTTGGAACAAACTCAAAGAGCATTGATAATGCAGAGGACAGGCACAAGTTTTCTTCTATGCTTGACCGGCTTGGAATTGATCAACCCAGATGGAAAGAATTATCCTCTCTGGCAGATGTTTATGATTTTGTAAGTGTAGTTGGTTTTCCTGTGCTGGTAAGACCCTCATACGTGCTTTCAGGTGCTGCAATGAATGTTTGTTCTAACAATTCTGAGTTAGAGCAATTCCTTACATTGGCTGCGAATGTGTCTAAAAAACACCCAGTTGTGGTATCTGAATTTATTCAGAATGCAAAAGAGATAGAACTGGATGCTGTTGCTTCAAACGGAGATGTTATTGCCTATGCTGTTTCGGAACACATTGAGTTTGCCGGAGTACATTCAGGAGACGCGACTATCCAGTTTCCCCCTCAGAAGCTCTACGTAGAGACATTCCGCAGAATAAAAAAAATTGGCCGAAAAATTGCCGAAGAGCTTAAGATTTCTGGACCTTTCAATATTCAGTTTCTAGCCAAAGAGAATGATATTAAGGTAATTGAATGTAATCTGCGGGCTTCAAGAAGTTTTCCTTTTGTTTCCAAGGTTCTTAAAATTAATTTTATTGATTTGGCAACAAGGGTAATGATGGGAGAAAAGGTCACTCCTCCGCGCAAAAGTGCCTTTGATTTGGATTATGTGGGGATAAAAGCTTCTCAGTTTTCATTCTCAAGACTGCAAAAGGCCGATCCTGTTCTTGGCGTGGATATGGCTTCTACCGGTGAGGTCGGATGCATTGGGGATGATACCAATGAAGCAATTCTTAAGGCGATGTTATCTGTTGGTTACCGTATTCCCGAGAAAAATATTCTTCTCTCAACCGGTGATGCAAGACAAAAGGCAGATATGCTTCAGGCTGCCAGACTTCTTGCAGAAAAAGGCTTTAACCTTTTTGCAACTGGAGGTACATACAAATACCTGGAAGAGAACAATGTCCCGGTTAAACTCGTTTACTGGCCGTCTGAACAAACAGAACCGCAGGCTCTCAAAATGATTCAGGAGAAAAAGATAGATCTGGTGATAAATATTCCAAAAAACCTCACTCAGGTTGAATTGGATAACGGATATAAGATAAGGCGTGCTGCTGTAGATTTTAATATCCCACTTATTACCAATACCAGATTAGCCACTGCATTTATTATTGCTTTCTGTACTAAGAAAATCGAAGATATTCAGATAAAAAGCTGGGACGAGTATCTTTCCTGAAAATAACTCTTATAGTTGATCATCATCAGCAGAAATTCTTTCTGAATCTTTATCTCCTTCTCCCAGAAGAATTTTGCTGCTTTCTTCAATGTCAAGAGCTTCTACGCCTCTGAGTTTTCTGCGAATTACATTTGTCCTGGTTCCAACCAGCTTATCTATATCGTCAAGACCTCCCTGAATGTTTTTCTGAGCTTTTTGCAAAAGTCCGCCAAAGGATTCAAACTCAGTTTTAACGGCACCGAGTATTTTCCAAACCTCACTGCTTCTCTTTTCTATGGCAAGGGTTCTGAAACCCATATGAAGACTGTTAAGTATAGCGGCAAGAGTGGTAGGACCGGTTACAATTATCTTGTATTTAGACTGAAGCTCTTCCATTAGTGTAACTCTGCGTATTACCTCTGCATAAATGCCTTCGAAAGGAAGAAACATAATGGCAAAGTCAGTTGTGTAGGGTGGTTCTATGTATTTTTCACTGATATCCTTAGCCATTTTTCTAATTGTATTCTCAAGATTTCTCAGCTCTATACTTACAAGATCAGCATCAGCAGTGTCATAAGCGTTTAAAAGAGACTCAAAAACCTCTTTAGGGAACTTTGCATCAACAGGAAGCCAGATATTTTTTAAATCAAGATCTCTGCCGGGCAGCTTTATTGCAAACTCGACAAAATCTTTTCCAGAAGGCCTTGTCCTTACATTGGCCTGGTATTGTTCAGGCGCAAGGATCTGTTCCAAAAGCATGGATAGCTGGACCTCTCCTATTATTCCCCTTGACTTTACATTGCTAAGAACCCTTTTGAGTCCGCCAACATCCTGAGCCAGAGTTCGCATATCTCCCAGACCCTTCTGAACCTCAATCAATTGTTTGCCTACAGTTTCAAAACTTTGGCCAAGCCTTTCACTAAGTGTTTTTTCAAGCTTCTCCTCGACAGTAATTCGTATCTTTTCCAGTTTTATCTCAGTCTTTTCAACCATCTCGTTTTGTCTGGTTTCGATTAAACTGAGTTTATCCTTTATAAGTTTAATCATCAGATCCAAACCTTTGTCGGATGCATCTCCAAAATTTCTTATGCTTTTATCCAGCGTTTCTGATAAAAGTTTCATTGATTGGGCAGACTCTTCACGGTCTGCTCTGAATGATTGATTAATGATCTCCTGAAGGTATCTTATCTGATCTGTGATCCTCTTCTCCTGTTTTTCCTGTTCAGATGCCAAAAGGGCAATTTTTCTGTGCTGTAAAATCAGGATAACCATCAGGACTACAGCTGCAGCAGTCAAAAAGAGAGTTATGTATAAAGCTGTGTTCATTTTTTGTAAAGATAACTATTCATCTTGTACAAATTAATGAAAATAAGATTATATTTGCAATAGTAAACCCTTATACAATAAATCATGTTACTAAATAAAAAAGTAGGAGTATTCCTCAATCTGGTGCATTGCAGGTTTAAGCTATACCTATCTGTTATCTTTCAGAAGCATGGTTACGACATTACTCCCGAACAGTTTCTTGTTCTGGATGCTCTATGGGATTACGGAGTTCAGTCTCAGCAGGAGATTGCCGACAAGATAATGAAGGACAAGAATTCTGTAACAAAACTCATTGATGGACTTGAGAAAAAGAATTACCTTAGAAGAGAGTCCTATAAAAAAGACAGAAGACAAAATCAGATCCAAATCACAGATCTCGGCCTTGAGATCAAGGATGGATTAACAAAAGTTGCAATTAAAGCAACTGACCAGATTATCAGGGAGATTACCAAGGAGGATATGGATGTTTTCCTTAGAGTCCTCTTTAAGATGATGGACAATATGAAACTTGAAAACGAAAAAAACTATGGTCTCTCCTTCTGAGAACTTAAACCTGAATAATATGTATAAAAATGTTCTTGTTCTGGGCGGAGGAGTAGCCGGATTGCAGGCAGCATCCTCTCTCAGAGATTTAGGATACAGAGTAACATTGGTTGAGAAAGGCGAAAAGCCAGGAGGGCATCTGAACAACTGGGACAGGCTCTATCCCGGAAATATTACTTCATCTTCTGTAATTGATGGATATCTTTCAAATTCTCAGGGGATAAGGATTTTGACCAATACGACTATTAAGTCAGCTCTTAAATCAGACAAATTACTTACAGTTATAACATCCTCTTCAGAAGAAATTACTGTTTCTGCTGTAATAATAACAACCGGATTCTCCCTTTTTGATGCTACAATTAAGGAGGAATACGGTTATGGTTTATACAACGGAGTTATTACAAACGCAGATCTGGAGTCATTGTTTATTTCGGGTAAAATACACAATAGAGAAAAGCCTTCGAGAGTAGGTTTCGTTCATTGCGTGGGGTCCAGGGATGATAAGGTCTGCAACAGGCATTGTTCTAAAATCTGCTGTATGACAGCTGTTAAACAAGCCTGTGAAATTAAGGAGATTTGGCCCGAAACAGAGGCCTTCTGCTTCTATATGGATCTTAGAATGTTTGGCAGAGGATATGAAGATCTCTACTATGAAGCTCAGAACAAATACGGAGTTAATTTTATCAGAGGCAGAGTGTCTGAAGTTGGAGAAGATGAAAATGGCAAGCTTGTAGTAAAGGCAGAAGACACACTTACTTCAAGACCGCTTAAAATCTCGCTGGATATGCTTGTGCTTATGTCAGGAATGGTTAAAAACCCTGATAACAAGGCTCTGTCGGCAATATTCGAGACTTCTATCGGCGAAGATGGTTTCTTTGCACAGCCTCATCCTATTGTCAATCCTACCGGCTCTTCCTCAACCAGAATTTTTTTCGCAGGGTCAGCAACAGGCCCCAAAAGTGTTGCCGAATCTGTCAATGAAGCAAAATCTGCGGCTCTTTCTGTTCATATGCTGCTTTCAAATGAGTAAAAAATGACTGAGTTTGGATTTAAACTTTCACAAAGTAACAGAATTGATCTGGATGAAACTGATAATTCGGTTTTCAAAAAAGTAGCCATAATTGTACCGGATATAAAGCTTTGCTTCAACTGCGGTTCCTGTTCGGCATCCTGCACTTCTACTCATTTTAAAAGGGTAAGCTTTAGAAGCGCCATCCTTCTCTTAAACAGAGGGCATAATAAGGAGGCCATTTCTATGTTGAAATCCTGTATGTTGTGCGGAAAATGTATTTTGGTTTGCCCTCGGGGAATAGATACCAGAAATATTATTATCAACATCTTAAAGGCAGAGGAGGAAATGAAGTGAAAGAGAGATTGATATTTGGATATGATCCTTTTGTTCTGCCGTTCCTGATAGGGATGATATTTATCATTGCCTATCTTCTTGTTGGTACTGTAAGAATAATTTTGTCCCTGAATAATAACGAAAAGAAGCAGTTGTTCAGGATTTTCATACCTGTCAATGCCTACAAAATTGTCAAGGACATAATTTTGGACTGTTTACTTCACGTTAAGATTTTCAAGAGAAATCTTCTTCTGGGATATATGCATTCAAGCATAGCCTTTGGGTGGTTTATGCTTATTGTGCTCGGTCATATTGAGGTAATGTTGTTCACTCCCCAACGAAACGGGATATTTTACTATCCGATCTTTTTCAGATACTTTGTAATGGAAACAGAAGAGACATTGCAGGGGGCTTTTTTCTTCTTTGTAATGGACTTTTTTCTGCTGATTATTTTAAGTGGAATTGCTCTTGCAATTTACAAGCGTTTCAGGTCACACAGACTGGGAATGAAGCAGACAACAAAGCTAAGACTTGGGGATAACATTGCCCTCTATTCTCTTTGGCTGATATTCCCTTTAAGACTGTTAGCAGAGAGCTTTACTGCAGATATTAGCGGAGGAAGTTTTATAACAAAAGGGATTAACGATCTGTTTCACAGTTTTGTATCTAATCCGGCAAACACCCTTCCTGTTTGGTGGGCATACTCCTGTGCCCTGGGTTTGTTTTTTTTCACTCTCCCTTTCTCACGTTATATGCATATTCCCACGGAGATTTTACTCATTGTTCTCAGACACGTTGGGATAAATGCCACGTCATTGAGGGACGGCTACTCAGAGGCAGAAATTTATTCCTGTTCCAGGTGCGGAATCTGCATTGATGCCTGTCCGATGAGTTTTGAGAAGAAAGATGTAAAATTTACCTCTGTCTATTTTATAAGATTGTTACGCAGAAGAGAAATTGCTGAACAACCTGCAGATTTATGCCTTATGTGCAATAAATGCGTAGAGGTTTGTCCTGTAGGGATTGATTCGACCAAACTGAAACTAATCTGCAGGGAAATAAACAACGGAGCGATCTCTTTCGATTACACCCCTGTTAAATATAATTCTCCGTTAAAAAGGGAAAAACTTCTTTACTACGGAGGCTGCATGACAAATCTTACACCTTCTATTTCAACAGCTATATCCAAAATTCTGGACAAAGCTGAAATTAGTTATGTTCATCTTGATAAAGATCAGACAATTTGCTGCGGAAGACCTTTGTTACTCTCAGGCAACCTTAAAGGAGCAAGAGAGCTTATAAACAAGAACAGGGAGGCAATAATTTCATCCGGTTGTACAACCCTGCTCCTGTCTTGTCCGATTTGTTATAAAATGTTCAAGGAAGAGTATGATCTTAAAGGGATTGAAGTAGTTCACCATTCTGTTTACATTAACAATCTTGTTAAAAGCAAAAGAATAGTTTTGAAAAAGACAACGGACACGTGTGTTTATCACGATCCTTGTGAACTTGGGAGAGGATCCGGAATATACGAGCAGCCAAGGGAACTGCTCTCCTCAATGATGTTACTCAAAGATTCTCCCCTGCAAAACAACGAAAGCATCTGTTGCGGAGGTTCTCTGGGTAGCATTTCAATGCCATTTGCAAAAAGAAAAATTATTACCGGAGGATCTCTGGACAACCTTCTTACAAATGATCCTGATCTCCTTGTCACATCCTGTCCCCTTTGTCTTAAAACTTTTACTCCCTTGAATTCAAAAAGAACAGCAGATATTGCTCAGGTTGTATCTGAACAAATGATTAACTGATGCCATTTAATATGATTGACTACAAACTTTTAAACATTGCCACCGGAAGAATTTTTGATGATCAAGGATGGACGCTTACAGATCCTGATTATCAAAATCCATCACTTATCAGAACTATTTACAAAAATAAAAAGCTTGAAAATCCTGCCGGAAGAACTGATATTTACAAATATTCCTGCTGGCTCCCTGTTAAAAGATTTCTGAATGGATCTGCTCCTACTGTCACTTTTAAAAGCAGCAAACTGGCATCGGTTCTTAAAACTGATAATTTATACATTAGCTTTAGCGGTTACTGGCCCGAAGCAGGAGCTGCAATGACCACCTGTTCTTTTAAAGAGACAGAGGCCTATTCTGTCTGCGGCAGGCTCGATAAAGACAACGGAAAGGTAATGGTTGTAGCATCTGCAGGCAACACAGCCAGGGCCTTTGCAAAAGTTTGCTCTGACAACCATATTCCTCTCTTAATTGTTGTTCCACAGGAGAATCTGGATGCCCTTTGGTTCTCCTCCCCTGTTGATGATTGCGTAAAACTGATCTGTACTCCAAAAGGTACTGACTACTATGACGCCATTGATCTTTCCTCCAAAATATGTTCTTCAGGTCTATTTTTTGAGGAGGGAGGAGCAAAGAATGTGGCTCGCAGGGACGGAATGGGAACAACTGTATTGTCAGCTGTATCTGAGATTGGGGAGATACCTCATTACTATTTTCAGGCTATTGGTAGCGGCACAGGTACAATTGCCGCCTGGGAGGCAAATCTCAGATTAATTAAAGATGGCAGGTTCGGGTCAAGAAAGATGAAACTCTTTCCATCTCAAAATATTCCTTTTATTCCTATGTACGATGCCTGGAAGATTGGCAGCAGGGAATTGCTTCCCTGTGATACAGAGGATGCAAGAATAAGGGCATTGGGGATAGCTTCAAAAGTGCTTTCAAACAGAAAACCACCATACTCTGTGCCCGGTGGATTATTTGATGCCCTCAAAGATACAGACGGAGATGTTGAAATAGTTACAAACGATGAATGTTATGCTGCTTGTGAATTGTTTGAAAAGACAGAGGGGATTGACATCCATCCAGCTGCAGGAGTTGCACTTGCTTCTCTTATCAATTGTCTCAACTCCGGAAAGGTTCAGAGAGATAAAATACTGATGCTTAACATCACCGGAGGTGGAGAAAAAAGATTCAAGAGCGAGAATGAAGTGTTTATGCTCGCTCCAGACCTGACAATAGACAACTCATTAGACAAAAACGTTATTTCCAGAGTTGCAGAAAATCTTTTTCGCTAATTTCTACCTTCCAACTACAGCTGAACCTGAACTTTCGTTCTGAAGTCTGTCGAGAACAGTGATTATATACCTGACTCTTCTCTCTTTTCCCACGTAAAAATTTTTCTCCCCTGTTACAGCTAACAGACAGGATGGATCTTGAAGGTCAGTCTCCTGATCTGCCCTGAATTTGTAAATACAATAAAAATGAGGCTTTTGCAAAGGATCCTGGCTTCCATTGTGATCCCAGCTAAGATACCCTTTTTTGTACGATATCTCTTTTACTGGTTCAGGTGGTATTGTGTCAATTTTTTTGTAAAGAGGAACAAGCGAAGGATAACGCTGATAATTCAATATCAAACTGTCCATCAATTCTTTCTGATCAGGAAAGGAGAGTCCGCTCCACCAGATATTGCCGCCTGTCTCAGGATTTTCCCTGACAAGTTCCATCTTACGGTATAACTGATTGACTATGTCTCCGTCGGAGTTTTTAATGTTAATCTGATTTCTGATATTCTGACCAATGTAAAGATTTACATTATAGCTATTGGAAGCCCACCAATTAACAAGTGTCAGATAATCTGCTCTTTTATGGCCTATCTCCCAATATAGCTGAGGAGCATTGTAGTCGATCCATCCCTCTTTTAACCAAAGCAGTATATCTGCATAAAGATCATCGTAATTTGTCTGAAGAGCAGTTGTGTTTGATCCTGAAGTATCAACATAGCTGTTTCTCCACACGCCAAAAGGACTAATACCAAAACGTACCCAGGGTTTAATACTCTTAATGGTTCTGCTGAGCTCTTTTACCAGAAGATTCACATTGTTCCTTCTCCACTCGTCTTTGCTGAATCTTGAGAAACCATCTTTTTCGTGATATTCCAAAAATGTCTCCTCGTCAGGGAAATCGGTATATGGAAGTTTGTAAGGATAGAAGTAATCGTCAAAGTGTACGGCATCAATATCGTATCTTCTCACAAAATCTGCGATAACCTTTACTGTGTGCTCTCTTGATTCAGGCTTTCCCGGGTTGAAGTATATCTGACCTCCATAAGTGACAAACAAATCTGCCCTTTTAAAAAACAGATGATCTTTTGAAAGCACTTCATTTTTGTTTGAAGTTACCCGATATGGATTAAACCAGGCGTGCATCTCAATCCCTCTTTTGTGGCACTCTTCTGTAATAAATTTTGCCGGATCGAACATGGGATCAGGAGCTTCTCCCTGTTTTCCGGTAAGGAATCTGCTCCAAGGTTCAATTTCAGATATGTACATAGCGTCTCCCTGAGGTCTTACCTGAAATATCACCGCATTGATATTGAGCTTTTTAAACAGATCAAGATAATTAATTATGTCAGTTTTAATCTCCTCTACAGACATATTTCTCCAGGTAGAATTTACCACAGTTGGAAACCAGGCTCCCCTGAACTCTCTCTTGGGAGGACTCTTTGCTATCGACAGGGAAATACAGAGGAGTGTCAATGCCAGAGTTGTTATTACCCTTTTCATTTTGAATTTTTTATTATTACGGTTGTTCCCATTCCTCCTCCTATACAGAGAGATGCAAGGCCGAACTCTTTGTTTGCAGCAATCATTTCATGCACAAGTGTTACAATAATCCTGTTGCCTGAAGCCCCTATCGGATGCCCCAAAGCTATTGCCCCGCCGTTAATATTACAACGCTGATCAAGCCATTCCCTTGTTACATTGTGTTCTTTGATAAGCTCTCTGATAACTCCGAGAGACTGGGCAGCAAAGGCTTCATTTAATTCTATCATTTCCATTGCGGATAGCTTCATCCCTGCATTTTTCAATGCCATTCTGATTGCAGGAACAGGGCCCATACCCATTATTTTTGGGTCAACCCCTCCCTGACCGACCGCAACTATCTCGGCCATAGGTTTTAATCCGTATTTTTTTAAAGCTTCCTCTGAACAGAGAATTGTAAATGAAGCTCCGTCATTTATTCCTGATGCATTACCGGCAGTTACTGTTCCATCTTTAATAAACGCAGGCTTGAGCGAAGCCAGTTTTTCAGGTGTTGTGCTTCTGTTGGGATACTCATCCTTGTCAAAAATTACAGTCTCTTTTTTTGAAATGATTGAAACCGGAACTATCTCCTTTGCAAACGCCCCGGAATCAACAGCTTTAATAGCTTTTTGCTGTGAGGAATATGCAAAAGCATCCTGTTCTTCTCTGGTAATTGAGTACATCTGGGCAACATTCTCAGCAGTTATTCCCATATGGTAATTATTGAAAGCATCGGTTAGGCCATCGCAAACCATATGATCAACTGCCTGAATATTACCCATTTTAGCGCCGGAACGCAAAGAACCGGGTAGAATGAAGCCTGCATTGGTCATTGACTCAGTACCTCCGGCAACTACGATTTCACTCATCCCGGAGATTATTCCTGCGTAAGCGTTCATTACAGATTTCATTCCCGAACCGCAAACCATATTAATTGAATACGCGGGTACCTCTGCCGGAATCCCTGCCATGATGGAACATTGTCTTGCAACACCCTGAGACTGGCCTGCAGATAGAATGTTGCCCACTATCACGCTCTCGATTGATTCAGGTTTAACACCTGCATCCTTTACAGCCTCCTTTATAACAATAGCCCCAAGCTCTCCCGGCGAGAAGGGAGATAACGATCCCATAAACTTGCCTATGGCAGTTCTGCGGGCTGCAACGATGTAAACTTTTTTCATATTTATTGTCTCATTTTAATTAATTCATCAGAAATTATCAGTGTACTGCCGGTAGCCTGCTGCACTTGGTCCAGAGAAAATTCAGGATGTATCTCCTTGAGAAGTAATCCTTCTGGTGTTACCTCTATTACACACATTTCAGTAACAATCAAATTGACCTGGCCTGCAGCTGTAAGGGGTAAGTTGCATTTTTTCAATATTTTATGAGCTCCTTTTGCTGTGTGTTCCATAGCCAGGATAACCCTTTTAGCACCAACAATTAAATCCATTGCACCTCCCATACCAGGCGTTTTCTTGCCTGGAATCATCCAGTTGGCAAGATTTCCCTCCTCATCTGCCTCAAGTGCTCCCAGAATGGTTACATCTACGTGGCGGCCTCTTATTACCGAGAAAGAAAAGGATGAGTCAAAACAGGAAGCACCGGTAAAGTAAGTTATGTAACCACCACCTGCGTTTGTAAAATCCGGATTCTCCTCTCCCGGAAGAGGTGCGGGGCCCATTCCCAGAAGTCCGTTTTCTGACTGCAATGTCACCTTGACACCCGGAGGGAGATAATTCGGGATAAGAGTAGGAAGGCCAATACCCAGATTAACAACATCTCCGTCTTTGAGCTCGAGAGCAGCCCTTTTGGCAATTACCTCTCTGATTTGGTTTTTGTCCATAATGGTTAAGTTATGTTTCAGTTAATAATATTCACTTTTTTAATTCCCTTCTGACAAACTCCTGTGCAGCAAAGGATGCAACGTCATCGGCATAGGTGTTTATCCCGAAACCTGCATCATATCCAAGTTCTTTGGCCAGTTCGTGATTTATTCTGGGGCCGCCGCAAACAAGTATGACTTTGTCTCTCAAGCCCTCTGCCTCAAGAATCTCAACAAGTTCCACAAGATTTTTGATGTGAACATCTTTTTGAGTGACAGTTTGAGATACAAGCAACACATCGGCTTTAATTTCAACTGCCTTTGCAATGAAATCCTCGTTAAGAACCTGTGATCCCAAATTGTATGCTTTTATCATATCGTAACGTTCAAGACCGTAGTGGCCTGCGTATCCCTTCATATTCATTATTGCATCAATCCCTACTGTATGAGCATCAGAACCGGTGCTTGCCCCGATTATTACCAGCTCTCTCCCGATGTGAGTCTTTATGTATTCATCGACTTGATGCATATCCATTACATCTGTCTCAACCTTTGGCACAAATATAGTTGTGTAATCCACAGTATGAGTGCAGTTTCCATAGCAGTTAAAGAATGTGAATCCGGGTGTAAGCTCTTTATAATAGACAACCATCGGATTGTCAAAACCCATCTTTTTCATAAGCTGCTTTGCAGCTTCGATCGCTTCAGCACCACATGGGACAGGAAGTGTGAAACTCATTTGAACCTTTCCGTCATTGATAGTATCTCCGTATGGTTTTACTTTTGTAAAGTCCTGAGTCTTGTCAAAATCGCCTGAATTTATTGAGTATAGTCCTGCACTCATCTTATTTTCTCCCTTTCATTAAGTCAATATATGGATTGATGTAGTTCTTTCCTTTAATAAGGACTCCTTCAAGACCTTTTCCCCCTTTTCTGGATCTTTTCACGTCAGCAAAAAGACCATCTTCAAGAGCAGCAAACAGTCCCAGTTCTTTAATCTTTTCCAGCAGAGAAATTGCCTCATTAAGCACAAAATGAGCTCTCTGTCTGATTGTACCTCCCGGTTTGAATTCGATTTCGTCAGAGAGATTCCTCATATTGTTAAAGATATATTTTGCATTTTCGATAGAAAGGTAACGGTCAGACATAAAGGGAGTGTGAACAGCCTCGGTAGGCATTCCCAAAAGCTGAATGCCCTGTTTTGTCCAGATACCGATAATGTTAAAAAGGGCATCCTGAATATGACCCTTAAAGATGTTGCCTGTCATAAATTTTGTAGGAGGCATATATTTGAGAGGAGCGTTTGGGAATATTTCCCTTGTCATCTGGGCTTGTGAGAGTTCATATAAAAAGCCGTTTTCCATCTCAGGATCCATCTCAAAAGCGTGTCCAAGACCCATCTGCTCCTGAGACAGACCGGCCAGAAGTGCCAGTTGTTCATTGATAAGATCAGATGCAAGTACAGTGTGGGCCTGTTGATAAGCATCAGCAGTAGTGAGATAATTGTCCTCTCCTGTATTGATAATTACCCCGGCAAAGCCGTTGATAACCCTCGAAAAAAACTGGTCTATCAAAGTCCTCTGCATGTTGATATCTCTGAACAAAATCCCGTAAAGGGCATCATTGAGCATTACGTCAAGACCTTCTATTGCACCCATAACTGCAATCTCCGGCATACAAAGTCCTGAACAGTAATTGCACAAACGAATGTATCTGTTGAGCTCTTCTCCTGTCTTGTCCAGGGCTGAGCGCATTATCCTGAAATTTTCCTGGGTTGCGAAAGTACCTCCGAACCCTTCTGTAGTTGCTCCATAAGGAACATAATCCAGTAAAGACTGACCGGTAGTACGAATCACTGCAATTATATCAGCTCCCTGCCTTGCAGCGGCTTCTGCCTGGACAACATCCTCAAATATATTTCCGGTTGCAACAATAACATATAAATAAGGTTTTGAGCCCTCTCCAATTGTTGAAAGGTATTTCTCCCTCTTCTCCCTTTTTTCTTTTATGATGCTGATGCTCTTTTTGATATAAGGAGCAATGACTTGATCCCTTTTATCTTTTGCAGCAACAGGTATTCTGGTAAGATCAACAGACCCATCTGCAACCATTTCTGCAATACTCTGCGGAGACAATCCGGTTGAAACTATTGCATTAGCCAGAAAATAGAGCACTCCCTCTGATAAAACGCCTGCGGCTTTCAACTTATCTGTCAGTATGTTGGGTAGTGGAATCTGCTCTTTGTCAACTCCGTCTATTCCCATAAGCCGGCACAAAGTCCTCTCAACAGTAACAGTGGTGTAACCGTCAACAAAATTCTGTATTTCACCGGCAATATGAGCCGATAAGCTTCTGGCTCTTTCTATGATCCTCTTATCAAGTCCTAATTTACTCTCCATATATCTTTTGCCTAAATGGCCATATTAATTATTCTCTATCATTTTTTCTGCTAGATCGAGCCAATCGTTGTCTACGCCCAGAGATCTGGCTGTATTAATTGCCTCGTGAGGCACACTTGCTCCATCAACATCTACAAACGCATAATTCATCTTTCCTTTATCGAATCCTGTTACCCTTATTCTTTTGCAGGGAGCATCAGATACATTATAATGAGTGGATATAATAGCTGTTACATTAGGTTTTGCAAGAGTTGATATAAGAGCCTTTACCAAAGCGGTTCCTTCTGAAGGATTAGTGCTTCTTGCCGGTTCATCAATCAAAGCTAGTAGTTTCTTACCGGATTTAGAGGCAGTAAGTATCATATTAAGGATCTCCATCTCAGCAGCGAAAGAAGATAATCCCCTGTAAATATTCTGCATATCCCCCATTGATATAAGCACTTCAGATACAGGAGCTATTGTTGCTGAATCTGCAGGAATTCCGAATCCACATTGAAAAAGGTATTGGCTAAGACCAATGTTTCTTAAAGTTAAAGTTTTACCTCCCATATTTGCTCCAGTCATAAGAAGAGGAGTCAGAGTTTCAAACTCAATATCTGTCTTCTGATATATTTTGCCCTCTTTCATCAGCAACTCCTTTATCTCCGGGTTAAAAAGTCCGTGATAGCTGCTTTTGTGTTTTGAAATAGACGGAATCGACAATCCAAGCCTTGAAATCTGGCCGGCTTTTGCAATGATTATGTCCAGTGATGCTAATGAATTAAGAGATAAGCACAATGATTCCTGCCTTAAAGATATTTTTTTGCTCAGCTCTCTTCTGATACGATTTTCTATTAGAGATGCCTGATAACTGAGCTCTGCAGAAAATCTGTTTTCTTTGAGTCTGGAACGAATTCCGGCAAGTTCTATTGAATAGGCTTCGTAGATATAAAATGAATTCGTGCCGCTCTTTTCAGGGTCTAAGAGACCGAGTAGATCCGCCAGGTTTTCTAATTCGAAATTTTTAATTCCGATTAAAGTCTCTTCAAGAATTGTTTTTGTTTCTTCGTTGGTTATAAGCAGATTTTTAATTTCAAACAACTCAATATCATCGAGTACCGAACCTTGTGCAAGTTTTGCAAGAGTTCCTCTTATATCCCTGAGAGAGCTCAGAATACGGTGCAGAGCTTTAATTGTATGAGTAAAGCTTCCCTTAGACACATATTTAGTAAAAAAGTCTCCCAACTGCTCATAACCTGCAGATATCTCTTTGGTAGTAAGCTTTATGGATGAATCGTAAAGCATTTGCTTCGAGAAAGAAGATGCCAGGTCCAGATCGTCAAGAATATATCTGAATCCTAACTGAGAACTGAGTATATGTTTAATTTTCATATCCGTCTTTAAAAATGTCATAGACCGGGTAGCCGGTTGCAGCCCTAAGTTCGTCACATAATCTGGTTGAATCCAATCTTGCACCATTTGGAGCCAAAGGATTCACGCAAATTGCCACAAGTTTGCTCTTCTGAAGAACCGAAATCTTTCCGATATCTCTTGTAAATTCGAAAACATTTCTTTCCGAAGCAAAAATCCGCGTAAAATCTCTTATTATCAGTTCAATGTCTAAACCATTGAAATCTCCTTTGATCTTTTTGAGTAACCTGTCTGTCAAGGCTCCACCAACGAAGACTGCCACTGCATCAGTTAGAATATCTTTCGAAATTGAATCAGGGTTATTTCCGGAATAAATTTCACAGAATTGTCCATCTTTTTTAAAAAGCCAAATACCCCTCGATGAGCCTTCTGAAAATTCGGGGACTACCCTGTCAGTTTTTGGGAGCCTGATAAGGTTTACTACAAAAGCGCTTCTGAATACCAGATTATTGATGTTTAAGGAGAGAGCTGCTCCTGTGGTTAATATTATTGCACTGCTGACTGCCGGAGAGGCCTGGCTCATTCTGGAGAGGGCTCCGTCAATAATGCAGATGTCAGCCCTGTACTTGAACCTGACAGTCTCCATCCACTCTTTTAACTCAGATGTGGAGGAAGGTCCGGAGAGGATGATTTTTCCAGATGTGATGCTTCTTGCAGTAACTACTCTGCCCAATGATCCGTGTGATTCGCTCAGATCCAGAATTTCTGCATGTAACGCATTCTGTTTGAAATGTTTTTCACTTGTTGCAAATATAACACCTTCCCGGAGAAAAATCTCCGGTTTGGCAGTACCTGTAACCTGGTCAATTCTCTCTCCGTCAAGACCTACCGATGTTATTGCCAGTTTTTTGTCAACAGAATCAATTCTTCTGAGCAGGTAATTTAAACATTCAGTCTTTCCGGTGTTCTTTTCCAGTCCTACAATTGATACACTGTCGTATATAAGCAGCTCATCAATAAAGGGCATTATTTATTATTTACTGTGAGCCCTGAGTTTTCTCATCAGGACTTCGGGTTCAATTGCAAGTCTCTGGCCTTTTAGCAAGGAGGCGACTCCCTCTACTTTTGCGTTTTCACTGCAATCGGGACATTCGCACACGTTTTTATATTCTGACGGTTCTGTGTAAGTTGTTATTACACCTTCAAAGTTTCTCAGTACAATCTTTCCCGGAGACTGAGAAATTAAATATGTAGGCATAACCGGAATTTTACCGCCCCCTCCCGGTGCATCAACAACAAAAGTGGGTACACAGAAGCCTGAAGTGTGACCCCTTAACCCCTCAATAATTTCAATCCCTTTTGAGACTGGTGTTCTGAAGTGTTCGAGACCCATAGAAAGATCACACTGATAAATGTAATATGGTCTTACTCTAATCATTACCAACTGGTGTACAAGCCTTCTCATCACATTCACACAATCATTCACTCCGTTAAGTAAAACAGATTGGTTTCCCAGGGGTATCCCTACATCGGCCAATTTGGTGCAAGCCAAAGATGATTCGGGAGTAATCTCTCTGGGGTGGTTAAAATGAGTGTTAAACCAAATCGGATGGTATTTCCTGAGCATATTCACAAGGTTGTCGGTGATCCTTTGCGGGCAGACAACAGGCGTTCTGCTGCCTATTCTGATTATCTCCACGTGAGGAATCTCTCTTAACCTTTTGATTATGGATTCAAGTTTTGCATCTGATACCATTAGTGCATCTCCTCCTGAAAGAAGAACGTCCCTTATCTGAGGAGTAGCTGCAATGTAATCAATAGCTTTCTGTATGTTTACAGCCGGAGATTCATCATCCTTTTGCCCCGCAAAACGTCTTCTGGTACAGTGCCTGCAATACATAGAACACATATCGGTAATCAGGAGCAGAACCCTGTCAGGATAGCGGTGTGTGAGACCGGGAACGGGTGAGTCTTCGTCTTCGTGTAAAGGATCAAGCAGGTCTGCAGGAGATTGGTATGTCTCTGCTCCGGTTGGAATTGCCTGTTTCCTGACAGGGCAATGAGGATTTTCAGGATCTATAAGTGACAGATAGTAAGGCGTAATTGCCATCCTGAAAGTCTTAAGGGACTTTTTAATACCTTCCTCTTCTTCAGAAGTCAGATTTATAAGTTTCTTAAGTTGTTCAAGTGTTTCTATCCTGTTCTTAATCTGCCATTTCCAATCATTCCACTGCTCGTCAGAAACATCCGGGAACAATATTTTCCTTCTGTTTATTGACATTATATGAATTTTATTTTTTAAAACAGTTTAAGCATAAAGCTCAGTGAAAATTTTTCTCAGTTTTTCGCTCTCCCTGAGTAACTGAAGAGTAATTTCTGCGTGACCTTTTGTGTATCCGTTGCCTACAATCATTGTAACATCGCTGCCAACACCCTCGGCACCTAATGCTGCCTTGGTAAAGCTTGTTGCCATTGAGAAGAAATAAACAATTCCGGTGCTTTTTGTGCAAAGTATGCTGGTCATCTCTGTATCGGTAATGTTCACATTATTGATTGTGATGTCACACATCTCCCCTTTTGTAATATCTTCAATTTTTTCAAGGATCTCTACAGGTCTGGTTGCGTCAGCAGAGAATACAAAGTCGCAAAATCCCAGATCCTGAAGCCTTTTTGTGCTTTTCTCACTATGGCATAATCCAATCACTTTTCCTGTAACCCCTGCCCTCTTTTTTGCCTCATAGCAACAGAGCATACCGGATTTACCCCCGGCTCCGATAATCAATACAGTATCACCAGGTTTAACCAGCTTGGCTGTCTGAGCAGGTGCTCCGGCAACATCCAGAGCAGAAAGTGCCAGATTTTCAGGCATATCATCAGGAATCTTAGCATAAATTCCGCTTTCGAACAAAATTGCCTTACCGTCTATGTCAACCTGATCTACGTCAGGACGAATCTCCTTAATCTTGTCAATCCTCAGGGGAGTGAGCGAGAGTGACACCAGCGTTGCAATTTTGTCTCCTACTTTAAGATCTGTCTTTCCAACCAATGCATCACCGATTTTTTCCACCTTTCCAAGCAGCATTCCACCGGAGCCGGTAACAGGATTACGATGTTTACCCTGTGAAGCTACAATTCCAAGCATAATTTCAGCAATTTTGGCCTTATCTCCTTTGGCCTGCTCCTCTATCTGAGTAAAGCTTGCAGAATCAATATTTAGTGTCTGGACATCTATAAGTATCTCGTTGTCATAGATCTCGTCCATATTGTTATCTATCTTGTTTGCCGGTTGAGGTAGAACGCCTTTTGGTTCAATAACTCTGTGTATTCCGTATTTATTACCTTTTTTCATATAAAATATTTGGTTAGATTATTATTTTTTTGGTTTAAGACCAAGTATGACCCTGGCTTCTGCCGGAGAAGCTATCTCTCTGCCAAACTCCTTAGCTATCCTGACTACTTTATCAACCAGTTCTCCATTGGATTTGGCAAGAACACCCTTTGAGATAAAGACATTATCTTCAAATCCGACTCTTACGTGACCTCCGTCAATTATTGAAGCAGCAGCGAGCGTAAATTCAAATCTACCTATACCGGCAACTGTGTAAGTAGCATCAGAAGGAATACTTCCTCTTAGGAAAACAAAATCTCTCAGTTCGCCGGATATGCCTCCGTTTACTCCCATTACAAAGTCAAAATGCATTGGTTTTTGGATATGTCCCTTTTTGTTTAGCCTTAAGGCCATATCTATCATACTTTTGTCAAATACCTCCAATTCCGGCTTGATCCCTCTTTCAATCATTTTCTTGCCGAAATAAATTATTGTGTTTTCTGTATTCTCAAAAATGTCGTCTCCACCGAAATTGAGCGAGCCACAATCCAGAGTTGCCATTTCGGGATTCAATTCTGTTGGCTGAAGCCTTTCATCGTTTGTCATTCCAACAGCGCCTCCGGTAGAGGGTTGAATTATTACGTCAGGGCAAACCTTAAGGATAGCATCCATAACGTCCTTGAATCTTTTCTTGTCCTGTGTCGGGATGCCGTCATCAGTTCTAACGTGCAGATGAATAATGCTTGCTCCGGCATCATAAGCCGATTTTGCCTCTCTCACACACTCATCTATAGTGTAAGGTACTGCCGGATTGTGCTCCTTGAGCACCTCAGCTCCACAAATTGCTGCAGTAATTATCAATTTTTCCATAATACAGTTAATTTATTTTCTTTGACAGGTTTTTGGAGTTACGCAGGTTCCGCTTGCCCTGCAAACAACGACCGGCTCATTAAGCAAATCAGCGGCAGAAGGAGATATATCGCTTCTTGGAACAATTACTTTTCTGGCTTCGAAATGCATTTTTCTGGATGTATTTCCTTCTGATACAATTTCTCCGGTGGCTTCAATAAAATCTCCTGCATACACAGGAGCAATGAATTCTATATTGTCATAAGCCTTAAACAGCCCTTCGTCACCGTCTCTTCTGATCAGCAGTTCTGTAGCCACATCTCCGAATAGCTGAAGTATCCTTGCTCCATCCACAAGATTCCCGCCGTAATGGGCGTCGTGAGAGCTCATCCTGACCCTTATCATCACGTTGTCTTTCATTCTTTCGGTTATTTTTGATTAATATAAATAAAATCTATAAGGATGGCCGGAGTGTGCACATCTTCTGGTTTAATGCTCCCTGTTTCTGCAAGTTCCTCTGTTTCTGCAACTACCACATCTGCAGACATTGCCATCAATGGATTGAAATTCCTTGTTGTACCCCTGTAATAAAGATTTCCGGACTTATCACTCAGAGATGTTCCGATAAATGCGATATCAGCCTTAAGAGGAGTTTCCAGAATATATTTTGATTCCATTATCTCCAGAACCCTTTTCCCTTTTTCAACAACTGTTCCGAGTCCGGTCGGAGTAAGAACGCCTCCAAGTCCTGCCCCATATGCTCTTATTCTCTCTGCAAGTGTACCCTGTGGAGAGAATTCTACTTCTAATTCTCCGGAGTTCATCATATCTATTGCAGTCGGATTTGATCCAATATATGAAGTGATTATTTTCTTTACTTTCTTTTGTGATATAAGCAATCCGAGTCCCTTATCCTCAAACGCTGCATCATTGCAAATTAATGTAAGTTCCTTTACAGAAGATTTGCTTAGTGTATCCATAATTCTGTTAGGACCACCGTTGCATAGGAATCCTCCTACCATAAGGGTCATCCCGTCTTTTACCAAAGAAACGGCTTTATCCAAAGATATTATTTTATCCATTATTGTTATAGGTTAGTGTTTTGGCAGTTAACTATGCAAATATAGAAAATATAATGAGGACTACAAAAGAGGAATGGATCAGAAAATCTTTTCTTTACTGAGGACAGGATTGGCATAAATTGAGAGGAAAATTTCTTCCATCTCTTTGGGATCACCTTCTGTATCTGACAATTTATATTTTACATAATCTATAAACCGGTTCTTTTCGGAGAGTGTGTAAAGAGTAGAGTATTTATCTACCGAAAATAAAAGATCATAAGCAATGTAGTTGTTCTTCCAAAGCTGATAAGAGGAAATTATACTTTTGTCAATTGTTTCGGCAAGGGCTTTGAATTTCTCGTTTTTCTCAAGCTTAGCCAACACCGAAAGCTCCTGAAAAGAAAGTGGCTGAGAAAAGTGAATGTGAACATTACCTTTATATTGCATTATGCCGGCTAATATACTGTTAAGGTCCTCGCCAGGCACTTTTACATATTTTCTTCTTCTGGAGATGTATAACTCTTTGGTTTTTAAAAGGTCGCAAGGTTCAAACTCATAGGAAACAGATATCGGCACTATAGAAAGATCATCGAAATCTTTTGCAAAATCGCCGGAGCCACTCATTTCCAGCATCTTTAACAATCCCTGCTCTGTTAAATCAACCCCATCCTTAGTCCTTCCGTTTCGCTGAGCTATCCAGACAGAACTCTCTTTGCCTGAAATTCTTTTGCGGATATAATTTGATAAAAGCATAGAGGAGTGATACAGTTCCCTGACATTCTTCCCTCTTTCTACTCTTATCATCTTGTTTGACCGGGCAATATCCTCTATGAACGGATCAGTGATAAGGTTGTCTCCGACTGCCATCTCTGAGGTCTGTATATTGTTGGAATGAAATATCACCTGTATTATTCCTGAATCCAGCAATATATCCCTGTGATTGGAAATAAAAAGATGTTTCTTATCGTTTTTAAATTGGTCCAGGCCTGCATAGGATAGTGAAGAAGATGTGTCGAGAATAATTTTTTTTATTGCAAAGAACATTACCTTGTCCTGAAAATCTTCTACACTTTTTAAAGAGGAGATTAGCTGGCTCATCTTATCCGGCTCCTCGGCAGGAAAGAGATACGATGTTATCGGAGTAAGGAGAGGATGTTTTGCTATCCTGCTTAGTGCCGGCAGAACCTCATCCTCCTGGTATGGTCTGATTTCAGAATATTTATCCAAAGCCTACAAAAGAATTTAAGCATCAAAGTTAGAACTTAAATCTGATTAAGCAATTCAAAAAGTTCAGGCTATGACTTCTCCGAGATTTATTTTGTTGTAAATATTCTTGCCTTCAGGGGTGTATGCAAATTCAATCTTGTCACGGTAGGCCTCTTCAACCTTTGATCTTACCATTTTGAGTGTGGAATTGATCATTTTATTCTGCTCCGTGAAGGGTTCCTGTGAGAGAACAAATGTAGCCGGTATCCATCTTTCCGGAAAGAGTCCGGCGTATTCACCTCCGCTTTTGTATTTCTCAATTTCTGATGCTACCATCTTAACAATTTCTCTTCTTTCATACTGGAGATTCTTGTCAACAACGATAATTGCAATTGTGTATGGTGACTGGTTGTTGTAAAGCATCATCTGCTGAATTATCCCCGACTGTGTAACCATTGTCTCCTCAATTTCTTCGGGTGAATACTTTACTCCGTCACTCCCTATCAGAAGAGATTTAAACCTCCCCTGCACATAAAGGAAACCATCCTTGTCAAGATATCCCAGGTCCCCTGTGTAGAGCCATCCATCCTTAATTGTTTCTGAAGTTGCTTTTGGGTTCTTCCAATAGCCGGCCATAACATTTTCTCCCCTGATTACTATCTCTCCGGCTTCTCCAATGTTCAGCTCTCTCCCTTCAGTGTCTAAAATTTTGATATCCAAAGGTTTTACAAGAATTCCGGAGGAGCCCAGCTTGTGTCGTGCAGGAGTGTTTGCAGAGATTACCGGAGTGGCTTCTGAGAGTCCGTAACCCTGATACATTGGTAATCCTATTGCATAGAAAAACTTTTGAAGTTCTTTGTCTAGAAGGGCTCCACCTCCAACAAAGAACTTTAACTCACCTCCCATAGCAATTCTTACTTTTGAGAAAATTAAAATATCGAACAACGCCTTTAATGGATAAAGTACAAAAGTCCAGCCGGAACCTCTGTTCCAGCCATCTTTATTATATGTAACTGCAAGATTCAATGCAAAGAAAAACAGTTTTTCTGTAAATTTCCCTTTGGCCTTAACAGACTGTTCTATGTTTTTCTTGAAACTTTTGGCAAGTGCAGGTACAGAAAGAAGTAAATTTGGCTTGAATTCCTGAATGTTAAGCGGAATGTTTTTAAGAGACTCGATAGCTGATCTACCCTGCTGAACAGTTGCTACAATAGCTCCCTGTGATATCATTATGTAAAAGCCGACAACGTGTGCAAAACAATGGTCGAGGGGAAGAATTATCAGGTTTTTGTATTTAGATGGAATATCCATACAGGTAAGAGACTGCTCTACATTTGCAGTGTAGTTTCTGTGGGTTAATATAACTCCTTTGGGATCGGCAGTGGTACCAGAAGTATATGTGATTGTTGCATAATCATCATTTTGTATAGATTTGGCTAACTCTTTGAACGTTTCACGATTAGTCAAGAGGTAGTCCTTACCCATTTTCATTACATCTTCGTAATAAATCTCCCTCTCCAGATAAGATTCCTGTTTATCAAAGATAATAAAATGCTTAATAAGTGGTAATTTTTCCTTAATAGCCCTTATTTTTGACAATTGTCTTCCGGATACCATCATAAGTGTAACATCTGCGTGAAGTAGCCTGAAAAGTAAGTCTGAACTCTCTTCCAGCTTAACAGAGAGCGGAACATTTATGCCGGCAGCGTAAAAAATTGCCAGTTCACCGATTATCCATAAATTTCTACCTTCTGACAGAATAGAAGCGTTGGTCTTTTTGGAGAAGCCGAGTGAACAAAGACCTGCACCGAATTGTTCTGCTAATACTTTGGTTTGTGAATAGGTAGTTGGTTTGAACTCCCCATCCTGCTTCTCCATAAGGAGTGTGTAGTCAGGAAATTTGGACACCGACTCTTCAAACAGATCGATAAGTGTACGTTTCATAATTGTTGGTTTAGTTCATACAAATTTAAAAAAATATGTTAAACAGCTGTTCTCCATATCTGAAGTTATTAGACAACAAAGGTATCGACTGGTACTCCTCTCTTAATAAAGAGCTGGCAGAGAGAGCGATAACAGAGGATAAGCTAATTTTCCAGCATATAGGTTATATCAGTAGTACAAAACTTAGGGAAGATGTTACAAATCTATTTTCGGACAAAGCGGTTGCAAGCCTGCTGAATGATAATTTTATATGCATAGCAGAAGATAAGGAGGACAGACCGGAATCATTCCTGTTGGCATTGGATCTGCTTTTTCTAAATCAGGACTTCTCATACGGACCAATGAACCTGTTTATAATGCCCGACAGAAGACCAATCATTTGCTTCTCCGATTGTGACCCGGAAAATTTTAAAGAGATAGCAAACAGCCTGCTTCAGGCAAAAAAAAGCAAAAAAGAACTTTTGTCGCAGCTGGCCGACGAGCTGTCCAAAAGAGCTGTTAACACAGGCGTAATTACAAAAAAATGCGGAAATTCAAATTTTGGTAGAAGTGAACTAACAGAATATATGCTTTACTGGTACAAAGGTATGTTCGACAAAGACTTTATATTCCGTCTTAAACCCTTCACTCCCAGCCCAAGCAGTCTTTACACAGTTGTTGAATATTTAAAATGCTATCCCGATCAGGAGATTTCTTCTAAAATTGAATCGCTGCTCGATTTTTTGCAATATTCCGCACTTTTCGATCCGATTGAGGGAGGATTTTTCAGACAATGCGAAGATCACACTTGTGAAAAGGCTTTTTTTGAGAAGACACTGGAAGACAATAGTCAGTTCATCACACTCTATGCAACAGCTTACGATCATTTCGGCAAAGAATCCTACAAAGAGACTGCTCTTAAGACAATTTCCTTTATAAAGGAGGTGCTCTCAAATGGAAAGGGTGGTTTCTGCTCCAGCACTACTCTTGTTACTTCAGAAGAGGATTCCAGTTACTATCAATACTCTGTCAATGAGTTATCCATACTTTTTCCTGGAGATTATCTTAATATCGCTGCTGCTCTCGGATTCGATATAACTGCCGGTAAAATGCAAAAACAAACACCCTTAAGAGTTGAGGAGTTAGAGACCTACATAACATCTGAGCAGTTGCAGTCCTTGAAAAAAAGAAGATCAGAACACAGGGGACATTTTATTGACAAGAGGGAGATTACCTCCTACAATTCTCAGTTAGTAAAAGCTCTTACCCTGGCATCAAAATTACTGGTTGTGCCTGAGCTGATCTCGGTTGCCCAGGATACAATGGAATACCTGATTATCAACAACCGGAACTCTGAGGGAAAATTATTCAGATATGTATGCTGCAATAAAAAGAGAATGCTTGGTTATCTTTCTGATTATACCAATTTTATGGATGCTACAATGGAACTGTACAAAAGCACTAAGGATGAGATGTATATGAGAATTGCCACATCTACCTTGGCTGTGATTATGGAAAATTTTTACAAGCCTGAAAACGGAATGTTTTCAAAATCAGAAAAAAGTATGCAGGCAGAGACTATTCCGTTTAAAAGAGAATCTAACATTGATATTATCAGACCTTCTGCAAATTCAATTATGGCAGGAAATCTTATAACATATTTCGAGCTTACCGGGAATAGTTATTATCTTTCTCTGGCAGAACAGCAGATAAACAACATTGCCCCAAATCTTCTTGCTTCCGGACCGATGCTATCAAGCTGGGCTCACAAAATATTGAGATACAATTGCATCATAAGGAGTGACGAAAAATGATAGAGCTGTCCCCATAGCTTAGAAAACGAAATTTGTTCTTAAGTGCATATGTGTATATTTCTCTCCACTTATTTCCAGCAAAAGCAGCAACCAACAACAAAAGAGTGCTTCCAGGCTGATGGAAATTTGTAATCAGGACATCTGCGCACCTGAATCTGAAAGAAGGAACTATAATCAATGATGTTCTGGAGTTTAAATCTTCTATTTTTGTCTCCTCCATCCATTTTAAAAGGGCTCTGAGACATTCCTCAAAGGAGTAATCATATTCCCGCTGATATGGCTCCCACTGCTCAACAGCGCCGGGATTCCCATTTTCTATACAGTGAACGCCAAGATAGTACAGGGATTCAAGGCACCTTAGAGATGTTGTTCCCACTGATACAACTTTGCGGTTGCCCTTATTAAGGAGCTCTTTTATCAGTTTCCTTGATACAACATAAGGTTCAGAGTGCATCTTGTGTTCTGATATTAACTCGGATTTTACCGGGATAAATGTGCCTGCGCCAACATGGAGACATAATTCGTGAACATCTATACTTTTATCTTTAATTCTGCCCAGAAGATCCTCTGTAAAGTGAAGACCTGCTGTTGGTGCGGCCACAGATCCTCTGTACTCGGCATAGGTAGTCTGATATCTTTCTGTATCCAGAACTTCTGACTCTCTTTTCAGATACGGAGGAATCGGAACATTCCCGCATAGCTCAATTATTTCCGAGAAGGACAAACCTCCGTTCCAACGGAAGTTAACAATGAATTTGTCCTCTTTCTTGTCTATGAGAGTAGCTCTCAGATCAAAGGAAGATAATCTATCATCTACTCCACACTCATAAAACAGATCTCCACCTTTCCATCTTTTTGCGTTTCCTGCAACACATAACCATACGCAATGGTCTCTTGTGGCAAAGGAAATGTTATATTCGGACGGAGCAAGAGGTTCAAGACAAAAAATCTCTATTAAAGCTCCTGACTCTTTTCTGAAAAATAGTCTTGCAGGTATAACCTTAGTTCTATTTATTACCATAATAGAGTCCTTTGGTAATATTCTGTCAAGATTTGAAAATTTGGAATCAGATATCGAATTGCTCTCAAATATCAAAATTTTGGAATCATCCCGGTTTGGGAGAGGGTATTTTGCAATCTTTTCTTCAGGCAGGCAGTAGGTGTATTCAGAAATTCTTATTTCAGGCTCCACAATCGATTATTTTCTGCAAAACTATATAATTATCCTCTGACTCGAAAATAATTGAAATTTCGTAATTTGTTTACATTATTAAACCAATATTGCAACGCTCACAATATACATATGTAACCATTATTGGCTATTAAATGATTACAATTACATGGTATTTACAAAATTAAAAAACAGTTATTTATAATAAACATAATAAACATATAGCCAGTTATTTAAAGTATTTATATCTACTTATAGTTTAAGCTAAAATTTACAAATTGACCTATTATCTGCTAATTTACTGACATATTTCTATCATTTATTATTTATATACCTGTATGCCTGATATATAAAGTATTTTTATTTGAGTTTTGGTTGAAATAAGAAATTATTTCATCAATAATGATATAATTGAAATATTAATAGGCTATTACTACGATAATAATGTAAGATTAGTTACAAATGTACATACACATATCATTACATCTGTAAACAATATAATGACTACATTTGTATTGTTATAAGTTTACAATTATGAAAAGTCGTTTACAGCAATTTTTGACTGCAGAGCAACTCTCTCCTGCCCGTTTATCAGAAATTTTAGGAATACAGAGATCGGGTCTCTCCCACATTTTATCCGGCAGGAACAAACCGGGTTTCGACTTCATTCACACTTTATGTCTAAAATTCCCTTCAATCAACCCGGATTGGCTGATAACCGGTCGCGGAAAGATGTACAGAGAGCTTTTAAACTCACCTGTCCTTGAAAAGCTGAATTTTGAAACAGCAGAAAATCCAATCCAACTAGCAGAAAATCTTCCTTTTAATGATATAAATATGAATTTTGAACCTGCTGAGAATTCAAAAAATATTCTCTCAAAGCCAACTGATCACAAAAATAAAGCTCCGGAAAGGATAATTGTGCTTTATTCAGATGGCACCTTTGAAGATTTCAGATCTCTCCGGAATGAATAATGGATTAATTTCTACCTTTGCAGAAATTATCTCTTATGTTCAAATTCATCAGACCAGTTTTGTTCTCGCTTTCTCCTGAGATTTCTCACAAATTAATTATATCACTGCTGATTTTTGCGCGTTACATCCCCTTCTCTGGAAAAATTTTCAGATTGCTGTTTCAGTACAGGCACCCAAAACTTGAAAGAGAGGTTATGGGGCTTAAGTTTGACAATCCTATAGGTCTTGCTGCCGGTTTCGACAAGAATGGAGACATTTACAACGATATGGCCAATTTCGGTTTTGGATTCATAGAAATTGGTTCAGTTACACCCAAAGAGCAAATTGGAAATCCTAAGCCCAGACTTTTCAGACTTGTTTCCGACAATGCACTGATTAACAGAATGGGTATCAATAATAAAGGAGTAAAACACATGGTAGCTTCACTTGAGAAAAGAAGCCCCAGAGTGATAATAGGAGGTAATATAAGCAAATGTACAGCTACTCCTAATGACTCCGCTGCAAAAGATTACGAAAGGTCATTTGCACAATTATATGATTTTGTCGACTACTTTACCATAAATGTATCCTGCCCGAACGTGAAAGGGTTAAGTAAACTTCAGGATATATCTTCTCTCTCTGAAATTGTTGACAGACTTACCGCCTTAAGACGCTTTTATGATAATTACCGGCCAATTCTTCTAAAAGTATCTCCAGATCTGACAAACGAACAACTGGACGAAATTGTTGAACTTGTTATGATATCCGGACTGGATGGAGTCGTTGCTACCAACACTACATCAAAAAGAGAAAATCTTGTCTCTGCAGAAAACCTTGTTAAATCAATCGGAGAAGGAGGTTTGAGCGGAGCACCCCTGTTCGACAGAAGCATAGAGGTAATCAGATATATACAAAAAAAGAGTAACGGAATAGTTCCAATAATAGGTTCTGGAGGTGTTACAACTGTTTCAAGAGCAAAAGAGATGCTTGATGCAGGAGCTTCACTGGTCCAGATTTATACCGGTTTTATATACAACGGGCCGGGTTTTGTCAAGCAAATACTTAAATCTTTGGCCAAAAAATAAATTATTAATTTAATTGACTTTATGCTTACTGCATCTGTCTGTACCATAGGTGACGAAATTTTAATCGGACAAATCAACGATACTAATTCCGGGGTTATAGCCAGAGAGTTGAACAAAGCAGGCATAAAGGTGGTTTTTATGGCATCTGTGCAGGATGACGAAGGAGAGATAGAATCAAAGATAAATTTCCTCAGACAGATATCAGATGTTGTCATTACTACAGGGGGGCTCGGTCCTACAAAAGATGACAAAACCAAAAATATTATCGGCCGGATGTATAACTCTCCGGGGAATTATTTACATCAGGGACAACTTGATATAATCTCAGGAATATGTAAAAGACGAGGCTTTGAATTATCGGAATCAAACCGTAATCAGGCACTTGTGCCGGATTGTTGCGAGGTAATCGTTAATAAAAATGGCACAGCACCAGGAATGATCTTCAGGGGAGATTATATCAAAAATACCTATTTACCAACTCTCCTTTTTTTACTTCCCGGAGTTCCATATGAGATGGAATATCTTTTACCTGAAGTAATTGAATATTTAAAAAAGGTCTACCCTATAGAAGATATCTATCACAAAAACATACTTACCCACGGAATACCTGAATCAAAACTCAGCGATATGATTTCAGAGTGGGAGAAATCACTTCCTGCTTGTGTTTCTCTGGCATATCTGCCTGATCCTAAAATAGGTGTGAAGTTGAGAATTTCAATATACGGAGAACAAAAGATAATTGCAGGTAATATCATTTCAAAAGCACACTCTTCATTAAGCTCTATACTTAAGGATAACATTTACGGTGAGGATGAAGATACTTTGGAATCAGTCGTTGCCAAGTTGCTTAAGAACAGATCTGCAACTTTGTCTGTAAGTGAATCCTGTACAGGAGGAAGGCTCTCTTCAAGGATAACTTCACTTCCCGGCGCATCCTCTTATTTCAAAGGCTCAGTAACAGCCTACGACAATAAAGTAAAGAACTCTCTTTTAAATGTTCCTGAGCAGATCATAGAAAAATTCGGGGCAGTTAGCAATGAATGCGCCTCGCTTATGGCAGAGGGCACAAGAAATGTATTTGGAAGCGATTTTTCAATAGCAATAACAGGTATAGCCGGACCAGAAGGTGGATCAGAAGATAAACCGGTAGGAACTGTATGGATAGCTGTTTCTAGTAAAAATGAGACAATAACCAGAAGGTTTTCATTTACAGGAAAGAGAGATCAGATAATTGAAAGATCTGCCTCGCAATCTTTGGACTTTCTAAGGCTTTTCATTGAAAATAAGACAATATAACACATATGTTTACGTTTGAAACAATATTGTTACATTATTAGTAATTACTTTATTATGAAACATTTAGTATTGTTATTTATTATGGCAACAACAATTGCAAGTTCCTGCTCAAACGGGTCAAAAAATAATTCTGCTTTAACGATTAAGAGATTAGATTCCCTGTTTTCTTCTGTCTATCCGGAAAACGAACCTGGTGCAGCAGTATTACTGTTAAAGCGAGATTCAATTGTTTTTGAAAAAGGATACGGTATTGCAGACATGAATACCGGAATTAAAATCGACGGCAACACATTCTTTAACATTGCTTCTGTTTCAAAGCAGTTTTCTGCAATGGCGCTACTGATGCTGAACGAATCAGGAGCTTTATCCCTGGATGATCCTGTAAAAAAATGGTTTCCCGAGTTCAAAGCTGAATTTTATAACAAGATAAAACTATCTCATTTACTGTCTCATACATCAGGAATACCTGATTCAAGAGACAGAAGTGACAGAATATTTGTTACAACTGCCACCGATATTCAATCGTACTCTTACCTGAAAGATCTTGAAAAGCTTAATTTTGATCCTGGTACCTCATATGAGTACATGAATCCCACATTTCAGCTTATGTACACAATTATAGAAAAGGCATCCGGAGAGAATTTTGATGAGTTCATCAAAAACAGGATCTTTACGCCTTGCGGAATGAATGCATCAACCTATTTTGAAGCAGATAAGATCATTCCCGGAATGGCTCACGGTTATGTTTACAACGCTGAAAACAAAACTTTTGAAGAGTGTGACTATGGCGAAGAGTCCTTTTTTGCGACCAAAGCAGACGGAGGTCTCTACACATCTGTCAGAGAGTTCGTTTTATGGGAAAAGGCATTGAGGAACAATTTATTGATTGGAAATCAAACACTAAAAACCGCACACTCTCCCAAAATTAAGCTGCCGGATAAGGAGTATAATTATTACGGATACGGCTGGTTTATAGAGGAACTTCCTGGTTTCCCGGTAAAAATATATCACACAGGCGATAACGGAGGTTTTCAGATATATGCTGCCAGATTCCCCGAAAAAGAGATTCTTATGTTGGTTTTCGCCAACAGAAACGATAAAGACAGGGAAGCAAATGCCAGTAAAGCCGAAAAGATTCTTTTCGATGCAAATTGGCTGGACTAACTTTCTTTTTTACTGATCATTGTAGGAGAAGCCTGAGCCGAAGGCATTACTACCAGATCAGAAATGTTTACGTGCTCAGGAGATTTTACCACAAACAGGACTACATCTGCAATATCCTTTGCTAGCAGTGGTTTATAACCTTTGTAAACATCGGCTGCCCTTTGGGTATCTCCCTTGAACCTAACCTCAGAGAATTCAGTTTCGACAGCTCCGGGACATATTTGTGAAACCCTAATGTTGTACTTGTGCAAATCCATCAACATACCTTTGGATAGTGCATCTACGGCAAATTTTGTTGCACAGTAGACGTTTCCGTTGGGGTAAACAGATTTGCCGGCTATTGAGCCTATGTTAATAATGTGCCCTTTGTTTCTGTTTATCATTAGGTTGGAAACCACTCTGCTCATATATAGCAAGCCTTTAATATTTGTATCTATCATCCTCTCCCAGTCATCAACGACTCCCTGGTTCACAGGATTTAGTCCTACAGCCAATCCTGCATTATTGACCAGAATGTCAATCTGATTCCAGGGAGATGGTAAGGCTCCTATATAGTTATCTACCTGATTTTTATCCCTGACATCAAAAGAGAGAGGGAGTATTTTTACTCCAAACTCTTTTTCAAGGCTTTTGGAAAGATTTGTAAGCAATGAAACCCTCCTGCCGGTCAGAATCAAATTGTACCCCTCTGCAGCAAAGGCCTCTGCAACTGCTTTACCTATTCCTGATGTAGCTCCCGTAATCAATGCTGTTTTTATCATATACTCAATTTTAAAAAACTTGTTTCATTACCCTTAAAAAATTCCCACCCATTATCTTGTCAATATCTTCACCGGAGTATCCTCTGTTTAAAAGCTCACTCTTGATTACAGGAAGCTTTTCAACTCCTTCAAGCCCTTCCGGAGTAACTTCAATTCCGTCAAAATCAGAACCTATTCCTACACAGTCGATTCCTCCGATTTTTATAGCGTGTTCTATGTGATCAACTACGACCTTATATGAGGGCCTTTTGACGGAGAACATTTTTTCTTCTGCCTCCTTCATAAGTATTTCGTGTTTTTTCGGATTTTGCCTGTATAATTTCTGTGCATTTTCAAAAACGTCGCATAACGGTTTAAACTTATCCGAGTAATCCCTGTCCAGAAAAGGAGGGTAGAAATTTATCTGTATCACCCCTTTATGTTCTGCCAACTCTCTTATCATCTGATCAGACATATTTCTGGGAACATCTGCAAGTGCCCTGCAGCAGGAGTGAGTAGCAACAACAGGTTTCCGGGAGTACTTTATGACATCAAAAAAAGATTCATCGGATATGTGGGATACATCTATCATCATACCGATCCTGTTCATCTCCCTTACTACCTTTTTTCCAAAAGGACTCAGTCCGCCCCACTTCTTATCTTTTGCAGAGGATGAGTCGCAGATATCATTGTTACCTCCGTGAGTGAGAGTAAGGTATCTTATTCCCATATCATAAAACAGACGGAGCAGTGAAAGATCTTTCTGAATGGGGAGTCCGTTCTCCATACCAAGAAAAATAGCTCCTAGTCCCATCTCCTTCAGCTCAAAAGCATCATCTACAGTGAGTGCAACTGCTACTTTATCCTGATTCTTTTCAACTGAATCATAGGTTCTTGCGATCAGTTGCAGAGCTTTTCTTGTAGCTGCGTCTGCTTCAATTAAATTTGAGGTGTAAATTGCAAAAAAAGAGGCATCTACCCCACCCTCCTTCATTCTTATGTAATCAAAGTGGCCTGTTTTGTCTCTTTTGCCTATGTCCGCGCCATCAAATAATCTTAGCGGAGTGTCACAATGTGAGTCAATTACTAAAGTACTGTTATTCATTTTAATTCCTTAACATTAACAAATATTATGTTTTCTAAAGATAGTTCGTTTAGAGAAAATACACAATCATTTTTTTTGTTTAAACCGAATCACTCTATATTTGTTTCAAATAAAGATCAGAAAATTATCAAAAAATTATTTTTTATGAACAATTCCATTTACAACTTTCCTGTGCCCTCAAACGAGCCAATCCTGGGTTATCTTAAAGGTTCTCCGGAGAGAATAGCTCTTGATGCTGAACTGAAAAGACAAAGCAACACCGTTGTAGAGATACCGCTAATAATTGACGGAAAGGAGGTTTTTACAGGTAACACTTCTAAAATTGTGATGCCTCACAACCACTCTCACACTCTGGCAATTTACCACAAGGCCGGGGAGAAAGAGATACGGCAGGCTATTGATGCGGCTATGAAGGCACATTCTATCTGGAACGAGCTAAACTGGACAGTTAGAGCTTCAATAATGCTTAAGATTGCCGAACTGTTATCTGTAAAATACAGGGCAACTGTAAATGCAGCAACAATGCTTGGTCAAAGCAAGAACATATATCAGGCAGAAATTGACGCTGCATGTGAAACAACAGATTTTCTAAGATTCAATACATATTTTGCTGCCCAGATTTATAAAACTCAGCCCCTATCCTCTTTCAATCAACTCAACAAGATGGAATACAGGGCTCTGGAAGGATTTGTATTCTCAGTCAGTCCCTTTAACTTCACTTCAATTGCTTCAAATTTAAATATGTCTCCTGCAATGATGGGTAATACAACAGTCTGGAAACCGGCAACAACATCCATTCTTTCAAACTTCTATATGATGAAGATCTTTATGGAGGCAGGACTCCCGGCAGGAGTTGTCAATTTTCTTCCGGGAAACGGATCACTCATAGGAACAGAGATTTTAAAATCAAAAGATCTTGGAGGAATTCACTTTACAGGATCCAACGGTACTTTTAACTCCCTATGGAAGGGTGTTTCTGAAAGGCTTCCTGAGTACAATTCTTATCCAAGACTGGTTGGAGAGACCGGAGGAAAGGATTTCATATTTGTACACCCATCGGCAAAACCCAGAGAGGTGGCGGTTGCAGCCATTAGCGGTGCATTTGAATATCAGGGTCAAAAATGCTCTGCAGCTTCCAGAATGTATGTGCCTTCATCGCTTTGGAAAGAAATTGAGAAAGAGATGATTACAATATCTTCAAGCTTGAAAATGGGTGCCCCGTCCGATCCCGCAAATTTCATTAATGCCGTAATTGACGAGAAATCTTTTGATAATATTGCATCATACATCGATTACGCCAAAAACTCCCCAAATGCACAGATAATCTTTGGAGGAACTTATGACAAATCAATAGGTTACTTTATCTCGCCCACTCTTGTTAAAACCTCAGATCCACACTTTAAAACTATGGAGGAAGAGATATTCGGCCCTGTTCTTTCGATTTACGAATACCCTGACGACAAACTGGATGAGACCGTTGAACTTTGCAACACAACATCTCCCTACGGCCTGACCGGTGCAGTTTTTGGACAAGACAGAAGTGCTCTTATGGATATATGTTCAAAGCTCAAATACGCTGCCGGTAACTTCTATATCAACGACAAACCTACAGGAGCAGTAGTTGGAAAACAGCCTTTTGGAGGCTCAAGAGGTTCAGGCACCAATGACAAAGCAGGCGGAGAGTTCAATCTTATCAGATGGGTGAGCCCAAGGACTGTAAAAGAGACTTTTATCCCCGCGACAGAAACTGAATACGGTTATATGAAAGAGAAGTAATTCAGAATACAAACTGTTCCTATTTGGGAAAGAGACCGAACAATCCTCCGGTGTGAATGAACAGGATGTTTTACAGACTCGCAGCAATTATCACTGCTTTGTATCCGTTGTCTAAAGCGTATTTAAATATATATATATTCCAGTTTTCTGATCTTGTTTTCTGAAACCTCAGACCCTGTTTGATCATCTCTTTTAATGTACATATTTACACCGAGTTCAGCTGAGATTCTATTTAGTTTTTCTATCCTTGTAGGCAGATTGGCCAGCTTTAGTTTTGGTAACATAAAAGGTTGTTTTTCAAATTTAAAAACAAAGATAACCATTTATCATTTCTGATTTTTGGGGCAGTTAAAAATGATTACTTTTGTCTTTTCAAACATTTGCGTATGAAAAGGATATTGTTTATTTCGGTTCTGCTTTCTGTATTTTCTGCAACTCCTTTAAAAGCAGAAAAGTTGAATAAAGAAGCATTTGCTCAGATTCCCAGAGCACTTAACATTTACTTTAGCGATAAGGCCTTCGTAAGAGGAGCTATTGCAATTGACTCTGTGGTTCTTACCGACAAATTTATATCTGTGTATTTTAATCAGGTATTATCAGAATACCCTTTCAGGCCCCACTCCTTATCTGCCTCCTATGCCCTTTCATACCTTAATTTGCCTGAAAAATACCAAAACAGGACACTAAAACTTTATAGCAACCAAAAACTTCTGGAAGAGCTCGTCCCTCCTTTTTATAGAGAAAACGATTTTACGAGCAGTTTATCAAAGAGAGAAAGGGATAGAGCAAAACTTCACCAACCACCTCTGATTACAAGAGAGTTAATTGGTTATCAAATCTCAGAAGGTTTGCAGGAGAGACACCTTGCACTCTGGCAAAGTCACGGTTACTATTACGAACAACGTCTGCTGAGGTGGGAATGGCAAAGAGCAAGAATTTTTCAAACGGTAGAAGACTTGTATACACAATCTTATGTTCTTCCTTTTCTTGTGCCGATGCTCGAAAACGCAGGAGCTGTGGTTTTGCTTCCCAGAGAGAGAGACACTCAATTGAATGAAGTAATTGTTGACAATGATGATCAAATGTCAGGATATTCAGAGAGTTCAGGGAAGTGGAAAAACTCTGCTGTTCCAGGGTTCAAAAACAGCAAAAAGAGCTATCTGAGTGGCGAAAACCCTTTTCTTGAGGGTAGTGCAAGAATCTCCACTCACACAGGCTCGGGCAGAAAAAGCATAGCAGTGTTCAGACCGGATATACCTGAAAAAGGTGAGTACGCAGTATATGTCTCATATCAAACTGTTCCGGAGAGCACTAGGCGCGCACTCTACACAATTCATCACAAAGGCGGGACTTCAAGGCTGGTTGTTAATCAGTCTATGGGCGGAGGCACCTGGATATACCTTGGAACGTTTCTGTTTGAGAAAGGCAGCAATCAGGATTGCTTTGTGGAGATTTCTTCTTCTTTGTCAGATAAGGGAGATGTTCTAACCTGTGATGCCGTCAAATTTGGCGGAGGGATGGGCAATATAGCCAGAGAACCTTCAAATGAGGGAATTACAGACAATATCCCCAGTTCTGCAAAAGTTACACCTCAAAAAAAGATCCCCTTTGATTTCAAAATTGAACCTCAGATCAGCGGGTATCCCAGATTTACAGAAGGAGCAAGATACTGGCTGCAATGGGCAGGATTTTCAGATACTATCTACTCCCCAAACAAAAATTCAAATGACTACAACGACGACTATATGTCCAGAGGACGCTGGGTTAACGTTCTAAGCGGCGGTTCAAGGTCAAATCCTGAGGAGTCAGGGTACAATATCCCGATTGACCTTTCTTTTGCTTTTCATACCGATGCAGGGACAACCCTGAATGATTCCACGATAGGCACTCTGGCAATCTACACCAGATTTTCCGATAATGAGGATCTTTACCCTACAGGAGAACCACGGTTCAACAACCGTTATTTGTGCGATATGGTGCAAACCCAGATTGTTGATGATGTAAGGGCGCTTTATGAGCCACTTTGGCAGAGGCGAGGCATCTGGGATCGCTCCTACAATGAATCCAGAGTTCCTAAAGTCCCGGCAATGCTTCTGGAATTACTTTCACATCAGAATTTTGCAGATATGAAATATGGTCTTGATCCCTCTTTCAGGTTTACAGTTTCCAGGGCGATTTACAAAGGAATCCTTAAATATCTAAACTATTCCCAAGGTAAGGAGTACACTGTTCAGCCTCTGCCTGTAAGAAGCTTTCTGGCAACTCTTGATGATGAAAAGGTAATACTGAACTGGGAAGCTGTAAGTGATTCACTTGAACCCACTGCAATGGCCAAAGGGTATTTGGTATATACCAGAATAGACGGAGGAGGCTTTGATTCTGGCACTTATACATCATCTTCCACAATCACAAAGCAGATTGAACCTGGAAAGATTTACAGCTTTAAAGTAACAGCCGTCAATAACGGTGGAGAGAGTTTCCCTTCTGAAATCCTGTCAGTTTACAAAGCTCCTGATCACAAATCCACTATACTTATTGTAAACGGATTTGACAGACTTTCTGCTCCCTACTCCATTTCATCTTCAGACACCTCTTATGGTGGATTTTTTGACTTCTTTGATAGTGGTGTACCTTACATTAAGGATATCTCTTATGTGGGAAGCCAGTATGAATTCAGAAGAGGGATTCTCTGGATGGATGATGATTCACCCGGCTTTGGAGCATCTTTTTCTGATTACGAGAAAAAAGTGATTGCCGGGAACACTTTTGATTACCCTTTTATCCACGGGAAAGCATTTGCCAAGGCAGGACTCAGTTTTGTCTCCTGCAGCAGGGATGCATTGACTGACAGAAAGGTTAAAATGGAGGATTATCCAATAGTAGATATTGTAATGGGTAAGCAGTTGCAAACTGTGACAGGTAAAAAAGGGAACAAAGTCAAATACAAGGTTTTTCCACCATTACTTCAGGAATTATTAAGAGATTATGCAAACAAAAAAGGCAGGATTCTTGTATCAGGCTCAAATATTGCAACAGATATATGGGATAGCATAGAGATGGACCAGGAAAGCAAGGATTTTGCATCAGAGATACTTAAATACAAATGGAGAAGCAACAATGCCTGCAAATCAGGCGAGGTTAATGCCTCTCCTAATCCATGGAACTTCTCAGGAAGCTACACTTTTCACACAAAATTAAACGAAAAAGTGTATTCCGTAGAGTCTCCGGATGCCATTGAACCATCTGAAGATAATGCTATGACAATATTAAGATACTCTGACAATAACCTGTCAGCCGGAGTTGCCTTTAAAGGGAACCACAGCGTTGTTGCACTTGGCTTTCCACTGGAAACAATTACAGACCAGGAGCAACTGAATGAAATTATTAAAAATATTGTAAAATTTTTTGAATTGTGATGTTAAGTAAGACCAGAGAATCAGAAATCATTGAACTGATAAAAAAAGAGGTAAAACCTGCATTAGGCTGTACCGAACCTATAGCAGTCTCACTCGCTACTGCCAGGGCGGCTGAGGCATTGAGAGAGATTGGTCAGGAGCCGGAAAAAATTAAGGTTGAGGTGAGCGGTAATATTTTGAAAAACGGGATGGGAGTAGGTGTTCCCGGAACAGGAATGGTTGGGCTGCATATTGCAGCGGCACTGGGAGTAACCTGCGGAAAATCTGGATATATGCTGGAAGTCCTGAAAGATCTGGATGATAAATCAGTTGAAAGAGCAAAAGAGATGCTTAAGGAGAAGTTTGTAAACATTACTCTTTCAAAAAGCGATAAGAAACTTTTCATTTCTGCAACTTGCACCGGTGGCAAGCATAAAGCAACTGCAATTATTGAAGATAATCACGATTCAATTGTGTCAGTTATCAGGGACAACAAGATAATCTCTGAAAACCAGGAGAAAAATTCCAATAGTGAGATTGATAACAGGCAACCATCAAAAAGTACATTGGACTATAAGCTTGATGTCAAAACAATTCTTCAGTTTTCCAGACAGGTTCCCTTTTCTGATATAGAATTCATTCTTGAATCTGTGACCCTTAACAAGGCATTGGCAATGGAGGGTCTCAAAAACAACTATGGGTTAAAAGTTGGAAGGACGATACAGGATAATGTCCACAAGAACATTTTCGGCAGCGGTCTCCTGACCTACTCAATGGCTCTGACTGCAGCGGCCTCCGATGCAAGAATGGCCGGCTGTACCCTTCCTGCAATGAGTAATTCAGGAAGCGGAAATCAGGGCATCACTGTTACAATGCCGGTAATCGCCGCTGCGGAAAAACTTGAAAGCTCAAGGGAGGAACTGGCCAGAGCATTGGTTTTGAGCCACCTTATAGCTATACATATTAAGGGATATCTTGGCAAATTATCCGCACTTTGCGGATGTGTGATTGCGTCTACAGGTGCTGCTGCCGGAATTGTTTTCTTAAGAAATGGAAGTTATGACCAGATCTGTTATTCAATAAAAAATATGATAGGGAATATTACCGGTATGGTATGTGACGGGGCAAAAGTGGGATGCGCTCTCAAAGTTGCTTCAGGAGTCTCTTCTGCTGTTCAGTCATCCATACTTGCACTGGATAACATATCTATCTCTGAGAATGATGGAATCATTGAAAAAGATATTGAGAAAACCATAAGGAATCTGGGCAGTATTGGAAGCAAAGGAATGGAGAATACAGACAGTATGATCCTGGATATAATGGTTTGTAAATAGTTCTCTGTCTATTTGTCATACAAGTGTCACTGACAACCTTGATGGTATGCCTTTTGATACTTATACCAGGAAACATAAAAATCTACAATTATGCAAAAGGGTACCATTGGCGTTACTACAGAAAATATATTTCCAATAATTAAAAAATTTCTTTATTCAGATCACGAAATATTCTTAAGAGAGCTGATATCCAATGGAGTGGATGCTATTCAGAAGCTAAATGCACTAGCTTCAACTGGTGAATTTAAGAGCGAAGCCGGAGATCTCAAGGTTGTGGTAGACTTTGACAAGGAAAAGGGAACAATAACTGTCACCGACAACGGTGTCGGGATGACTCAGGAGGAGGTTGAAAAATATATAAACCAAATTGCCTTTTCAAGCGCGGGTGAGTTCCTGGATAAGTATAAAGACCAGATAAACAACATAATAGGCCATTTCGGGCTTGGCTTTTATTCCTCTTTTATGGTTTCTAAGAAAGTTGAAATCCAAACACTCTCCTGGAAAGAAGGTTCAGAAGCTGTCAAATGGAGCTGTGATGGAACTCCTCAGTATCAGATTTCAAAAGGGAAGCGAAAAGACAGAGGAACAGAAATTATCCTCTATCTGGACGATGAATCCAAAGATTATGCAGAAGAATTCAGGCTCAGGGAGCTGATAAACAAGTATTGCAGGTTTCTACCTGTCCCAATTGAATTTGGGAAAGATAAAAAGGTGATTAACAATACAAATCCGTTATGGATAAAAAAACCTGCAGAGCTTAAGGAAGAGGATTACAATCAATTCTACAGAGAACTCTATCCAATGCAGGAAGATCCCCTCTTTCACATCCATCTGAATGTGGACTATCCTTTTAACCTTACGGGAGTGCTGTACTTTCCCAGGATCAAAGACAAGCTGGAGATCTCAAGAAACAAAATCCAGTTATATTGCAATCAAGTATTTGTAACTGATTCTGTTGAGAATATTGTTCCGGATTTTCTTACATTACTTCACGGAGTGATTGATTCACCGGATATCCCTCTGAATGTATCAAGAAGCTATTTGCAATCAGATCCAAATGTTAAAAAAATATCCTCCCACATAACCAAAAAGGTAGCAGACAGACTGGAAGAGATATTTAAAAATGACAGGAAGAACCTTGAGGAGAAGTGGGATAATTTAAAGCTGTTTATTGAGTATGGAATGCTTTCTGACGAGAAGTTCTACGAAAGAGCAGAGAAATTTGCCCTTTTAAAGAATACTGACAGCAAATACTTTAGTTACCAGGAGTACAGAGAGGCAATAGAATCCTCACAGAAAGATATGCACGGAAAACTTGTATATCTGTACGCAACAGAAAAAGAGGAGCAGTACAGTTACATTGAAAGTGCCAGAAACAGAGGTTACGATGTTCTTCTTTTCGATAGTCAGCTAGATGCTCATTTTGTAAACCTGCTGGAATCAAAATTCAAGGACTCGGTATTTGTAAGGGTTGACTCTGACCATATTGACAAGCTGATAAAAAAACAGGAGATGGAAAAGCCTCAGCTCTCAGATTCTGAAATTTCAGACATATCCAATATGTTTGAGTCGGTTTTACCTCAAGGTCCGCACTATAGCTTTGTAATAGTAAATTACGACGACAGGGATGGTGCCCTTCTTATCACCCGTTCTGAATTTATGAGAAGATACCGAGAGATGTCTGCCCTGAGCGGTGGAATGAATTTCTATGGTTCTCTCCCTGAATCTTATACAGTTACAGTTAATATCAATCACCCTCTCATCAAAAAAATCATTGACGAAAAATCAGAAAAGCTTTCTGAAAAAGTAGTTCAACTGGAGAACAGAATTATGGAACCCTCCGGGAAACTCCAGTCTCTCAATGAGCAAACAAAGGGAAAGAAAGATGAGGAGATAGACGTAACCGTCAAAGACCAGAAGAGAGATCTTGAAAAGGCAATAGAAGAGATTAAATCTGAGAGAAAGCAACTTCTCGGTAGTTTCGGCAAAGAAAATGAACTCATAAAAGAGTTGGCCGATCTTGCTCTGCTGGAAAACGGACTGCTCAAAGGAGAAGACCTGAGTAAATTTATCAAAAGAAGTTTATCTCTTATAAATTAATCATTCCAAAATAAATACAAATCAAAAACGTAGCAACTGATGTTGTTACGTTTTTGTTAATTTTTTACCCTGTTCAAGCCTTGAATTGCACTAATCTTTGACTTATGATATAATTTTGCTGACAAATAATACTATAATGAAAATCGACAGATTTTTACAACTATTCATTGTCAAGGAAAAAAAGTTTTACCCCCTTTACATCTCTCAACTTAAAAACATTAACGAGGCTACAGACGAACTAAAATCTCTTTTTCTGGAAACCAACTACGACAGGCAGAAGGAGTATTACCAAAAGATCAATGCCCTTGAGGAAAAGGGAGATAAGATAACAGCCAATATTTACGAGGAGGTAAACAAAACCTTTGTTACCCCATTTGACAGAGAGGATATTCACGTACTTGCCTCCAAAATTGATACATTTCTGGATTTTATACACGATGCAGCACGAAAACAGGTAATGTACAAGCCGAAAACCACATATAAAGATACTATTACAATTGTCGACTTTATTCTTGAAGATGCCGTTTATCTTCAAAAAATCGTTATGAATCTGGAAGATATCAACAAAAAAAGAGATGAGATCCTGAAGCTTTGTAAAAAGATCAAGGATATCGAGAGAAGGGTAGATGAACTGTACGAAGACTTTAACGGCTTCCTGTTTGAAAACGAGAAAGATGCAATTGAGCTGGTAAAACATAAGAATATTGTTCAGAGTCTCGAGGACACAACCGACAGAGCAAAAGAGATTGGTGATACAATCCGCTCCATAATTGTAAAACTGGCTTAAGAGTATCTATATGCTGACGATAGTAATAATTGCAATTGTAATAGCTCTCCTCTTCGACTTTCTCAACGGGATGAACGATGCCGCCAACTCAATAGCTACAATTGTATCCACAAAAGTTCTCTCCCCTACTTCCGCCGTTATTTGGGCTGCATTCTGGAATTTTATTGCATTCCTGGTTTTTGGGGTTCACGTAGCAAATACAATCGGGAAAGGAATAGTTGATGCCAATCTTATTAATCCGTACATTATTCTTTCTGCCCTTACCGGTGCGGTTGCATGGGTCTGGATTTGCACCCATTACGGTTTACCTATTAGCGTGTCTCACGCCTTAATAGGTGGTTTGATAGGTCCTGTCTGGTTTACTTATGGCAGTTCTGCTCTGATTACATCAGGAATTTTTAAAGTTGCCCTCTTTATAGTCCTCTCACCACTTATTGGAATGATACTCTCTTTTATCTTTATGTCATTGACAATGTGGATATTTAAAAAGAGACATCCACTTAAGGTTGAGGGTTTGTTCCACGGGTTGCAGCTCTTTTCCTCTGCAATTTTTAGTCTGGGACACGGAGGAAACGATGCACAAAAGACAATGGGAATAATTGCTGTATTACTTTACAGTGTTGCAGGTTCAAATGACTTTATTGCAAATTTCTACGATCCGTCACTTGGATTCCACGTGCCTCTCTGGCTGGTGCTTACATGCCATTTTGTAATTGCAATGGGTACCATTACAGGTGGTTGGAGAGTAATCAAGACTCTTGGTGACGGACTTGCAAAACTCAAACCGGTTCAGGGTTTCTGCGCAGAAACAGCAGGTGCCGCCACATTAATCGGAACATCTCTTGCCGGTATTCCGGTAAGCACAACACACACAATAACCGGCTCAATAATTGGCGTGGGAATGACAAAAGGTGTGAAATCGGTAAGATGGGCAACCGCAAAAAATATTGTAGGTGCCTGGATATTTACAATTCCCTGTACCCTTATATTTTCAGGCTTAATTTATTTATTTCTTAACCAAGTACTTAACCTCTCCTAGCATTTTTCTTAACTAAATTACCGTCATTTCTGACAATGTCAGCAATTGCATCCCCCACTTCAGAAGTTGAAAAGTAATCTTTCACATCTGAAAGGTCCTCTGTAACAACACCTTTTTCGATTGCTTTTCTGGTTGCTTCACGGATCAGCATGCTCTCCCTCAACATTCCGAAAGAGTAGCCCAGCATCATAGCTGCACACAATATCATCGCTATAGGATTTGCCTTGTTCAGACCGGCTGCCTGTGGATAAGAACCGTGAACCGGCTCGTAAAGAGAGACTCCTGTCCCAAATGATGCAGAAGGGAGAAGACCGACAGAACCGATAAGAACACTGGCCAGATCAGAAAGTATGTCTCCGAACATATTTTCTGTAAGAATTACATCAAAGGCAGAAGGATTAGTTACGATCTGCATTGCAGCATTGTCAACGAACAGATAATTCAACTCAATTTCCTGATATTTTTCTTTATGCAATGAGTTAACTACTTCTCTCCACAATCTGCTTGTTTCAAGAACATTTGCCTTATCCACAAGTGTTACTTTGTGCCTCCTTCTCATCGCAAGGCTGAATGCTTTTTCTGCAATACGTAATATTTCCTCTCTTGAGTACCGGCAAGTATCCCAGGCCTGTTCACCATCTTCGCTCTTTCCTCTTGGTTCACCAAAATAAATTCCGCCTGTCAACTCTCTCACAATTACCATATCAGTATTGCGAACAATCTTTGCTTTTAAAGGTGATTTATGGTATTGTCCTCTGAACAATTTTACAGGACGAATGTTTGCATAGAGATTGAGCTCTTTTCTCATACGTAAAAGCCCCTGCTCTGGTCTTACCTTTGCACATGGGTTGTTGTCATACCTGGGATCCCCTACTGCTCCAAACAGAACGGCGTCAGATGATAGACACAAATTGTGGGTTTCTAATGGGTAAGGATCTCCGCACTTATCTATGGCAGAAGAACCTATCTCTCCTTCAAAGAACTCAAAATCAAAATCAGAAAACTCTTCAACTGCTCTTAATACTTTTACAGCCTCCCGCGTAATTTCTGGTCCTATTCCATCTCCCGGCAGCAATGCAACTCTTTTTTTCATAATCTCTTAATTTGCTTATTTATTGTATTTTGTGTAACTTTTCGTAATTATCTATCATTCCGGAGTGAGATAAGAGATAATCAATATCTTCATACCCTCCTAACAAACATTTTTGTTTGTAGGGCTCTATCCGGAACTCTTCATATAACGGACTATCCATAAATGAAATTGTTCTGTTGTTAAGGTCTATTTTGATTTCTCTTAAAGGAGAATCAAAAATATGTTTCATAAAATCTTTTGAAACTTTTACCGGTAACAGCCCGTTATTCAATGCATTTCCTCTGAAAATATCAGCAAATGAAGTTGATATTACCGCTCTTATTCCATAGTCATAAAGTGCCCACGCCGCATGCTCCCTGCTGGAACCGCAACCAAAATTCTCTCCCGCAGCTAGAATCTGCCTTTCCGGGCCGTTTATGCAGAAAACAGATGACTGGTTGCAGGATCCATCCTTATTGTGCCTCCAATCGTAAAATAGTTTTTCTCCAATCCCTTCTCTGGTTGTACTTTTCAGAAATCTTGCCGGGATTATCTGATCGGTATCAATATTTTCAACCGATAAAATTATCGGTTTGGATATTAGTATTTGAAATTTTTCGAAGCTCATAATATTATTTTAAAAATTCTAAAGGATCTGTAATTACACCGGTTATTGCAGATACTGCTGCAACTGCAGGACCGCATAAAATAGTTCTGGCACCCGGCCCCTGCCTGCCTTCAAAATTCCGGTTTGAGACAGAAAGACAATACTTTCCGGGTGGAATTTTATCTTCATTCATAGCCAGGCAAGCTGAACAACCTGGTTCTCTCAGCTCAAAACCTGCATCCCTGATAATTTTCCCTATCCCCTCCTCTTCTATCTCCTTTTCAACCCTTTTGGATCCCGGAACCAGCCAGGCAATTACATTTTCTGCTTTCCTTTTCCCTTTTACAAAAGATGCAAAAAGCCGGAAGTCTTCTATTCTCCCGTTTGTGCAACTACCCAGAAAAATATAATCAATTTCTTTTCCAAGCAACTTTTCCCCTTCTTTGAATCCCATATAATTCAACGATTTGTAAAAAGATTGAGGGTTATTACTCTCTGTTGCATAAGGTATATTCTCTCTTATTTGGATGCCTGCTCCGGGATTTGTCCCGTAAGTTATCATCGGATAAACCTCCTGTGCATTAAACAGGTAATTTGCATCGAACCGGGCATCTTTATCAGAAGCAAGATTTTTCCATTCACCTGTTAACCTAATCCACTCCTCGCCCCTGGGAGAATAATTCCTATCTTTCAAATAGTTAATTGCCTTATCATCAGGAGCAATCATCCCCCCTTTTGCTCCCATCTCAATGCTCATATTGCAGATTGTCATTCTTCCTTCCATACTTAGAGCAGAAATAGTTGTACCGCAAAACTCAATAAAGAAACCGGCTCCGCATGATGTCCCAAGTTTAGAAATTATATGCAGAATAATATCTTTGGCACAGACACCGGGCAGAAGACTCCCATTTATTTCAATTTTCATCTGTTTTGGCTTATACTGCATAAGTGTCTGTGTTGCAAGAACCATTTCTACCTCTGTTGTGCCAATTCCAAAAGCGATATTACCAAAAGCTCCGTGAGTTGAAGTATGACTATCTCCGCAAACTACCGTCATCCCGCACAATGTGAGCCCGAGTTCAGGTCCGATAATATGCACGACTCCGTTTGAAGGGTCTCCCAGCGGGAAGTATGTAATATTATGTTTTTGTGTGTTTTGTAACAGTTTTGCTACCGGTAATGCTGACAATGGGTCTTTAATATGCAAATGTTGATTTTTTGTCGGGACATTATGATCACAGGTTGCGTAGGTTAGATCGGGCCTTCTCACTTTGAGTCCTCTTTTTTCAATACCATCAAATGCTTGCGGAGATGTGACTTCATGAATATAATGCCTGTCAATATAGAGTACAGAAGGGCCTGAAGGAATTTCCTCAACAACGTGTGAGCTCCATATCTTGTCAAAAAGTGTTTTTCTCATAGTCATTTATAAAATTTTTGATACTGCATCTAACAGAGCTTCAACTGAAGCAGTAACAATATCTGTATTTGCAGAAAAGCCATAATATATATTCCCTTTATTCTCAATTTGAATGTGAACCTTTCCCACATCGTCAGTTCCTTTGGTTATTGCCTGTATAAGGAACTCTTCCAGGGATATTTTTCTATGCACAAGCATCTTTACGGCACTAAAAGCAGCGTCAACGGGGCCATTCCCGGAACTGGTAGCGGTGCATATCTCACCGTCAATTATCAGTTTAACAGTTGCCATGGGTACTGCAGATTTACCGCAAACAACCTGCAAATACTTTAACTTTATTCTGTGACTTTTAGAAGAGCGGTTTACTCCTACAATTAGCAGAAGATCATCATCATTAATCTCTTTTTTTACATCTGCAAGCTTGAGAAATTTATCATATGCCTCATCCATCTCTCCATTAGTCAGCTCAACCCCAAGACGAGACAAGTGATGCTTAATGGCTGCTCTTCCGCTTCTGGCCGTAAGAGTAATAGTCGAATCGTTAACCCCTACCTCTGCAGGATCAATTATCTCGTAATTTTCCCTGTTTTTCAAAACTCCATCCTGATGAATACCAGAAGAGTGAGCGAATGCATTTCTGCCTACGATAGCTTTATTAGCCTGTACCGGCATTCTCATAAGGGCCGATGCAAGTCTCGAAGTTTTCATAATTAGTTTTGTCTCCACCTCAGTAAAAACCGGAATGTCTGCGCGGCTCTTTATTGCCATCACCACCTCTTCAAGAGCTGTATTACCGGCTCTCTCACCTATACCGTTCATTGTAACCTCTGCTTGTCTGGCTCCGTTAATTATTCCGGCAATTGTGTTGGCAGTAGCCATTCCCAGATCATTGTGGCAGTGAGTTGATATTATTGCTTTGTGAATATTGGGAACGTGTTCACACAGGTACTTAATTTTCTCGCCATATTCATAAGGTGTACAATATCCGGTTGTGTCGGGGATATTGACAACTGTTGCGCCAGCCTTAATAACTGCTTCAATAACCCTTGCCAGGTATTCATTATCAGTTCGCCCTGCATCCTCTGCATAAAACTCAACATCCTCTACATATTTTTTTGCATATTTCACACAGTGGATTGCTCTTCTTAGAATATCCTCCCTGTCTGATTTGAATTTATACCTGATATGCTCTTCTGATGTACCAATTCCTGTATGGATCCTCTTTCGCCTCGCAAAGTGAAGTGAACTTGCGGCAACATCAATGTCTTTTTCCACGGCCCTGGTGAGAGCACAAATTACTGCCTTCTCAATGACCTTCGAGATCTCAACAATTGATTTGTAATCTCCTGGGCTGGAAACAGGAAAGCCACACTCAATAATGTCAACATTTAACATTTCAAGTGCTTTGGCCATTTCAATCTTCTCGATTGTGTTCAGCTGACACCCCGGAACCTGTTCTCCGTCCCTGAGAGTCGTGTCAAATAAATAAAGCTTTTCATCCATATAAATAAAATTAAAAGCCACCCTTGTGAGGTGGCTGATTTATCATTACTGAAATATTATCTCAAACTTGTAATTACAAATAATCTCCACCCCGGTACTTCCGTTGTAGTAGTAGCCCTAGTAAGTATAAGCTAACAGATATGGATGTGGATTTTGTATTCATTGCGGCAGCGAAGGTAAATAAATATTTTAATTATCAAAAAAATCAAGAAATATCCTCAATATTTTTTATCCCATCTCTGTTGATTGTAAGACGGTATCGTTTATATTCATCAAAACCTCCGGATTTTAGCTGTACAACGAAGTTAAGATAGTAGACTTTTGTACTCTCGACCTTAGACATTTGGTTTCCGTTCTGCAAATGGTACAAAAATACGCGGGGATCATCCATCTTATTGATAAAAGAGTGTACGCTCACTCTGATAATTTCATTTATACCCTCTATGGAATATTTGCTGTTTTCGTCAAGTTTTTCGCGATCAAGCTCCACCATCTTTCTGTAAAGGATTATCTTCTCTCTGGCATAACGATTGTCGGCCTCAAGCAGGGCAGATCTTTTTCTGATCTTCATGATCTCCAAAGGGATCTTGCTTTCCGGCACAAAATCAAATCCCTCCTTGCTCCATCCAATTTCGTTGTCTTTTATACTGACTGTTGTTTTACTGTCAAAATACTTACTGCCCTTTTTGTGTGCAAAATAATGCCTCATAAGCTCCTTTATTCTGTCCTTGAGCATATAGCTGACAACAAGTGCAACAAACAGAGGCATTGTGAAACTTCCAAACCTCTGCTGAAATGAGAATGTAACAGCAGTTGCAAAAACCATAGACACTCCGGCTGCCAGGCTAAGATAGATCTGCTCTGTAAGAACTCCGTCCTTCTTTGTTCTTGCATTTAAAAAAAGATCACTTTCGATGAACCTTTTTAGCAGGTCTCTTCTAAAAACCAGATTGGTATTGTTCTCGGGCGTGTTGTCAGAAACAGCAGGATAACCTTTTTCTATCCTGTAATTTTGCTCCGATTTAATTAATCCAACAATCTTATCACTGAATCGCAGAGAAAATTCACTCTCTAGAGAACAGTACTGTTCCAGTATTGCAAAGAGATGATTTTCTACAAGAGTAGACATAAATTCATCGCCGAATTCATAATAATTGAACCACTCCCGGGAAATTACCGGGATTTTTATTACCCCGGAAAGCGATCTGTATCTATCAAGGACTGTTTGGATGTCATTTAAAATCTCTTCGAAAAGTAATTCCCTGTCTGATGAATTATGAAGTGAAAAAACATATCTTAGCTGATCTCTTATGGCACTTTTGAAAATGGCCGAAAACATTTTTATCTGGTACTCGTAGTCAGCCTTTGTGATTTTTGAAGGGGATAATGCCAGCGAGTCAAAAGAGCTCTTAAGGTGGTCAAAGGGAAGACTGCCGGCTTTTGCAATGTCTCTGAGCAGAAAAACAGGGGTTATCAGACGGATGTTGTTTCTCAGATCCTTGTAAAAATCCTCTCGGCTGTATGTCCTTCGGTTAATATCCAGTGACCCGGGAATGAAGATCCAGAAATTTATTCTGAATCTGTTTTTCATGGTTTTGTTTCTGGCTCTGTATCCGATTTTAAATTCGAAAGAAAAATCATCGTGTTCTCTTGCAAGGATATCTATCATAACATAATGCGTTTTCTATTTAATCCATTTTGAATAAGGATTTTTTACGAGATATGAATTATAGTATCTCAAGTCGCCGGTAACCTCTCTTCCCAGCCACACCGGTACAGGTATTTGCTGATCAGAAGACTGTAATTCAATTTCTGCTATTACCAGAGGAGAGTTTTCCCCGCTGAATTCATCTACCTCAAATGTAAAATCTCCTTCTCTTACAAAGTATCTGGTCTTTGAAATTACATCCGGCTCACAAAGATCAAGCAGCTCTTCAGCCTCCCTCAAAGGGAGTTCCCTCTCCCACTCAAATCTTCCAATATGTAAATCATCACTCTTACCCTTGATTGTGAGAAATCCCTTATCATCTGCAATTCTGACTCTTACAGTTCTCGAAGGATCAGATGAAATGTAGCCCTGAACAATTCTGGCCTTACCAAATGCCCTCGATTTGTATTCACCTTTTACAAGAAACTTCCTCTCAAGTTCAATAGCCATACATCATAAGTTTATATAGTAATTATCTATAATTTGTTATATTTTTGTACAAAGTATCAAACAGAACATTATGGAACTTCAACACCTTATTGTTACAACATCAGAACACGTTTGTACAGTAAAGATAAACAATCCTTCTTCACTTAACGCACTCAATTCAAAAATCATTAAAGAGCTTGACTATGCCTTCTCTGAGATTGCAAAGAACAAAGAGATATATTCGGTTATTATCACTTCTGAAGGTAGAGCTTTTGTTGCCGGGGCAGATATTTCCGAGATGGAGGGAATGGATGGCAGAGAGGGAAGGGAATTCGGCAGTTCAGGAGCAAATCTGTTCAGAAAAATTGAGAAACTTCCGATTCCTGTAATTGCAGCCGTTAACGGGTATGCACTAGGTGGAGGTTGTGAGTTGGCATTGGCCTGCGACATTAGAATTGCTTCAGAATATGCAAAATTTGCACAACCTGAGACAGGGCTTGGAATCACTCCCGGATTCTCTGCAACTTACCGTCTTCCAAAAATCGTCGGAGTTGCAAAGGCAAAGGAACTAATCTATACAGGAGTAACCATTAATGCCCAGGAAGCATTGCAGATAGGACTAGTAAACAAGGTAGTCAAGGCAGATGAACTAATTATGACTGCAGAGTCTATGGCCCGAACAATTGCAGAGAGAGCGCCGGTAGCTGTAAGAAACTCAAAAAGAGCTATTGAAGAGGGTTTAGACTCTGAAAGTGACGCTGCAATAGCCAATGAACTCAATCTTTTCTCTGAGTGTTTTGACACAATGGATCAAAAAGAGGGCATGAATGCCTTCTTGTCAAAACGAAAACCAATCTTCCAAAACAGATAAACAGATAGTAAAACTAAAATAATATCTATATGAAAATTTGCGTAATAGGTACCGGTACAATGGGAAGCGGAATTGTGCAGGCTTTTGCACAGTCGGGATTCAAGGTTGTAATGAAAGGCATATCTGAAAATGAATTACTTTCCGGGCACAAAAATATTGACCTTAACCTAAGAAAACTTGTCGAAAAGGGAAAAATTGAAGAGCCTCAGGCAGACTCCGTGAGAGCATCCATAACAGAAACAATAACTTACGATGAGTTTGCCGATGCCGATCTTGTAATAGAGGCTGTACTTGAGGATATGGAGTTGAAAAACAATATTTTCAAGACACTGGATACTATTTGCAAGAGAGATGCTATTCTTGCATCAAACACCTCTTCACTTTCAATCACAGAGATAGCTTCTGCAACTCAAAGACCGGACAGGGTAATAGGAATGCACTTCTTTAATCCTGCGCCGGTTATGAAACTTGTAGAAGTAATCAAAGGTCAGCTTACATCTCAGGAGGTCCACGATACTGTTTACAATCTGGCAAAAACAATAGGCAAAGTACCTGTAACTGTAAACGAAGCACCCGGGTTTGTTGTGAACAGAATTCTGATTCCTTTGGTGAATGAGGGTATCTCTATTCTGGCAGACGGCGTTGCAAGCAGAGATGAGATCGATGAGGCTATGAAGATGGGTGCTAACCATCCTATGGGTCCTCTCGCTCTTGGAGATTTGATAGGTCTGGATGTATGCTTGGCCATAATGGAGGTGCTATATAAAGAGTTCGGTGATCCCAAATACAGAGCTCATCCCTTGTTGCGTAAGATGGTAAGGTCTGGCCAACTGGGAAGAAAGAGCGGTATCGGATTTTACGATTATCGCAAATAAAACACTGATTGAATGATATATACTAAAGCAGGGCAAACCAAAGGCATTCGCATAAATTACAAAACCCTTATGCAAAATCGCATCAGAAGGGTTCTGATGATATGCAGCAGTTATGATGCCTACATTCTAGAAGAGGATGGAAGGATTGAGGATCAGATATACAAAGAGTATGTCGATCTGAACCTTAGCAACCCTCCTGCTTTTGTCTGGGCCAACTCTAATCTTGAGGCATTGTCACTGTTACAAAACGATAGTGACTTTGACCTGATAATTAGTATGTTCAATGTTGGTGAGCCTACAGTCTTCGAATTTTCAAAAATTTGTAAAAATAGTTATCCTGATATCCCTTTTGTATTACTTATTAATTTTTCCAGAGAACTTACCAGAATAATTGAAAGTGAAGATTGTTCTGCAATCGACCAGATTTTTAGCTGGCACGGTAATGCCGACCTCATCCTTGCAATTATCAAACTCTTTGAGGACCGCTTTAACGCAGACGAAGACATTCTCGCTGCGGGCGTTCAGTCAATTCTTCTTGTAGAAGACTCTGTGCGGTTTTACTCTACTTATCTTCCGGCAATATACAAACTGGTTCTGGCACAAAGTGCCGAGTTCCTCAAGGAGGCTCTCAATGAACAGCAGCAAAAACTGAGAAAAAGAGCCAGGCCAAAAATTCTGCTTGCCACAAACTATCTGGAAGCCGTAAGTCTTTATGAAAAATACAAAAAGAACATGCTGGGTGTTATCTCAGATGTTGCTTTTGTAATTCAAAAAAATGATCCCTCTTCCCAGGAAAAACTTGATGCAGGGATAGACCTGTGCAAGCTTATAAGGAGCGACGACCCCTACATGCCATTTCTTCTGCAGTCATCGCAGGAGTCTATGAGAGATGTTGCCAGGGAACTTGGAGTAGGATTTATTCTGAAACACTCAAAAACCCTACTGATGGAACTTGGTGAATACATCAGCGAGGAGTTTGTGTTCGGAGATTTAATATTCAGGGATTTGGGCAGTGGTGATGTTATCGGAAGGGCGAAAGATCTCAGGGAGATGCAGCACCTTATAATGGAGATTCCCGATGAAGTACTTCTTTTTCACACTTCAAGAAACCGTTTGTCAAAATGGATGTACTCCAGAGGGCTTTTCTCCCTTGCAACAAAGATAAGAGGGGTTCACGAGAGTCAGTTCAAGACTCTGGAGCAGATGAGGCAGTTTATTGTACAGAGTATTATTGATTACAGAATTGTCATAGCCCAGGGCATTATTGCCCGGTTTGATCCAAAAAGCTACAGCCAGTATATCTGGTTTGCAAGACTGGGAGAAGGTTCTCTGGGAGGAAAAGCCAGGGGACTTGCTTTTATGAACAGAATTATACAAAAGCACAATCTGGTAAGCAAATATCCCGGAGTCAAGATACTGGTCCCAAGAACCGTAGTGATTGCCACCGACTATTTTGATGATTTTATTAAGTACAATGGGCTTCAATATGTTATTAATGCCGATGTTTCAGATGAGGAACTTCTCTCGGAATTTGTCAGTTCCCGACTTCCCGAGCCTCTTGTAGACGAGTTGAGAGTTTTTCTCGACTATACAAATGGTCCACTTGCAATCAGATCAAGCTCTAAACTAGAAGACTCACACTATCAGCCATTTGCTGGCATTTACTCAACCTATATGATCCCCTTCACACAAAACAGGGATCAGATGCTGAGGTTACTTGGTAAAGCGATAAAAAGCGTCTATGCCTCAATTTATTATGCTTCCAGTAAGACTTACATTCAGGCCACCTCAAATTTGATCAGCGAAGAGAAGATGGCCATTGTAATACAGGACATCTGCGGCACCGAGGACAGTGGATTCTTCTTTCCAACCCTATCCGGAGTTGCAAGATCAGTCAACTTCTATCCTATTGGAGTCGAGAAACCAGAAGAGGGCATTGTCAATCTGGCATTCGGACTGGGAAGACTAGTGGTTGAGGGAGGTAAAACTCTCAGATTTTCGCCCAAACACCCTAAGCACATCCTGCAGCTTTCAACAGATTTGATGGCACTTAAAGAGACTCAAAATGAGATGTATGCACTTAATCTTAAACCGGAAGAGTTTAAAACTTCCATAGATGAGTCTGTAAACCTGCACCGGTTCGAGATAAATCAAACCAAACATTTCAGGAATCTTAATTTTGTCGCGTCAACCTGGGACCCCCAGAGCGAGATGCTTATAGACAGTAATCTGGGGCCGGGTAGAAAAGTAATCACATTTGCCCACATTCTTAAGCACGATATCTTTCCTCTTGCAGATATAATTTCTGATCTTCTGGAAATCTGCCAGAAAGAGATGTGTACTGCAGTAGAATTAGAATTTGCAGTGAATATGGATATGCCAAAAGGAGAAGAATATATCTTTAATCTTTTACAAATAAGGCCTATAACGGAGAGTCAGGATAACAAATCCCTTAACTGGGAGGATATCAACACAGCAAAATCAATAATATATGCAGAAAATGCCTTGGGTATAGGCCTTGTTGATGGTGTTACAGATATTATCTATGTCAGAGAGGAGAATTTTGATTCTTCATTCACAATTCAAATAGCTGAGGAGATAGGGAAGTTAAATGCAGTACTTAAGGAGGAAAAGAGGCACTATGTTCTCATAGGGCCCGGCAGATGGGGCTCCAGTGACAGGTGGCTTGGCATACCGGTAAAATGGAGTCATATTTCTGAAGCCAAAGTGATAGTTGAGTGCGGTATGGAGAGCTTTATGGTAGAGCCCAGCCAGGGAACCCATTTTTTCCAGAATCTTACTTCTTTCGGGATCGGGTATCTTACAATAAATCCATTTATGGGGGAAGGGAGTTTTAACCGTGAGATTATCAATTCAATGGATGCCATTTATGAGAGCAAATTCCTCAGGCAGGTAAGATTCAGCAAGCCTCTCAATATTTTCATTGACGGAAGAAAAAACAGGGGAATAATAAATTAATCAATGAAGTATCTCTTTATAACACTGTTTCTTCTTGTGGTTAACAATGTTATCTCAGGGCAGACATATTATCAAAGGCTTTCCGGAAGAATTGTTGATTCTGAAAGCAGAAGTGCCATAGCCGGTGCTGCTGTTGAGATTTTATCCTATAATGAAAAGAAGCTTACCATTTCTGACAGCAGTGGACGGTTTTCATTGTCACTGCCTGCAGGAAGACATTCATTAAAAGTATCCTGTATGGGTTACCAGAGTGTCCAGATTAAAGACATTCTGATTATTACGGGGAAAGAAAGTTTTATTATTGTAGAGATGACGGAATCTCTTCTCAAAATTGATGAAATTATTGTAAGTGATAAGGGCATTAAGGTTTCAAACAGTATGGCATCGGTAAGCTCCAGAAAATTCAGAAGTCATCAGGCTTCAAAATTTGCCGGAGTTTACTATGATCCTTCCCGGATGGTGTTAAGTATGGCAGGTGTTTCCTCAGGAAATGATGATGGAAATAATCAATTGATAATCAGAGGTAATTCTCCAAAAGGGATCCTATGGCGATTAGAAGGAATTGAGATACCCAATCCTAATCATCTTGCAGACGGAGAGGGTTCATCAAGTGGAGCATATTCCGGAATAACGTCAAACGCTCTTAGTAGCTTCGATTTCTACACTGGAGCCTTTCCTGCAGAGTATTCCAATGCTGTTTCCGGAGTAATGGAACTGAATTTAAAAAGCGGAAACACAAGAAAAAGAGAATATTCACTTGGATTATCCATCGTGGGTGCAGAAGCCACAATCGAGGGGCCCTTGTTTAAATCCCATAATTCATCCTTGTTTGCTGATGTCCGCTATTCAAACTTCGATATTCTTAAAAGGTACGGAGTTATAAAAAATGATGAGCTTGGTATTATACCATCAGCTATTGACTGGTCGCTTAAAGCAACTTTTACACTGAAAAAGGCAGGTACATTTGATTTTTTTTCTGCCGGAGGCTCCAGTAAAGTGGGAGACTACGCATCTGATAATGCCGACTCCATAAAAATTGGAGCTGACAATGACGAGTTTTTCGACAGACACCTATTTATGATTACAGGTATAAAACACACATACACCCTCTCGTCATCCCGTACAAACATCAGGACTACAGCCGGATTTACTTTCCAAAAAACAGACTCTGAGGATTACCGTATTGACACGGCTTTGAACAGGACACAAAGCTATCTGGAGAAGTTTCGTTATCCGGCCCTCAGATCTTCTATTCTGGTAACACACAAGTTTAATCCGTCAAATACATTGAAAATTGGCATCTCATTCAATTTTATCTTTGCAGATATGTTTGCACACAGGTTTAAGAATCCACTTCAATACGACACTCTGTTAAACACCAGGAATACAGGATGGTATAATGGATATTCTGCACAATGGAAATTCAAACCCTCAGAAAAAGTTGAGATCAACACAGGTTTGAATATTTTCCATAGCGGAGTAACCGGAGAGTTCCTTGCAGAACCCAGGGCAGGCATATCTTACCGGCCGGACAGAGAAAGAACCTTTAGCGCAGGAATTGGTTTTCATTCAAGGATAGAACCGCTTTCTCTGTATAACTACAGCGTAAAAATCATTAAAAACCAAAGATTGATTGCAAACAGCGGTTTAAAAAGCACAAAAGCATTTCACGCTGTTTTGGGAGCAAACAGAGATTTCGGGGAAAATACAAAATGCATATTTGAACTATACTACCAGATGCTTTATGATGTGCCCGTTTCAATAAGTAGTACAAGCCAGTATTCAGTTCTCAATCTCTCATACGGACTCCCCGATATGCCCTTGTCAAACAATGGAAAAGGTGTCAACTTCGGAGCAGAGTTTTCGATTGAGCGGGAATTTTCCAACAATTATTATTTTCTTGCAAATGCCTCCCTGCTTGATTCCAGGTATAAAGCTTCAGGCGGTAACTGGTACAGTACTTACTACAATAGCGGATACATTCTGAATGCAACTGCCGGCAAAGAATTTTTAACTGGCAGAGAAAACGACAAAGTTTTCGGGATAAACATAAAGGCAATATTCAGGGGTGGATTCAGATATACACCTGTGAACACAGAGATGTCACTGCAAAGAAGAAAAATTATATACGACATTTCCCGAACTTACGGAAAACATCTTCCTCCATTCGGTAAAATTGACATCGGATTCAGCTTTCGGAAAAATTTCAGCAGAAGCTCTTTGAGCATTCTTGTAGAATTGCAGAATGCTACTGATAGACAAAATGTTATAAGAAAACGTTTTTCATACCAAAAAGGCATTATAACCGAGAGGCTAAGCTATTCTCTGGGATTGATTCCCGTAGGAACAGTAAAGTTCGATTTTTAGTAAATTCATTTTTTTTAAATTTGCACCGAAACATCAATATGAAAATTATACCCGGATGAGCGATATTATCAGGCACGAATGCGGAATAGCTCTGGTGAGACTATTGAAACCGCTTGACTACTACAAAAATAAATACGGTTCTGCTCTTTTCGGGCTTAACCGCTTTTATATTCTGATGGAGAAACAGAGGAACAGAGGTCAGGAGGGAGCAGGAGTTGTAGGAGTTAAACTGGATATGCCTCCCGGGTACAAGTATATGGATAGAGTGCGCTCCTGTGATCCAAATCCTATTCAGGAGGTGTTCGGCAAAATTAAGGAAGCACTGAATATCAAAGAGATCAATGAAAAGGGAGCCGAGTGGGCAAAATACAATCTGCCTTTTGTTTCAGAAATTTACCTAGGACACCTTAGATATTCAACCTTCGGAAAAAATAACATAGATCTTGTACACCCACTCAAGCGGGCCAGCAACTGGAGAAGCCGTAACCTAGCACTGGCTGCAAATTTCAACCTTACAAATGTGGATGAGCTCTTCAAAAGCCTTATAGTGGCCGGGCAGCACCCCAGATACTACTCTGACACAGTAACTTTGCTCGAAAAAGTCGGGTACTTCCTTGACGACGAAATACAGAACCGCTACAGATATTACCGGGATCTGGGGTACAGTAAGGAGGAAATATCTCCATTGATAGAAGAAAATCTGGACATTGCAGGTATATTGGCAAAAAGCAGTGCAAACTGGGACGGAGGTTATGTTGTTGCAGGAGTAACGGGCCACGGAGATCTTTTTGTAGTTCGTGATCCCTGGGGAATTCGCCCTGCCTATTACTACAACGACGATGAACTGGTTCTGGTTGCTTCGGAGGCCTCAGTAATACGGACTGCCTTTGGGGTTGACGATAAAAAAATCAAAGAGGTTGAACCCGGACACGCTCTTATTGTAAAAAAATCAGGGCAACTCAGCGAAACTCTTGTAAGGGAGCCCGCCAAAAGAAGCAGTTGTTCTTTTGAAAGAATTTACTTTTCACGGGGAAACGACCGTCACATATACAAAGAGCGCAAACTGCTCGGAGAGTTGCTTACAACCCAGCTTATAGAGGCAGTTGATGGAGATCTTGACCACACAGTGTTCTCCTTTGTTCCCAACACTGCCGAGACATCATACTACGGAATGATCAGGGGAATTCAGCGTTATATGACTGATCAAAAGATTAAAAAGATCAAATCATTGAAACATCCTCTTAATGAAGAGGCTATTGGAGAGATAATTTCCAAAGAACCTCGTACAGAAAAAATTGTGATTAAGGATGCAAAGCTCAGAACATTTATCACTTCGGACAATGACCGCGACGAAATGGTTGGTCACGTATACGATGTTACCTACGGTACTGTAGGGTCAGAAGACAACCTGGTTGTGATAGACGACTCAATTGTGAGAGGAACCACCCTTAAGAAGAGTATATTGAGGATACTGGACACTCTTGGACCAAAAAGGATAATCATTGTCTCAACTGCTCCTCAAATCAGGTATCCTGACTGCTATGGCATAGATATGTCCAAAATGGATGAGTTTATAGCCTTTAACGCTGCTGTGGAGCTCCTGAGGGAGCGTGGAATGGAGGCTGTCATCAATGAAGTTTACAGAAAATGCAAAGCTCAGCTCTCTCTTCCTGTAGAGGATTATTTCAATTATGTCAAAGAGATTTACGCACCCTTCTCTTTACAGGAAATTTCAGATAAAATCGCAGAAATGGTAAAAAACAGTTCGGTTAAGGCTGAGGTAAAAGTTGTATTCCAGACAGTTGAAAATCTGCACAAAGCCTGTCGAGAAAACAGCGGTGACTGGTACTTTACAGGAAACTACCCCACTCCCGGTGGCAATAAAGTTGTAAATACAGCTTATATCAATTGGGTTGAGGGTAGAAGTGAGAGGTCGTATTAAAGTTCAATATCTTTAGGGCAATATATGCGCAAGCCTCAGCATCGGCCAGGGCGTTATGGTGATTTTCAAGATAATATCCACAATGAGCTGATACTGTGTGAAGCCGGTGATCAGGGAGACTCTTCCCAAAAACTTTTCTGGAAGCCGCTAGGGTGCAAAAGAACTGATAGTCAGGATAATCCATACGGTAAGTTCGAAATGCAGCTTTAAGACAACTCTCGTCAAAAGATTTATTGTGGGCAACCAGTGGCAAATCTTTTATCAATGGGGCTATCTCTCTCCACACAAAAGGAAAAACTCTTGCATTGTCGGTGTCTTCTCTGGTAAGTCCGTGTACACAACTGTTGGAGTATTTGTAGTAGTTGGGCTCAGGCTGGACAAGGCTGTAATATTTACCGTCCACTACCCCGTTCCTTACCACTACAACACCTGCGCTGCATATACTTGAGAGACATTCATTGGCAGTCTCAAAATCTATTGCTGCAAAATCATTCATATTCTGTACAAAGATAATCAACTGAAATTATTATAAAAACTCATATATTTGTTAATAATAAACAGGCTATGGGGTTAGCCCGAAACCGCTTTTAAAAGCTGATGACTCCTACATAATCTTTAAAAAGAGATCTGTACAATATGATAAAAATACTCTTTATCATCGGTTCAGGCAGTTTCATTGGGGGTATCTCCCGCTTTATGCTATCCAGATATATTCAAAACTCCATTTCTTCATCATTTCCTTATGGGACATTTGCAGTGAACATAATAGGTTGTTTCCTTGCCGGTCTCATACTGGGTATTGCCGGAAGAGGAAATCTCATATCCCCTGAATGGCGAATGTTTCTTACAATAGGATTCTGCGGTGGTTTTACTACATTCTCTACCTTTGCAACTGAAAACACGGCTTTAATCAAAGATGGCAACATTATGCTTTTTGCAATTTATGCCGGATTAACGGTTTTTATCGGTATACTATCTGTCTATGCCGGGAATATAATCATTAAAACTGTATAACGATGGAAACCAATAAAGAAGCAAAACTATTGAGGATTTTCATTAGCAATACCGACAAGTTTAAAAACAATACATTATATGAGATGGTGGTATATGCTGCAAAACGATACGGTCTTGCGGGTGCCACCGTTTTGAAAGGTCAAATGGGATATGGTTCCAGCAGTGTTGTTCGTTCTGTAAAATTTTGGGAAATAACAGAAAAACTGCCTGTTGTAATTGAAATTATTGATGAAGCAGAAAAAATCGACAAGTTCACAGAAATAATTTTGCCGTGGTTCAAAAAATTACGTTACGGATGCTTGATTACCGTAGAAAACACCACTATACTTCTATACAAAAAAGGAGATAAGAAAAGTTTTTTCTCATTCTGAATTAATACTATGAAACCCCCATGTTAGTGAGC
>DIXE01000007.1 GCA_002428635.1 Bacteroidales bacterium UBA6088
TGCCATAAGAGTGTAAAAACTGTAATTGGTACCCTATGCTCCGGAACAGTGGTCCCATATCGCCGGAATAGCTATTGTGCGGTGATTGGTAAACATTGCATTATAAATACTGCTGCTTCTGTTGATCACGATTGTGTTATTGAGGATTTCGTTCAAATTTCTCCTCACGCCACATTGTGCGGCGGTGTTTCAGTTGGAGAGGGCAGTCAGGTAGGTGCGGGTGCTGTAGTTATTCCGGGCATTAGGATTGGGCGGTGGAGTTTGGTTGCGGCAGGCGCGGTTGTATTGAGGGATGTTCCGGATAATGTGCTGGTAATGGGTAATCCGGCACGGGTGGTTAAGAACTTGAGGTAGGGACCTTGTCTGTGTAGAGTTACATTTTACTGGAGAGACAATACAAGAAATGAATATAAGATCTTCTATCATAGACAACGGCACTACAATAGTACATAGCACTCTTGAAGAAGGTTGTGATTTTTTCGAAATTGATAGTCTCAAATTCACTCCCGAAGAATTTATTCAAACATTCAGTTTGTTGATTTCAAAGTATTAAAAATAGGCTAGACTAATAACTATGACAACATCGGAACTACAAGACCATTTAAAAGACGGTGAAAGTGAATCCTGCGAATTCAAAAGTAGTTTTAATGCTGAAACTATTGAAACACTGGTTGCGTTCGCTAACACGAAAGGAGGAACTGTATATGTGGGGATTAACAACAATGGTGTGGTATCAGGTGTATCTATTAACGCCGAAAGTGCTCAACAATGGGTAAATGAAATAAAATCTAAAACAAGCCCATCGTTAATCCCTGATTTTGAGTATTATTGTCCATTCCCGAGTATCCAATAAAACCTGTATCTGCAAAGGGGAAATATTATAAACGAATTGGTAATTCCAATCATTTGATGTCAACTGCAGAAGTTACTGATTTGTATATGCGTACAATGCAATATTCGTGGGATACTTATCCGTATCCCGGTAAAACTATTGACGACTTGGATATGGATAAAATTAAACGTTTTGCTAATCGAATAAATGAGAAAGGGCGTTTACGTATATCGGGTACTCCGGTTGAAATAATTACTAAAATGAATCTGCTAAAAGATGGAATTCCTACAAATGGTGCAATGCTTTTATTTGCTAAAACTCCATTGATGTATGATATTCATGCTGGAAGATTAAAAACAGCTGATGTCATTTTGGATGATAAGATTATTCGCAGCACTTTATACGAAGCAGTTGAGGAAACCATGAAATATATTATGAGTCACTTGAAAGTATCTTATATAATATCTTCTGAGACTACAAACAACACAAAGATCCGAAATATTCGAATATCCTCTTGAAGCTTTGCGTGAGTTGGTTTTAAATAGTATTATTCATCGTCAATATAACAACATTGGAGATATTCAGATTAAAATATTTGATAACAGAATAACAATATTCAATCCGGGAAAACTTTATGGGAACCTGACAATTGAGGATTTAAAAACAGATTATTATCAATCTTCAGCAAGAAACAAATTAATTGTTGAAGCTTTCTTTTTAACAGGTGATATTGAAAAATATGGTACCGGGTTTCATCGTGTGCGCAGTGCTATTAGCAAATATCCAAGTATGAAATTCAAATATCAAGAAATTCAGGACGGATTTCTTACTGAGCTCAGTTATGAAGATCCCTATACTAGTAAGACTGTGGATAAGACTGTGGATAAGACTGTGGATAAGACTGTGGATAAGACTAATGAGGAAATAATACTTGATGCCATAAGAGCCAATCCGGGAATCACGCAACAAAAGCTTATTGAAATTACTGGGTTGACCCGTAGAGGAGTGGAATGGAATATGAAAAAACTAAAAGAAGAGAGTGTTATAAAACGGGTTGGCGGAAAAAAATATGGTTACTGGAAAATTTTGATATAGGAACCTTGCCTGATGTAGGGTTACACCTAACTGGAGAGACAATTCAAGAAATGAATATAAGATCTTCTATCATGGACAACGTCATAAAGGTATTAACTCTATGTGGTTTTTAAATTAAAACTACGACCGCTAATATAATCACCCTCTGTATGTGTTGACAGCAAGGAATAGCCAAGTTAAAATACGCACAACCGTTTATCTTAATTTTGCACAACAAAAAACCTTAATTATGCACAATAAAGATTTTTAAATTTAGGGACCTTGCCTTACTTTTTTCGCATGTCACTCTATATTAATAACTTATCAACATCTGCTTTCTTATTACTGTTTATATTGTTTTACAACTTTTTCAAAACTCAATGACTACTAAATCCAAAATCTGGCTCTCTTTAATACTCCCGGAAAGCGACAACAGTGTCAGTGGACAACTATTTCTTAACGGCCTCTGCCTCCCCTCCCACCCCAGCCTGACTGATGCAGACCTTGAGAGAGTAGCGGGAGTGGTGAAAGGGCTTGCCCGGCTGGAGACCTTGCCACAGTTTTCGGCAAGTTGATGAATATCTGAGTAATACATGAGACACTTTTTGAGAGATTTTTTGGCTCTCAAAAAGTGCTCTTCGTAAGGATCTTTCTGTTAATCAGTTGCCGAAAACTGTGGCAAGGTCACCCGTTTGCGTTTTTCAGTTTCCGGAGAATGTAGTTCCTGATCTCTTCTTTTGTGACTTTGTATTTGGGCTCAAGCTGTTCAAAGTTTTGATCTGACGTGTATTTTTCTGAGAGCAGAATCATCATTATGTTTTTGGTATTCAGCTTGTGCTTTGAGTATTTTAAGGCGGCGTTGATTCCTTCGGATATGCTATATCCTTCTTTTAGGATAGCATAAATATCGTAATAATCGCGCATTTTCAGTCTACGCAACATTACTTCAATTTTCATGGCCATAATAGAATAAATATCGGCAAGGCGAATGTTCCCAATGTAATGGATTGGATCTGATACCGGACAGTTGTTGTCGCTTACATAAAAGGAAAACTTGACTCCGGCAACAATAAATTCAACCTGGTCAAAACCGAGTAAATTCATACTTTCAATCTCCCCAATTTTCTCCTTCAATTCTCTCTCGATAGCAGGCCAATCGATTTCAGGCATTTCGGCCTTCGATTTGCGCCACATCATAAAGTCAAGATCTTCGCTTTTTCTGTGCCCAATCTGAATTGCAAGAGCTGTTCCGCCCACAAGAATATAAGGCTTTATACATTCCATGGCAGCGACTTTTTCGATAATGGAATCAATATTGTTAGTAAGTCCCTTACGCATAATTTAGCTGATTTTTAATGTGTTCTCTCTCCAATCTTTTCAAATATTGCTCCGGTTTGGCAATGTCAAAATAATAGAGTGCAATCATTACATTCAGATTGAGCAAATAATTACCCTGAATAGCAAGTCCCTCTCGCCATACCTTGCGGATGAATTCTCTTCTGTAGAGTTCAAACAATATTGATATTTGACTAATATCCAAATAAATAAAGACTTTTTCGATTAATTCTTCATCTGAAATGTTCTGTACCGATGTATTTGCGTATGACCACAGGGTTTTTGCTTTCTGAAGATGCTCAAAAAGTTGTTGTTTAATTTTTTGTTTATAGTTGAATATGGAAATTTCTGTTTGCAATTTAAGGATTTCACCTTCCGGCAAATTGAAATAGGACTCAATTTTTAAAGCTTGTTGTAAAGTGAGCTCTCTTCTGCCTATAATTATATAATTAAGAAGTTGACGTGAAATGCCAATTCCTCTTGCAACGCCGGCTTGGGTGCAATTGTTTGCTTTTACTATCTGGTCTAAATATTGTCCAATATTTTTCATATTGCAAATATAATAATTTGTCAACATATTTGTTGACTTTTTCACAGGACCTTGCCACAGTTTTCGGCAAGTTGATGAATATCTGAGTAATACATGAGACACTTTTTGAGAGATTTTTAGGCTCTCAAAAAGTGTTCTTCGTAAGGATCTTTCTGTTAATCAGTTGCCGAAAACTGTGGCAAGGTCACATGGGTTAATTGTTCCCGCAGCAATGCTTATATTTTTTCCCACTTCCGCAGGGACAGAGGTCATTGCGACCGATTTTTGGTGGAAAAAAAGAGACGACCTGCGGATTTTGTTCAAAATTATCTTTACGTATCGTTGCTTTGTCTTTTTTGAAGCCTGATTTCGATCCTTCAAATATCTCTTTAGAAGAGTTCCCTTTAAGTATCCATTTTGGTATGGAGTTACTATAATCCATAAGAGCATTTAACATTGTCTGCATATTCTCCAAGCTGTTAAATGTTATTTCTTTGGAAAGGAAATCAATAACTTGCATTGGACTCTCCTCGGTTTGAAGTATAAACCAGATATTGTGAAATAAAAAATCCGGATCTTGAATATTTTGCTTACAAATCAACTTTCTAAGATTAGCATAGGCATTGTTAACGTCAAAGTAGAATAAATCACCTGCTGCATCAAGAATTTCCTGAGTTGTGAACTCTTTATATTGAATATTGTTACGGTTGTTAATCTCTCTGATCATAGCTATTGGACTATCTATCATTGGATAGTAAATAATCGTGGTATTACTGTAAGAAGTAATATGTACACGATCAACCATCCTGATTGAACCAGCAATTATACCAAGGATATCTGTGGTTTCAATTATAATGCTTTTGTGTTTGGTAATTAATTCTGATACTTTTGACAGTGATAGCACACCATAAAGAGTAACAAGTCCAATAATCAGATCTTCAATTTCGCAGTTCTGTTTAAAAGAGGAGTCATCTAAAATTTCCTGTAGTCTGGGGACGATCGACCTATTAAGTTTGTCCGGAAACTTAAAAATGCCGGAGTCGGAGAAAGATTCCTGCAAATATACTAAACGTAAAAATATCAGTGCTTGTAATTCTGGCATTTCGAGTACCGGATGAGTATCTTTATGGTTGTAAATAGAATTCAACAATGATATTTCTTTGTATGAAAGGGCATTTTTAATTAGCAGGGGATTTGTTAATAATGCTTCTTCAACATCATTTGCTAATTGCTCTTTACGCAGATTAGTTTTAATTTTAATTCCAAGAAAATATGCAATATTAATAATATCATTCTTTGTAGCACCTAAAAGGAGTTGTTTATAAGTCAACAATGTAGGAGAAAACAATTCATTGATATCTTTTGGGTCAAAATGTCCCTCTTTTACTGTATCTCTTTTGCCGCTTTTAGAATTATGCAAATTCATATAATCGAAAGGGCCTCCGCAATCCTCAGGAGGACTGGCTCTCTCTCCCGAAATGCAGAACGGAACAATGAGACCTGCAGTTTCCGGATAAATCTCTTCAAGAGTTATTGTGTGCAACCAGGAATCTCCAAAATCGTACTCATACTCAATGGTATCTCCAGGTTTGCTCAGGAGGTCAGAAATTTTAAGATTTTCATAATCAACATTATTCATCTCGTCCCAGAAAAGATCGCCTTCAATCTTTTTTGTGAAGAAAGTGTCTCCTTTAATAAACTGATGAAGATGAGAGTTTGTCCAGCCCATTGCTACCTGAATAACATCATGGAATTGTGACAAATAAAACTCCGAATGAACATATAACCTCCTCCAAATAACAGGTTCAATTAACTGCAACTCTATTCTAACTTGAAAAATCATATCTCAATATACGTTAAATAATTTATGTACTAATGTAAAGAAAATTGTGATTTCGCGAAGAGACTTTGCCACAGTTTTCGGCAAGTTAATGAACCCCAGGGTAATACATAAGGCACTTTTTGAGAGATTTTGCAAGGTTGGATTATTTTGTAACTTGCACTTCAAAATTTGTGAGAGAGATGATTGTGATGAGGGATTTTTCTGCTTTGGTGGGTGCCGCTGACAAGTCTGTCGCTGTGACGATTAATGATAATTTAGCAGCTTTAGCACCTGAAATTAATAGAGAATTGAATGTAACTAAAGAGCTTAAGCGGGCGCAGGTCGGCTTTTTTCATGTGTGGATAAGGGGGAGTAATCGGTATAATGTGTTCTATAACACTACAGATTTTGTGGGTTTTCTTGAGCGGTGCCGAATGGCAGCGGAAAAGAACCAGACTGTAGTATCGGCTTTTGTGCTGATGGATAATCACGTTCATCTTCAGATATATACGCGTGCACTCAATGCATTTATGAAGTCACTCCTGATGAGTTTTAACCAGTGGTACAACCGGCGAAGAGGTATGACCGGACAACTTTTTAATAGTCCATTCTCGAGTAAATTAATTGATAATGAGGATTATCTAAGGTATAACTTTCTATATATTTTAACAAACCCTGTCAGGGCAGGTATTTGTGAAAACATAACTCAGTATCGGTGGAGCTCCTATCATTTTACTAAGAAGGGCTACAACTATTTGGGTAAGTATATAGATGTTTGCAATTTAGTTTCGAATTATTTATTTAAGTCACACAATGATTTGCATTTCTACGCTTATAAATTTTTAAAGGAATATTGGTCAATTGTGGATGGTGATAATAGTGCTTATAGTCGTATCATTTGTGCTTCTCACTATGCGAAAAACATTATCAAACCAACAGATTACGAAGTTGCCAGCAATCTGGATTTCATCCTTCAGGGGAGAAAGCTTAACGAAATATCCAGGGACGAACTTCAAAAAACCATGAAGATTCTCCGTACTGAATGTAACGCCACCTTCCGTCAAATCTCCTCCGTTACTCACGAAAGTTACTACGATGTGGTGAGGATGGTGAAAGGATGACGACCGGGGAAAGGTCAAATTTTATTTTCTAAATTAAATTTGGTTTATATCATAAACATATTTATCTTTGCAAAGTGCAGTTAAAATCAGTTGCACTTTTTTCATAATTATTTGGTTTACAATATAAACTTATTTATCTTTACAATACAATTAAAACGATGGAAGAAAAAAACTTAACTCAGAAAGAGAGTCTCGAACTTATCACAAAGATGATCAGGGAGACTCGCAGCAATCTTGAACACAACGGTGGCAGAATTTATCTGTTGTGGGGATATCTGTGTCTTGTGGTTTCAGTTGTGATTTATTTCTTGTTGGCGAAAACAGGTGACTACAGGGTGCAGTGGCTGTGGTTTGCGATACCTCTTATCGGTTATCCTGCAATGATCTATTTGATCAAAAAACGCGAAAAGAGAGCTGTTACATTTATTGGTCGGGTTATCGGCAACATTTGGATAACCATCGGCATTGCTGCTGGGCTGCTGTCTCTATATATGTTGGTGGATTACAAGGCTTTCCCAATTCTGTTTGTAATAGCCATGTTGATAAGTGTGGGGGTGGCTATCAGCGGCCAGGTGATTAAGTTTACGCTGTTGATGGTTGCGGGATTCCTGGGAATTCTGCTGAGTTTTCTGCTTCTGTTGGTTCCTGGTCTGGAGCAGATTCTTGTTTATGCTGCATTTCCAGTTATAATGCTCATTATTCCTGGGCACATTTTGAATGCTGCAGGTCGAAAGATCAAAATTGAGAGGAATAAAATTGAGAAAGATTATGTTTAAAAAGGGGAAAAGTTATGTTTAAAGATCTTGACCCCCTACTCCACTCGCAGCTGAGGCTATCGGTTGTCTCACTGCTTGTTTCGCTGGAGGAAGCTGATTTTGTTTTTCTGCGTGAGAAGACCTCTTCTACTGCCGGGAACCTTAGTGTTCAGCTTGATAAACTCAGCGAGGCCGGATACATTGAAATCCAAAAGGGGTATAGCGGAAAACGGCCACGCACCACCTGCCGAATAACTGAGACCGGGCGTCAGGCATTTGAAGATTATGTGGAAGCACTCAAGAGCTACTTCTGAGACCTTGCCACAGTTTTCGGCAAGTTAATGAAATCCAGAGTAATACATAAGGCACTTTTTGAGAGATTTTAAGGTTCTCAAAAAGCGCTCTTAGTAAGAATTTAAATGTTAATCACTTGCCGAAAACTGTGGCAAGGTCCAACCTTTTTTGTAGCTTTGCATCAAATTCAAAAGAAAATGACTCTGTTTACATCTGAAAATTACAAGGTTGCCGATATCAAACTGGCCGAATTCGGAAGAAAAGAGATTGAACTGGCCGAATTTGAAATGCCGGGGCTTATGTCTCTGCGCAAAAAGTACGGAAGCCAGAAACCGTTGAAAGGTGCTCGGATTATGGGTTCGCTGCATATGACAATCCAGACGGCTGTTTTAATTGAAACACTGGTTGAGCTCGGGGCAGAGGTTCGCTGGGTTAGCTGCAATATTTATTCAACTCAGGATCACGCTGCTGCAGCGGTAGCGGCAGCCGGGGTGCCGGTTTTTGCCTGGAAAGGTGAAACCCTCAAGGATTACTGGTGGTGTACATTGCAGGCCTTGAATTTTCCGGGAGGAAAAGGCCCTACCCTCATTGTCGACGATGGTGGTGATGCTACTCTTATGTGCCATCTGGGTTTCAAGGGCGAAAAAAATGAATCAGTTCTGGACTACTCAGCAGACACAGAGGACGAAAGGGAGCTCCTGATTATCCTGAAGAATCTGCTCAAAGAGGATAATACCTATTGGTCAAAACGAATTCCTTCTATCAGGGGTGTTTCTGAAGAGACAACCACCGGAGTACACCGTCTGTATCAGATGATGGAAGATAAAGAGTTGCTGTTCCCTGCTTTTAATGTGAATGACTCTGTAACTAAATCAAAGTTTGACAATCTGTACGGCTGCCGTGAATCTTTGGCCGACGGTATTAAAAGGGCTACAGATATTATGATTGCCGGCAAGGTGGTTGTTGTTTGCGGTTACGGAGATGTTGGAAAAGGCTGTGCACACTCGATGCGTAGCTATGGTGCAAGGGTTATAGTTACAGAAATTGACCCTATCTGCGCGTTACAGGCAGCGATGGAAGGTTTTGAAGTTAAGCCTGTTGAGGATGCTCTTGACGAGGGGAATATCTATGTAACAACCACAGGCAACAAGGATATAATTCGCATCGAACATATGGCTAAAATGCTGGATAATGCGATTGTCTGCAACATTGGCCATTTCGACAACGAAATCCAGGTGGACAGACTTAAGTCATATCCCGGAATCAAGGTAAGGAATATCAAACCTCAGGTAGATCAGTATTTCTTTCCTGAGGGTCACTCAATTTTATTGCTGGCCGATGGCAGGTTGGTAAATCTTGGCTGTGCAACCGGTCATCCCTCTTTTGTAATGAGCAACTCTTTTACAAATCAGACTTTGGCCCAGATTGAGCTATGGAGCAAAAAACATGAGGTTGGAGTTTACTTGTTGCCAAAGCTTTTGGATGAAGAAGTTGCACGATTGCACCTCGACAGAATCGGTGTAAAACTCACCCGACTCACTCCCGACCAAGCCGCATACATTGGCGTGGATATTGATGGACCATACAAACCGGATTACTACAGGTACTAGACACAGGTAACAGGCACAGGTAACAGGCACAGGTACCAGGCACAGGTAACAGGTATATAATGACGAAAAACGAAGAATGAATCCAGTCGAAGCTGCAACGGGTAAAAAAATTCTGATTCTGGATGGTGCAATGGGCACTATGATCCAGAGGTATAAACTTAAGGAGGGTGACTATCGTGGCGAAAGGTTTAGGGATCACCCAAAACTTCAGAAGGGCAACAACGATCTTTTGACCCTTACAAAACCTGAGATAATCAAAGGTATCCACAAGGAGTATTTAGCTGCAGGTGCCGATATTATCACAACAAACACTTTCAATTCCAACAAAATATCCCTTGCCGACTATGGTATGGAGGATATGGTATATGAATTGAACTTTGGGGCGGCGCGGCTGGCGGCAGAAGCCGTACGTGAATATTCTGCCTCTCCCGTTGATACAGCCTCTCCCGTAGATACAGCCTCTCCCGTAGATACAGCCTCTTTTGGGGATAAGAATGATCCCGGCCGCGCCCTCTTTGTCGCAGGCACTATGGGCCCGACCAACCGCACAGCATCTATGTCGTCTGATGTCAACGACCCCGGAGCAAGAGCTGTTACTTTTGACAATCTTGTCGAAGCTTATTCGGAGCAGGCAAGAGGTCTTATTGATGGTGGCGTTGATATTTTGCTTGTCGAAACAGTATTTGACGTACTCAATGCCAAAGCAGCGCTTTTTGCGATTGACTCAGTGTTTGAAGAGAAAGGGAAAAGACTGTCGGTTATGGTTTCAGGAACAATAACAGATTCAAGCGGAAGAACACTCACCGGACAAACACTTGAAGCGTTTCTTATATCAGTTTCGCATTTCCCACTTTTCTGTGTTGGATTGAATTGTGCGCTGGGAGCTGAGCAACTTCGCCCATTCATACAAGAGTTGAGTGCAAAATCTTCATTTTATGTCTCTGCCCACCCGAATGCTGGTCTGCCCAATCAATTTGGTGAATATGACCAGTCTGCAGAGTATATGGCCTCTATTGCAGAGAATTATATGAAAGAGGGCTGGGTAAATGTTATCGGAGGATGCTGCGGAACTACCCCTTTGCATATTAAGAGGATTGCAGAGGCAGCTAAAAAATACAAACCAAGACCCCTCCCCTCTCTCACCTGCTATACAAAGCTTAGCGGACTGGAAGCTCTCACTATTACACCTGAAACAAATTTTGTAAACATTGGAGAACGGACAAATGTATCCGGTTCCAGGAAATTTGCAAGATTGATCCGTGAGGAGAAGTACAACGAAGCTCTTGCCATTGCCAGAGATCAGGTTGAGGGTGGTGCCCAGATAATCGATATCTGTATGGATGAGGCAATGCTAGATTCAGAAAAGGCAATGGTAAAGTTTATCAACCTGATAATGGCCGAACCTGATATTTCAAAGCTCCCCTTAATGATAGATTCTTCTAAATGGGAAGTTATTGAAAGTGCTCTTAAATGCATTCAGGGAAAGTCGGTTGTAAATTCTGTCAGCCTTAAGGAGGGTGAAGATGTATTTCTGGAACGTGCAAAAAAAGTCAGAAAATACGGAGCGGCTGTTGTAGTGATGCTCTTTGATGAAAGGGGTCAGGCAGATACTTATGAAAGGCGTATTGAAGTTGCAGGGAGATGTTACAGACTACTGAGAGAAAGGTTGAATTTCCCACCGGAAGATATTATATTTGATCCGAACATCCTGGCAATCGCCACAGGTATCGAGGAACACAACAATTACGCAATTGACTTTATAAAAACCACGCAGTGGATCAAGCAGAACTTACCCTACGCAAAAGTCAGCGGAGGTATAAGCAATCTTTCCTTTTCATTCAGAGGAATGGACAGTGTCCGCGAAGCTATCCATTCTGTTTTTCTCTATCATGCAATCAAGGCCGGACTTGATATGGGTATCGTCAATCCCGGAATGCTACAGGTGTACAGTGAAATTCCTGCAGACTTTCTGAAGCTTGTGGAGGACGTGGTTCTCAACAGGCGCAAGGATAGCACTGAGAGACTGGTGAAGTTTGCAGAACAGTTGCAGAATGAAGAATCGAAAAATAATGAAGGTCAGGAAACTGTTGGCCGGGTCGTTAGCTGGCGTCTTCTTCCTGTGGTGGAACGGATTAAGCACGCTCTCATACGTGGGCTTGACGAATTTATTGAAACCGACGTAGAAGAGGCCCGTACTCAGTTTGCAAAGTCTATTGAACTGATTGAGGGTCCGTTGATGGGCGGAATGAAAGAGGTAGGCGAACTGTTCGGTACCGGAAAGATGTTTCTGCCTCAGGTTGTCAAGAGTGCCAGGGTGATGAAAAAAGCGGTAACCAGACTTGCACCCTATATAGAACAGGAAAATACGGGAGAAGAGTCCAAAAGTGCAGGCAAACTGCTTCTGGCCACTGTTAAGGGAGATGTTCACGATATAGGCAAGAATATAGTAAGCGTAGTATTATCCTGCAATAATTATCAGATAATCGATCTGGGAGTAATGGTTCCAGCAGATAAAATCATTGATGCCGCCATTAAAGAGAAAGTTGATTTTATCGGCTTGAGCGGACTTATCACCCCTTCGCTCGAGGAGATGGTATATGTTGCATCGGAGATGGAGCGCAGAGAGTTGAAAATTCCGCTTTTAGTAGGCGGGGCAACCACTTCAGAAATTCATACTGCAGTAAAAATTGCGCCAAATTACTCCTGCTCTGTTATCCACGTTAAGGATGCTTCAAAGGCTGCCGGTGTGCTCTCTGCGCTCAGGGGAGAAAAAAGAGAGGAATATGAATCGGCAATTGCAGACAAATACGAAAGTCTGAGGAATGACCGGAACTCCGGCAGGGCAGAACAGGTTCTTTTACCTCTGGAATCAGCAAGAAAAAACAGGTTGAAAATCGATTGGAATTCTGTGGAACTTTTTGCACCTGAACAACCTGGTATACACGTGCTGCAAAATATTGACATAAAAGAGCTTTCCGAATACATTGACTGGACATTTTTCTTCTTTGCCTGGAAAATTTCGGGAAAATATCCTGCCGTTTTTAACGATCCCGTCAAAGGACCGGAAGCAAAAAAGCTTTATGATGATGCGCAGCTCTATCTAAGAAAGATAATTGATAATAGACTAATCAATGCCTGTGCCGTGTTTGGGCTGTACCCTGCCTTTGCCGATGGAGACGATATTGTTGTTTACAACTCAACCGACATTTCAAATAATAAATCGACAACTTTCCGTTTCCTGCGTAATCAGGAGATAAAGGAGAATGGCGTTCCCAACCTGTGTCTGGCCGATTTTGTGCGGCCGGGCGGTGCAATAGCCGGTTTACAATCTCAGCTTGATCATTTGGGCGCTTTTGTAGTTACCGCAAAAATTGACGAAGACAAATTCAGCCATTATAAAGACGACGATTACGCTGCAATTATGATCCGCATACTCAGTGACAGGCTGGCTGAGGCTGCGGCTGAGTGGCTGCACGAAAAAATCCGCAGGGATTACTGGGGATACGCTTCGGATGAAAAACTTTCACTTGAGCAGATACTCAAATCTGAATACGATGGCATTCGCCCGGCCCCCGGCTACCCTGCCTGTCCTGAACATTCCGAGAAACGCACTATCTTTGACCTGCTGGGAGCAGAAGAAAGAATCGGCGTGACCCTTACCGAAAACTTTACAATGGTTCCTGCAGCATCAGTCTGTGCCTATGTTTTCTCGCACCCATTATCAAGCTACTTCAATGTGGGCAAAATCGGCAAGGACCAGCTCAGGGATTATGCTCAAAGAAAAGGTATTACAATAGAAGAGGCAGCAAAATGGTTATCTCCAAATTTATAGAAATCTGATTCCCAAAAAGAGAAGCAAAATGAGTGTAATAGACAAGATCAAAAATGCCAAAGGCCCGTTGTTCACGTTTGAACTTCTTCCCCCGCTGAAAGGGCATAGCATTGAAAGAATCTACAATGCTATTGACCGTTTGGTTGAATTTGACCCGGCATACATAAATTTCACCTCACACCGCAATGAAACAACGTATTACGAGAGACCTGACGGTTTAATAGAGAAAAAGGTTGTCCGCATACGGCCTGGAACTATTGCTATTGCTGCAGCAGTTAAATATAAGTACAACATAACAGTAGTTCCTCATATGCTGTGTGGGGGCTTTTCCAGGGAGGAGACAGAGAATGCGCTCATTGAGATGAATTTTTTGGGTATAAATGATGTTCTGGCACTCCGGGGAGATCCTCAGAAGGGTGCCAAACGGTTCATGCCAGACAAATACGGTCACTCCTATGCCAATGAACTTGTAACACAAATCTCCAATATGAATAAGGGTAAATATCTGGAAGACACCCTTATGGAGGCCACACCTACAAATTTCTGCATAGGGGTTGCTGGATATCCTGAGAAGCATTTTGAGGCACCAAATATGGAAATTGACATTGAAAACCTTAAACGAAAGGTTGATGCCGGGGCTCACTATATTGTGACTCAAATGTTCTTTGACAACAACAAGTTTTTCAGTTTCAGGGACGAATGCCGCAAAGCCGGAATCACGGTACCTATCATTGCAGGAATTAAACCTGTATCAGCAATGAACGATATAAACCTTCTGCCACAGGCTTTCCGCATAGATCTGCCCAATGATCTGGTTGCCGCAGCCAAAAAGTGCACAACCGACAAGGAGGTCAGGGAGCTCGGGATAGAGTGGACGACAATGCAGTCAAAAGAGCTTATTAAAATGGGTGTCACCGGAATACATTACTACACCTACGGCGGATCCGACAATGTCGCGAGAATCGTCAAGGCTGCATTTTAATTGTATTGTGCTTAATCAGTGTGGAATTATGTCCTAACGAAGTTAATGCAGTTAAAACCTTGCATGGCGTCAACTTTTCAGCATATAAAGTTGTTATTTCTAAATGGAAATAATCATTATCAGCCTGGCTGCATTTGTTACTGCAATTCTGACATTTTTCTCAGGATTTGGTCTGGGGACGATACTTACCCCTGTATTTATGATCTTCTTTCCGGTAGAGCTGGCAATCGCACTCACCGGTGTTGTGCACTTTTTTAACAATATTTTCAAACTGATACTGGTTGGGAAAAAAGCCGACAAGGGTGTTCTGCTTCGTTTTGGAATTCCGGCTGTTCTGTTTGCGTTTGTTGGTGCGTGGATACTTCTACATATTCCGGATGCCCACCCACTTTTTGTTTATGAGGCCTTCGGAAAGATTTTTGAGGTGCATCTTTTGAAGTTTATAATAGCTGTTCTGCTGATAATTTTTGCGCTGATAGATCTGATTCCATATTTCAACAAACTTCAATTTGGTAAAAATAAGCTGCCTTTGGGTGGTGCACTAAGTGGTTTCTTCGGTGGTCTCTCAGGTAATCAAGGAGCGTTAAGAAGCGCATTTTTAATTAGGGCCGGGTTATCGAAGGAGGCTTTTATCGGAACAACAGTTGTGGTATCTACCTTTGTGGACTTTACACGGTTAAGTGTTTATGCCACCAGATTTGTAAATTCTGATCTCACTGGTAACCTGCTGGTTGTCCTGTGTGCTACAATCGCAGCAATTGTTGGAGCGTACATCGGAAATAAACTACTAAAAAAGGTCACTTTGCGGTTTTTGCAGATATCTGTTGCAGTAATGCTGATTATGATCTCCCTGGCACTTGGGACTGGGCTGATCTAATTTCCCCGATGCGTAAAAGCCTTTGCTTTGCAAAGTTTTTTATTTTCTTTTCCGGGGTTGTAAGCAAGCTTCCTCCGGAGAGAAAGCTAAAAGGGGGATTGCCTCGCTTTGCTCGGCGTTCCCCTGGATGGGGAAGCTTACATTGAAGTAAAAGCCTTTGCTTTGCAAAGTTNNCCGGGGTTGTAAGCAAGCTTCCTCCCGGCAAAGAAAATAAAAAACCGGGTGAGTACCCGGCTTTTACTTCACTGGCGGAGAGAGGGGGATTCGAACCCCCGATACCCTTGTGAGGTATACGCGCTTTCCAGGCGGGCCAGTTCAACCACTCCTGCATCTCTCCTTATGCTGCTGAAAACAGGTTGCAAATATACAACATTTTTATATTTATTTTTTTGGTACTTTTGTTTTGTAATATATGATAAACGAAACCATAACTTTATATTATCGTGTATATTTAAACTTACAAATCAACTAAACATATGTACAACGACCTTCTCAACAAAAAAGCCAGGCTTGCAGTGGTAGGACTTGGTTATGTAGGGCTGCCGATAGCATTGGAGTTTGCCCGGAAAATTTCTGTAATCGGATTCGACATCTCGGAAGAGAGGCTGGAGAAGATGAGACAAGGAACTGATCCGGGAAAAGAACTGGAAGCTGAAGCTTTTAAAAACTGTGACATTGAGTTTACCTCTTCTTTGGATTTGCTCAGGAAGGCTTCTTTCTATATTGTTGCGGTTCCTACCCCTATAGATGATGCAAATATGCCGGATCTTAAGCCTTTGCTAAGTGCAACATCCAGCGTAGGCGCAGTGCTCAAAAAGGGGGATTATGTTGTATATGAGTCCACTGTATATCCGGGTTGTACCGAAGAAGATTGCGTTCCGTTGCTTGAAAGGAAATCGGGTCTTAAGGTCGGTATTGACTTTAAGGTCGGTTACTCCCCTGAGCGTATAAATCCGGGAGACAAGTTACACACTCTGACTAATACCGTAAAGATTGTTTCCGGATGCGATGCTGAATCGCTGGAGGTGATCTCAAGTGTTTATGAGATGGTTATTAGGCCGGGCGTCTTCAAAGCCTCATCAATAAAGGTGGCAGAGGCCGGGAAGATTGTAGAGAACACCCAGAGAGATGTGAATATTGCCCTGATGAATGAACTGTCGATTATTTGCAGCCGTATAGGAATAAATACATTTGAGGTACTGGAAGCGGCCGGCACAAAGTGGAATTTTCTCAAATTTTTCCCCGGTCTTGTTGGGGGACACTGTATTGGTGTAGATCCCTACTATTTGGTTCACAAGGCTCACCAGCTTAAGTATCACCCACAAATAATCAACGCCGGCCGCTTCGTAAACGACTCTATGGGCGGATACATTGGAAAAAAAGTGGTAAAAAGTCTCGTAAAGCTTGGCAAGAATATTATGGGAGCCAGGGTGTTGGTAATGGGAATTACATTTAAGGAAGATGTTGCTGATATCCGCAACTCCAAAGTGGTTGACATTGTAAGAGAACTGGAAGAATACGGAATTTACGTGGATGTGGTTGACCCGAATGCCTCGCCAAAGGAGGTGAAAGAAGAATATGGAATTTCCCTGACCAAACTACCTGATGAAAAAGCAGCTAACCCTCTTTACGATGCTATAGTCCTTGCGGTATCGCACAAACCTTATCAAAATATCTCCGAGGATTATTTTCGCTCCATTACTACAGAGAAAGCACTTTTTGTGGATGTTAAAGGTATTTATAGAAATAAAATCAACCATCTCATATACTGGAGCTTATAGCCGAATTTCAAAATCATTGAAGCTCGGTTTACTGGTTTTTCCTCTTTATAAATTCAACTCTTTAGAGTCCCGGATGATTAGACCTGTTTTAGGACGGGACATACATAAAAAGAGCTGACGATATTGCTCGACAGCCCTTTAAATCACTAGTTATTAAATCTTTTATTAATCTGATTGTCAGGTGGCTTAACAGCTTGACATTAGGGCTGGTGGTTTAAAGGCTTAACAGTTTGACGTTTTGGCTTGCGATCTTTCGCCTGCCTGTCTGCCTGCCTATGACCTGCCTACGACCTGCCTACGATCTTTCTGCCTGTCTGCCTGCCTGCCTACGACCTACCTACCTACCTGCCTACCTACGACCTGCCTACGACCTGCCCGCCTGCCAATATATTACTTAACTACCTTCTGTAAACTGAGTCTCCGCTTTTTTGAGTGCTCTTTTGCTCCTTATCTTTCTCGCTGGTGTTGGTGCTGGTTTTCCGGGTTGTAGAGCTACCGGTGTTCCGGGTTGTTGTGGTGCCAGTGCTCTTGTTATCTCTGTTGTCGCGGTTAACCTTGCTTTCGCGGGTCTGCTTCTCCTGAGGCTGTTGCATTCCTCTGGTCACCTTAACGGTGTTGCCTATCGGTCTGCCGTAATAATTTGTTCTCTGTTCCCTGTTTTCAGAACTGTTTACTTCGCTGTTTCGGTTCTGGTCTCTCTCCTGAGTGCCTGTGGCATTGTATCTGTCCCTTGAATCGTTTCTGGGAGTTGTGTTGGAATTTACAGGCGAAGTTCTTGGAGAGTTCCCGTGAATAGTTCCGGGGCGAGCTGTGGGTGTCGTTCCGGGGCGAGCTGTGGGTGTGGTTCCGGGACGGGTTGTGGGTGGATTTTGCTGGTTGCGATCCTGGTTGTAGCGGTCTCTGTTGTTGCGATCCTGAGTGTTGCGATCCTGAGTGTTGCGGTCTTGAGTGTTACGGTTCTGAGTGTTATACCTGTCTCTGGCGTTGTCCCTGGGGGGATTGTCTCTGTCTGGGATGCGTTGATGCGACCCGCCCGAAACATTTTCTCTCCAGATGTCCTGGTACCTGCGGTCTTCGTAGGAGTATTTAAAGTTTCTCTTTTCCCTGAGGTTCCTGTCATTCCAGTCACGTGCCCTGTGTCTTTGATTGTCATCCCAATAGAAAGCTCTGCGATGGTTTTCGTTATAACCTCTTACATAAGGGAATCCGCTAAAATCGTAGTAGTCACGATAGTAGTATCTGGGATAGTGGGATACATAGTAATGGTGGTGCTGCCAGGGCTGAAATACTCCGATGTTCAATACAACTGTAAAGCAGTTATCCAGATCAAAAGTGGCATAGATAGATGGTAATTGTCTTGAATAGCTCCAGCGTCCGTTGTACAAAAAGATGAAATCGCCTGTAGCTATATCAAAGTACGTTTCTATGTCAGGGATGTAGTAGTACCTGGCTCCCTGATGATAGGGTGGAGCCCAGTGCGGATTTTGATATTCCGCATAGTTTGTTCCGGTTGTTCCGTAGCTCATTACAGAGCATCCTCCTGATATCAAACTTCCAACCGTGATAATTGCAGCCAAAGCTGTCATTTTAATTGTTTTCATCATATTGGGTGTTATGTCCATTATGATATCAATAATCAACAACTGTACCACAAATTAAACAGGGGGCTAGTAATATGGGATTGCCTTCATCTCAAGTAACTGGATATCCGGACTAAGGAATCCGGGTTTAAGCGGTTCTTCTCGGGAATAGTCGGTGGAGAGGTATTTTTTGTTGTCGTCAGGAAAGACGGTAACAATCTGATAGTCTTTGCCGTATTTGTTCTGCAGCATTACTGCTCCAAGAAAGTTGGCTCCGGAGGAGATGCCTACACCCATACCGAAGGATTTTGCAAGGTTCTGGGCTGTTATTATTGAATCGCCGTCATCTACAGCTACAATTTCATCCAGTTCATTTAGTCTTACGATTGAAGGGATGAACTCGTCTGAGATGCCCTGTATGCGGTGTTTCCCGACCTGATGCCCTACTGTGAGTGTCGGGGAATTTGACGGTTCAAGTGGATGAATTTTAATATGAGGATATGCCTCTCTCAGAAATTTCCCTGTTCCCATTATGGTACCGCCTGTTCCTACTCCGGCTACAAAGGCGTCAGGAGTAATCCCCTGAGAATTCATCTGGTTGTATATTTCGAATCCGGTAGAGAAGTAATGAGCCTTGCTGTTCATTTCGTTCTCAAACTGTAGGGGAAGGAATACATTCTCAGGATTCTCCTCCTTAAGCTTGTTGGCCATTGCAATGCTGCCGATAAATCCGCCCTCCTCCTTTGAAACAAGTTTTATGTTTGCACCAAAACTCTTAATGAGGGTTATCCGTTCTGTACTCATCCAGTCGGGCATAAAAATAGTGACCTCGTGGCCGAGGAACCTGCTGATTGCAACTATGGATATTCCGGTGTTTCCGCTGGTTGCCTCGGCCACTATCATACCGGGGTTAAGTTTTCCGGTGAGTGCAGCATCCCACATTATGTAGTAAGCCATTCTGTCTTTGATACTTCCGGTAAAATTTAAAAACTCTGCCTTTGCATAGATTGTTCTTTCCTCACCTTTGTAGGTGTAACGTATCTTTGCCATCGGTGTTCTCCCGATAAGCCCTTTAAGATTGGCTATCAACTTATTGTCCTGCTGCATAATTAAGATGTTAAAATTTAAGTGACCCTTCTCCGGATTGGAAAAGGGCCACTGGTATAACAAATCTATTATTAAATTGTTTTCCCGTAGGAAAGTTTTTTGGGTTTTAATTTTTATGTTCCAATCAAGTTGCTAATGTCTTGTAGCTTTTTTGTTGCTACCGTTTTGTTGCATCTATTCTGCTACTCCTTTGTCGATAGAGAGAATCAGATAATCAAGCATGCTCTTTGTTTTTTCAGATTTGGTTTTTGAAGAAGCCTTTGAGAGATCTTTCCTCAGCTCAAGCAGATGCTTGTAAAATGTTGGTGAAATAACCTCTCCGGTAAGATATTTAATGTCTGTTATCGGCTCGTAAGGTGATGCCGCTGTTTCAGTAACATCCAGGGCTGATGCCGCAGAACCAAGGGTTTCAATGAAGTAATTGCCGGTACCTGAAAGAAGCTGATCAGTTATTCCAAGACCTGCCTTTCCCTTTGCAACTGCCTCAGCTACTTTGGGAAGGCTTGAGTTATGAAGCAAAAGTCTGGTGAGAGAATAGAGTACAGATGTCTGTGCTTTTGTGGGTTCCTCTCCCCTGTTTATGTTTTGGACAGCAAAACTCTTAAGTTCTCCAAACATATCGTCCAAAGTGAATGGATTGGTTGATTTGGTCTGTGTAAAGGCTACCATTGAAACTCGCTGGAAAATAAGCGACAACAGGTTATTAGACATGTTTTCTGAGATTGTTGCATTCATTCCAGACATCAAAAGTAACTCCTTATTGTCAACCCATTTCAGATCGTCAGCCTGATTGAGCATATACTGCAGAGTCTCTTTCTGTAACTCTTTTGAAAGAGGCAAATATGTTGGTGACGGATCTCCTTCATACTTTCTGTTAATCTCCATGCCTCCAAGATTAACGGAAAGACTCCGGTAATAATCATAGATCTTGAGGAATATAAAGTCAACAAATAGCTCTCTGTAACTTTCGTCAACAACATCCTTATTTACCCATCCTGCCGCATTCTCTGCTATGTAACGGAGGGTATTGATCCCGTATTTTGCAGCCTTAATCTTGTCGTTGCCCAGATCTTCTATCATTGTGCGAGGGTCAAAATAGGCACTCCAGTTCTGCTCCCTGCCGTAGTAATATCTTGGATCGGATGCGTGATCAGAGATCATTTTTCTGAGTGTTTTAACCTCATCTGCAGGAGTCTGAGCATTATTCAAGGGTTTGTAAAGCCACTCCAGTGCATAGTAGTCATATACTCCCAGTTTGTCTGCGGTAAGCTTAACACCTTTTTCGAGATCACCGGGTTGTGCAACATAGTTATATTTGATCTGGTCCATTACCGATGATGTTATTCCCTCTCTGGAGGTAAATGTATCAGACCTGAGAGAATCTGTGGGCATCCAGGATGAAGCAGCCAGATTGGCACTCAGTCCAAGGACAAAACCCATCTCTCTGGTCATTGCCAGTTCAATGGATGATGACATTAGGTGGTCAGGAAGTTCATAGCCTCTTACATCCGGCTCCACTGCTGCTGTCTGGTAAAGTCTCTCTCTCTGGAGAGTAACAGGCGCGTCCTTAAAAAAGAGTATGGAGGCACTGAGTATCTCTCCGCTTCTGGGATCAATATTCATCTGTCTTCCGATATTGCGTGAAGGAATTTGCACATACCTTACGCAGTTGTAGGAGATGTTGCTTGAACTGAACTTAGGATCTTCGCTTTTTGAAGGGTAGTCCCGAACCTGTATAACGTTCTTGTAGCCAATTTTTTCAAAAGCATCGTTCCATTTGAGCAATCCTCTCTTTACACCCTCACTCCAGCCCGGGAGAAAGAGGGTATCCACATAAAATACTATTGGTTTAACGGGCTCCGAAAGTTCACCTTTTGTGAGCTTAGCTGGATCCTTTGGTTCAAGACGCCATCTGTTGGCAATGAAACTTCTCTGAAATCCCTGCTCACGAGTGTCAATTTTTTCATATTCAGTCACAGAAGTACCAATGCGGTAATCTGCTATACGATAACGAAATTCATCTGAAGGCAGCAGATTTAGAGTAGTTTTTAGCTCAGCGGTTAGAGATTCAGCTCCAACCGATTCCATACCCATGAAGTAAGTTTTAAAGGTATAGGTCATATTGCTGATAACAGCTACATTGTCTTCGTAGGCTTCAATATCTTTGAGAAAGGATAGGCCCTTGCTAAAAGCAGAAATCTTTTGGATAAAACCTCCAAACGATGAAGTATTCAGCGAACCTATATGCTTTTCTCCAGTAACGAAGAATGATGTTGCATCAAATACAACCGCAGAGCTGTCTTTGTTGAACGCCAGTACAGGGCTGGAGCCAATCACTGTAGGGTGTGAACTCATTTTTACGGCATTCTGCACACCGACTCCTTCTGACTCAACAATTCTGGGCATAGGAACCAGACAGAGCTGGATAGTGGAGTCACTTTTTTCAAAGCAGATGTGTGATGGCCGGGATGATCTCTGGCCTACATAAGCCAATCCCATATTGCTAACGTTGTCCACAACCGAACTCATCAAAAAACTCCTTCCAATAAGAGAGAGCGGCATCTCCATATAGAGCTTACCCTCGACAATATGCAGAGTGATTAGTCCGGAAGAGGTTTTAACACTCTTTTTGTCAAACAGTTTCTGATATGGGGTTAGTTTTTTGGAAGTGGTGTCTGCACTCTTATTTGAGTTTTTTTCTGTGGCTGTCTTTTTTGAGGATCTGTTCTGTGCATATCCCTGAGTGCCGGCACCTGTGACAAGTGCTGTGGATATCACTATTTGCATCAGCCAGAGAGCTGTTCTCTTAGTCTTAAAATTCATCTTTAACATTTCCGATCTCCTTTCTTTCTATTGAACATTAAGAGAAGCATTCACCTGTCTGAGCAAAAGATCGTAATGGAGTCTGTCCTCACGGCTGCCGCCCGATTTGGCCGCTTTTTTCAGTATGTCTCTTGCTTTTACGAGATATCTGAAATAATTGCTCTCGGGGTTGTACATCAGGTTAAATTTTGTTGAGGGAACACCGTATCCGGCAGTGGGATTAGTCTCTGCCGAAAGTGGACTGTATTCAGAAACAGCCTGTTTATCTGCAAGTTTTTTGAATCTCCCGGGCACATCCTCTTTTCTAAGAATGTCATAGAGTGTAAAGTTTTCATTCAGTGCGTTTTCTGCACTGGCAGTCACCCCTACGCCTGAAACCAATTTGGTAGTTTTGGCAGAGGATATAATGCTCTTTAAGTACTCAACCTGTGTGAATTTTTCAATATCAGTCAGGCTTTTTCTCTCCTTAGCGGGCTTCCAGACAAATTCGAACACATGGTCACCACACTCGTCAAAAGTGAACGGCTCCTTTGCAATGGAGGCTGAGAGCATCACCTTTGACGGTGCGCTGATAATTGCTTTGGCCAATACTGTCTGCAAAAGGTTTCTGGCTGAGCCCATAATGGTCAGATTTCTGAACAGCTCTTCATTCTCCAGCCAATCCAGTTTGTTTACCTGATCCATTACAAATTCCAGTGCTGCCTTTTGTTTTTCCCTCTCCACGCTTTCAAACGGGATTTTATTGTCCTCCACCTTGACCTCGTTGAGATACACTCCACCTACATAGGCGAACACGTGATTGATATATCTTACATACTGGAAAACAATTGCGTCGTAGATCTCACTTCTGTATGAGAAATCTTCATCTTCTGCTGATACCCATTCGTTAAGATTGTTTACAATATACTTGAGGTTGTCTATACCGTACAAAGATGCCTTGATAGGGTCGTTACCAAGATCTTCTGTCTGTGATCTGGGATCAAGCGGATAGCTGAGTTGTTTACCATAAGTGTAAACAGGATCTTTGATAGCTTCGCTGACCATTTTCGACAAAATCTGCGCCTCTTCGTTTGCATCATTTACATCTGGATAGTATCTGTAGTTCCAGTCTATGGTAAATCTGTCGTACTTGCCAAATCTTGGAGGAGTAAGCTTAACACCCTTTTCCATATCACCCGGCTGGGCAACGTAGTTAAAACGGGCATAGTCCATTATTGAATGAGTAGTGCCGGTTGTGTTGGTAAATGTAGCAGAGCGGAGAGAATCAACAGGGATGTTGTAAGAAGCGCTCATATTGTGCATAAATCCAAGACAATGGCCAATTTCGTGCGCTATCACATATCGAATTCCATCTTCAAGAATGTCTTTGGGCAGGTTTTTTGACCTGATGCGTTTGTTGGCTGGTGATATCTGAACGAACATCCAATTGTTAAGCAACTTAACTATATCGTGATATACATATACCGATGCGTTAACAATTTCTCCTGAACGGGGATCCACCCAGGATGGGCCCATTGCGTTCTCTATGCCTATCGGCGCATATCTCACGCAGGAGTACTTAATGTTGTCAGGGTCAAACTCAGGATCATCCGTAGGATAATCCAAAGCTCTTATTGCATTTTTGAAGCCAATTTTCTCGAACATCTCGTTCCATTGTTCCACTCCTTCTTTTATGTGTGGTCTCCACTGTTCGGGAAAGTTGCTGTCTATGTAGAAGGTGATCGGCTTAACAGGTTCAACAAGCTTGCCGGCCTTGTAGGCAGCCACATCCGATGGCTCAAGATTCCATCTGTTGGCATAGTAAACTATTCTGGAGGCCTGCTCCTTCTCGGCAAGCATCTGCTTTCCGGTGTAGAAAATTGCAACTCTGTAGTCGGCTAGTCTTGGCCTGACTGGTTCATCTCTGAGAAGTACAATAGATCTTGAGACAACGGCAGTAAAGGGTTCATCCTTTACTACCGTTTTGTTAGTCCTAAGAACTGTGAGCGTGTAGTTATAGCTTAATGTGCTTGTAACCACAATGTTGTCGCTAAAAGATTTGATATTGCCCAGCATCGATTTATCCTGCTGGAACGCCTCGGTTCTTTTAAAGCCGTTCACCATTGTGTATTGACTATACCTGTCAAAGGGTGTTAGTTCCTTGTTGTCTCCGACAAAAAAGCTGGTCATATCCACAACCACCGCAGAGCTATCTTTTGTGTAAGCTTCTATCTTCATAGTCTTCATTATAGAGCCGATATTGCTTCTCTCAATAGCTTTGGCAACTCCGGAATTCTGACTGTCGGTTATCACATCTGTGTTCACTCTCCTAAGCTGAACGCTCTGAGAAGATTTTGTAAAAAAGATATGTATAGGATCTCCTTTTCCCCCCACTATGCCGTTTGCATTGTCACTTGTTTCGGTTACGGTCGATGCAATAAGCATATCCTTCTCCATCATATTCAAAGGTATCTCAAAATAGACCTTTCCTTTCATCTTGTGAAGCGTGAACATTCCCTTCACTGTTTCGTGTTTCTCCTTGAACAGCTTGTCGTATGCAGAGATACTGTCTTTTAATTTTGTGGTGTCTTTTGCATTTGCAATCCATCCGCAGGTGGACATCAGAATAATGCCCAACAGGTATAATCTTCTCATTAAATCTAAAACTTTATTAATTTATTATTGTCCTTGCATAGTAAAATCGAGTATTTTGCCGAAACCTGTGTATTTCTTTGCCTGGGTACCGTTTAAATTTCCGGAACCGGGAGCTCCTGTTGGAATTACATAAATCTGACCTTCATACTCACCCTTTTTGGTTGCAACTACTACAGCTTTTGTATTTAATGCAAGAGGCGGTTCAAAAATAGGTCCGCTATCCACATTAAAGTCATCCATACTCAATCTGTATCTACCTTGTACAAAAAATTTCGCCTTGGTAATCTGTTCACCTGCAGGTGCAGAGTATTTTTCGCTATAGGTGACAATTCCTCCGCCAAACAATACAGAGTATATCTTGTCAGGGGTAGCTACATACATAATCGGGTCATACATATTAAAAAATACAGAAACTGCCGAGTTGAGTATTGGAGTGAGAGCAACAGGTAAATCTGCCTTCAACTTTGGAGCTGAGGGGAAGTAGTTCCAGTTTGAATCGTAGTAGGCGAATGATACTGAATAAATTTCATAATTACCGGAAGCCTCATTCTTCAGAAGCATTGTCGGAGAAAAGGCGTCAACAGCAACATCTCCTGCTATAATCCTTCTGCCGGAGAGGCTGGTGGGGTCAAATGCACCCTGAGTGCTGTAAACACTGGTACCTGCTGGGGTTGCATAAGCACCGGTCACCTGGTGTATCTTGCCGGTAGTGCTGTTGTACCAGAATGCCGATGGTGAATGCGCCCAGGAGAAAGCAGGTATCATAATTGAGTTGTCGATATAGTTATCACCTGTGGCAGGGAGCATAAAGGTGGTTGTGCCCTGGTTGCTCGCATATGCATACATCTTATTGTTGGCCACCATCATCCAGTACTGGTTATTTATAGTGTAAAAAGCCTGAGGATCAAAGCTGGATGTCCTTGGAGGAAATATCTGATCAATTGATTTGTAGAGAGAATAGTTCTCGCAGTCAAACATTGAGATATTCTTATCCGAGAATATTGCAACAGCCACATTCTTTGTAAGTATTGATGTGGGTTTGTGCAGTGTGTAAGTCAGAAATTTTATAAGTGATGACTTTGGGTTCCCGGTGGAATTCTTCCAGATGTCCAGTATGATATTGGAGCCGGCAGTGTAAGAGGTTGTGATATCGTTATCCATTATAAGTCCCAGATCAGAAGTGCTTCCGTCTTTGGTGTAACCTACCAGAATACCCTCTCTGAATGGGCTGCTCACATAAAGTGGCCAGGTCTTTCTGTACTCTATTCCGTGTTCATCGTCCCTTGCAGTAAAGATCAGGGTATATGAAACAGGAAGTATCTGATACTTGATAGTGGTGTTAAGTACCCTTTCGTTTGAAAGCAGACCTAATTGAGAAGATCCCGGAGCCTCAGTAATCTCCCATCTGTATGAGACATTTTCAGGATTGGTCTGTCCTCTCTTCTTAACTACAGGTTCAAAGTTCACTGCTCCCAGGTAATCCACTCTCAAGATTGAAGGCATATCAGGGGCCTCAATCGTGATTTCGTCAATCTTGTTGACATCAAGAGTAGATTTATCTGTGAAGCAACTATTGAGAGCCAGCGAGGCAATCAACAATACTACAGAAGTGTATATAATTCTTTTCATTGTTTTCTTTGTTTAAAAAGTTAGGGAATATAGACTGCACCCGTGATTCTGGCCTGAATTGGTTTGCCCTTATCAGTACCTGCATTGTGCATAAGCCTTACGCCACCGTTGGCTGCAGCATAAGCATCCAGATAAGCCTGCAGTTTTTGTGCATAGAAGTCTGTGTAATAAGCGCCATATATCGGACCTACACCTGTGCCTGGATCAGCAACAGCATCTGAATATCTCGGCCAGTAAGTAATGGGCCAATTGAGTGCATCCAGTATTGCTTTATGGGCGTTGGGGCTGTAGTAAGCAATTGATGTGCTGGTTTTGACAAGTGGTGATAATATTATACAGTTGTAAGTTCTTGTAGTAAACGAGTTCACTGTAAACATAGGTAACATATTGGTCCAGGTAATTGCTCCTTTGCTATACTCGTTTGAGCCTACTTTAAGATCATCAGAATCCTTTAATTTCAAAGAAACCTTCACCGATGATGTGTCTAAAGATGCGTCTCTGGTGAGCTGAAACCTGATTCTTCCGTAATGAGATTTTGAAGGTATTACTGCATCTACAATAGTGTATTGTGAAGAGAGTGCTGTTGTATTTGCGGCATCTATCTCGTACCCTACAACTCTGTCAACATCTGCAGAATCACCCTGAACTCTTACCGGCAAATCCACAATGTATGTGTTTTGTGTAAGAGGAACATTAAGGAAAGATTCGTTTACATAATAGGTCTTGTCGGCAGCGTTGTAACCTTTGTAATCCCTTGCATCACCGGCACCTGGGAACATCACTCCGGCATCCGTAAGGTCAAACCTCATTATTTCATCCTTCTGGCATCCTGCGAATGTGAGGATAGCTATGGCCAAAAGCAATAATTTTGTTTTATTTTTCATAATACTGATTTTTTTATTGTTCTCTGCCCATCATTATTTCTGTGGCCGGATATGGTAATACATATATATCATCATCGGCTGTGTCGTTGTATCCGGGGATGTTTTCAAAGCCAAGACGTTTGTAGAGGAAGAACATTACACCCTCGCAGAAAAACTCTTTTTTGTACTCTTTGATCAGCTCATTCATTGCACTCTCTGCAGTGAGGCCTGTCAGGTCTGTTGAGATCCCTCTCCTCTGTCTCACATAGTTGATCATTAATTCTGCACTCTCTACCTGTGGAGTGCTTTTCTTTAGATAGCACTCAGCTGCAATGTAGAAGGCCTCAGGAATGCGGATAAGAGGTATGTAGTTCTTTGTAACATTGTTGCTCGCAGTTCCGTAATACTTCAAAGGTGTATATCCGCTCTTTGAGTTTACAATATACTGCTTTGTAAATCTGTAGTCTGTGTTTCCAACTGTTTCGGCCTCATAAATTGAGAGAAATCTGTTGCTTGAAATATACTGAGCCTTAACATCACCGGCATCAACAATGTCAATCTTAAAATAATCTGCACTCCTGGCGTTAAGATTTTGAGTATTGAGTGATGCCAGATGCTCCGATCTCATAATCGGATCTTCTGAAACACTGTTGCTGTTTGCAAATGTTACCAGTCCTTTCTCTGCTGCCTCTGCAACAACTTTGTTGGCCAATATCTCGGCCTTGGTTATGCTGGCACTGCTGCCTTCCCACATATAGACTCTGGCAAGAAGAAGATTAACAGCATAATAGTTGAATCTCTGCTGACGGTTGTTAAAGAAGCCGTCGATATTCACCTCTGTGTAGAAAGATTCTTCCTGAATCTTGGTAACAGGATCAATCTCAAGGAGTGTTATAGCCTCTTCCAGATCCTTCACCAAAAGGGCAATGGTCTGACTGTAGCTAAGCTGAGGGGTCATATCCTTGCTTAAAGTCGTAACATATGGAACAGTTTTTTTGCCGGCTATGTCTGTTCTTCCGCCAAGGTTGCCGTAGCCATAAATACGCATCAGGTCAAAGTGAACAAATGCTCTGATGGCAAGTAGTTCGCCCTTAATAATCGAGTAGTTGATGTTGTCAATTTTATCTTTGTTTAACTCAATGTATTTAAGTGCATTGTTTGCATTTGCTATTACATTGTAGGCCTTAGACCAGATTCCCTCAACATACTTGTTGCCGATTGATGAGGTGTAGTTGTAAGCCTGCATATAATAGTCGTTGCTGGTTGAAGCCTGAAGAGGTTCAAACTGACCGGCCATAACCTCCAAAGTTGACCAGGTGAGTGTTCTTCCGTAGAGAAGGTCGTCAGTAAGACCGATGTAGCATCCGATGAGTGCCTGCTGGAAGCCCTCGACTGAATTGAACTGTGCCTCTTCCCTTATCTGTGACGGTGGTGTCACATCGAGCCAATCTTTACACGAGGTAAAAGAGAGGACGAGGGATAGAATCAATAATATTTTAATATAATTTTTCATACTGCTGTCCTATTTAAAATGTGATTGTTAAAGCGCAAGAAGCAGTTCTTGCAAACGGATAACTAAGCCCTCTCTCTGTTTCGATTGAGGAGATCACCAGAATGTCGTTCATATAAAATGAAAATCTCATTCTGTCTATTTTGAGTTTGTCTGTGATAAGTTTTGGGAATTCATAATAAAGACTAGCAGCTCCCCAGGTAAGTTCGTTCCTGTCCTGTACAAACCTGCTGGTTGCCCTGGTCATCTCCTGGCGTGCAAGAGGATCACCTTCGTACTGGAATGTACCTAATCTCTTAAATGAAGCATTCTGTCCCGGATACTGCCATCTGCCCAGAAATACTCTTCTATCTACGTTAAAATCTATATCTATGTTCTCTACTCTGTCAACCAGTGTCTGGTTGTACATCTGCCCACCTGCAAGATAACGGAATGTGGTGCTGAATCCGAAGCCTTTGTACTCGGCGGTAAGGCCAAAATGGCCTCTTGCAGCTGGTTTGGTGTCTCCAACTACCTCCAGATCGAGTGGATCATAAACATAGGTTCTGGTTCCGTCTTTCTTAAGATATATCTCCTGACCGTTCATCGGGTCAATACCCAGTGACCTTACAGCCCAGATGGCTGTCATAGACATACCGTCAACATACATCAGAACAGGTTTGTTGTTTGCCTTATCGGCAGCTGCCTTCTCCTGAAGCTCGTTGTAGGTCTGCATACTTTCTGACAGACTTACAATCTCATTGGTATTGGATGCAACCGAGCCGTAAATATTTACAAATCCGTTTTCTCCCTGCCAAAGATTTAAATTTGCGTAAACTTCGTATCCTCTGTTTCTTACAAGGCCAAGATTATCCTTGACCATACCGAACCCTGTAGATGGTGAAACAGAAACATTGGTTACCATATTCTCCGTGTAGCTGTCATAGTAGTCTGCTCTTAGGTTAAGTGCTCCGATAACAGCATCGATACCTACGTTGTAATCTTTCTTCTGCTCCCATTTGAGGTGAGGATTGGGAAGGTTGGAAAGGTAAGCTCCTGTAAATCCATCGTAATTATAATCTGTATAATAATTATATGTTCCGATTGCGTAGCTGGTGTTGAAGTTCTGGTTTCCGGTAAGACCAACAGATCCTCTAAGCTTCAATTGTTTGATTAATTCGGAATCTTTCAGTAATCCCTCTTTGTGAATATTCCATCCAAGTCCGATACTCCAGCCCGGTGCCCATCTGTTGTCTTTCCCGTAGAGGGAAGAGGCACTGATGCGGTAGGTTGCATCAACAAGGTATCTGTTGTCGTATGCGTAGTTGGCTGTGGCAAGGAAGCTCAATTCTCTGTTGAGTGAAGAAAGTCCTACTGGTCTTGTACCCTGTGCATACTGTTTTGCAAATGTAATATCTGCAGCCTGGTTATTTGGGAATCCTTCTGCAATATTAACATAGGCAGAGTACATACTCTCTGAGGCAAATGCACCCACGTTAACAAATACAAAGTGTCTGTCAAAGTTTCTGGTGTATGAGGCATTAATGTCGCCAGAGAAACTGCTGCTCTTTCCGTTGTCAAGTCTGTACGAACCTCTCCTCATCTTCATCTCTTCGTTGTAGCGATAGGTGCTGGTTGAGAAAGTGGAGTGGTTTGCAGGCAAAAACTCATCTGCACTGCTGCGTTTCGAAGAGATACCAAGACGCCCGGTAACCTTCATATACTCAGCAGGTCTCATCTCAACATAGAAATTATTGAGAAAGTCCAGATAACTGGATGTGTTGAGAGTTCCGATTGTTGCGTCATACATAGGATTGGGTGTGTAGGTAGAAGGTTCTGCCCATCTGAGAAGTAGTCCGGTTTCGGGATCATTGCTTCTCCAGTAAGGATTCATCCTGGCATAGTCCCCGAATGTTCCCCAGGGGCTCTCCTGTCCTACATTGCTTACGGTCGTCATTATATTTCTAAAGAGAATATTCTTGTACCTGTAAGAAAGATTCACGCTTCCGGAAATGTTTCTTCTGTGAGAATCTTTCATTACACCGTTAATCTTATTATAGGTGAAATCTGCAATTGCCTTGAGGCTCTTGCTGTCTCCCAGTTCAATATTAATGTTGTGTTTTGAACCTACTCCCACTCTCAGAGGTTTTGATAACCAGTAAGTATCAAGCCCCTCTTCTATAAGTTTTTTCCTGCTGAAGTATAAATTCTGATACTGCAGGTATGAATCCAGAAAGTCTGATTCATAGACTCCTTCAATTCTCTCTACCTCGAGTTTCTCGGCAGCATTGGTAAGGTTGTAGCTGGTGAGATCCGGTACTGAGATATCCATACTTCCTGTGTAGGATACTCTCTTCTGTCCGCCGGGGAGTCTCTTAGTTTCGATTACAACAACTCCGTTTGCAGCCTTTGAACCGTAAAGAGCCTTTGCAGATGCATCCTTAAGTATTGTAACGCTCTCCACTCTGTTCATATCCATATCCATAATCCGCTCTACCGAAGATTCGAAACCGTCCAGTATAAAGAGTGGCATATTAGGGATATTGCCATAGTTTCCTTTAAGAGTGATGCCTGTTGCAGTCTCTTCTGCAGGGAAACTTGATGTTCCTCTTATCTCCATCTGCGGAAGGGCATTAGGATTTGATCCCTCTGTAAGGTTATCCATAATGTAAATAGAAGGATCAATGTTCTTTAGGGATTCGAATATGTTCTTGTTACCTGTTCTCACAAGATCTTTGGAAGAAATTGTAGAAACAGATCCGGTAAAGCTTTCTGCTCTTTTGTCAACGATACCGGTTACAACAATATCGCTCAACATAAGAGAGTTTTCTGTCATCACTACCTCGTAGTTTGTCCTTCTGTCAAGAAGTAAATCCAGATCGTCCATTCCGATCATCCTGAATCCCAGGATCTTGTAGTTTTCGGCCGGAACATCGATTGAGAATCTTCCCTCTTCATCGGTGTTAACACCTCTTCTGGTTCCGGGAATTATCACAGCCACACCTGCCAGAGGTACTTTTGTCTTGTCGATAACTACTCCCGTGACTGTTGTAACTCCTCTTGGCTGGTTCTCTTTCTGTATTACGACAATCTGGTTGCCGGTAATCTGGTAGCCAAGATTCAATTTTGAGAAAACATTGTCCAGTACAGAGGTCAGAGTCTGGTTTTCTGCCAGAATGGTCACTTTGGGTGTGTTCTCAACTTGTGAATCTTTGTAAAAAAATCTGAAAGATGTCATTTGTTCTATCTCTTTGAAGAACTGAGTTACCGGGACATCTCTAAGATTTACGCTGATTCTCTCCTGCTGCGCTGCTCCGGAGAGCTGCAGCGAAAGAAAGAGAAAGCATACCACCGGCAATGTTCTCAAAAGCCGTTGGATAATTGATTTGTTCATAATCCTCATAATTTAGTTAAGTGAATAGAATTTAATTTAGTAACTGTCATTTTGTAAGATAATTTCCAAGGGTTACAGGCAGGTTATCTGTCTTCCAGGACAAGTTTGCCTTCGTGTACCCTGTATTTGATTTTTGCACTGATCGAGACAGCCTCAATCGCTACCTGAATATCCTCACGGTCAAATCTTCCGTTGAATCTCTCCCGGTTAGAAACAGTTGTGAGATTTATTATTTCAACACCGTACCAGGAAGATATGTTCTCGACAAGTTCGTCAAACGACTGTCCCTGAACAACAAGGACACCATCCTTCCACATTGTCAGCAGTTTTGAATCTACATTTTTTACCGTCATCTCGCGGGTGAGGCGATGGAGGCTTATTTGCTCGTCCGGATAGATCACTCTGGTTTTACCGTCTGCCATAACCTTTACAGAACCCTCTACCAGTATAACAAATGTATTGCTGCCGATATACCTGGACTCAACATCGAAGGATGTTCCAAGCACCTCTATATTCATATCAGAAGTGTTGACAATAAAGGGGGCTGTACTTTTTTTAACCTCAAAATAGGCTCTCCCGGTAAGAGTGACCTCTCTTTTGTCCTTGTCAAACTGGGTGGGATATCTTAAATATGAGTTTGAAGTGAGATAAACTTTTGACCCGTCAGGCAGAGCCATTACAACTCTTTCTCCAGGAGGGGTGGTTATGGAGTTATATACCTTAATGGCCTTATCTCCGGAAGCTGATGATTTCATGAATAATTCTGCACTTTTCTCTTCCAGCACCTTTTCAATATTTGTAATATTATTTGCAGAGTCAACAACTTTATGAACTATGTTTCCATTGTCAAACTCAACTTTAACAGAGTCATTTATGTAATTTAGAGCAGAGAGGTCCGGCTTTTGTGATTGCCGTCCCAAGTTGGCTAAGGCATAAACTCCAAATAACAGAATAACTGCTGCGGCAGCAGAATAAGAGATGTAAGAGACTCTTTTGAGCAGATATCTGCGTTTGGAGGCTCTGATGTATCCGATCAATCTGGAAGAATTTCCAAAAGAGGAGTTGACTCTTCTGTATTCTGAATCAACAGAAACGTGCCACATCTGTTTAAATCTCTCAAAATAGAGTTCGTTCCCGTAATCTTTAATCCATTCAGAAAATGCTAGAATCTCCTCTTTTGTAGCTCTGCCGCTCAGGACTCTTGCAATTAGTGTGTTTCTGCCCGAATTCTTATACATATGCATTTTGTATCATTTAATCAACCAACAGTACCTGCCTATGACGCAGGAAAATCAAAACACCCTTAAAAAATTGTGAGAAATTTTACTTTTACCTAAGAATTTCCGATGGCCTCCGGAAGATAACTGCAACTATCCTATTATCATAATCAGCAGCCAGTCCAGATGTTTCCTTAGTCTCCTGAGAGCTATGGACATCTGGGCTTCAACTGTTTTAACCGAGATTTGCAAGTCTTCAGCTACCTCAGGATATGAGAGACCGTCTATCTTACATTTTACGAATATTTCCCTGCACCTCTTAGGCAACTCGTCGATTGCCGCGAGAATAATTTTTCTTGTCTCTGAGTCAATAATCCTGAGTTCTGCGTGAGGGTTCTGGATAATTCTGTCGAAATAGAGATCTGCCAGGCCCTGTTCGGCAAATTTTGCAAATTGCTTTCTTTTGCGTAAATGACTTATGCAGTTGTTATAGACCGACTTGTAAAGATAGGATTTGAGAGATTCGTTAATTTCTATTGTTTTTCTGTTGTCCCATATTTTACAAAATGTATTGTGAACAACCTCCTTTGCATCGTTGTCGTTGTTCAGAATTCTGTATGCATACGAGCACAGACTGAGATTAAATCGGTTATACAGTAATGTAAAGGCCTCTTCGCTGCCTTTTTTCAAAGAGTCGAGAAAATCTTTACTGTTTGTGTCCAACTTTGTAACAATTAACTTTCAAAGTTATAAAAACTAAGCAGACCTTGCCACAGTTTTCGGCAAGGTTGTGATTATCTGCACAATGCATTCGGCATTTTTTTAGATTTATTTTTGGCTCTAAAAAATGCTCTTCGTAAGTTTCTATTGCTTAATTACTTGCCGAAAACTGTGGCAAGGTCCCTGTTTTTTACCGATATTTGCTTAAAATTCAATTATGAAAAAAACACCTCTAATTAGAAAATCTTCCGGTGAACTTGAACCTTACAGTTCTGAAAAACTGGGCAGGTCTCTCAAACGCTCGGGTGCTAACAAGGAAGCTGTCTCTGCAATTTTATCAGAAATCGAAAAATGGATAATGAATGAGACTGAGGTGCCCAGCAGAAAGATCTATAAGCTGGCTTTTTCGTTGCTTAAGAAGAGGCGCGTCGGACCAGCGGCAAGATACAAACTCAAAAAAGCAATGATGGAAATGGGGCCTACCGGGCACCCTTTTGAAAGTTTCGTCGGGGAGATTTTCAGGATTAAAGGGTATAATGTTGAGGTGGCTCAGGTGCTCCGCGGACACTGCGTTACTCACGAAGTTGATGTAATCGCCACCAAGGGCAATCATCAGATTTTTCTGGAGTGCAAGTTTTATCAGACAACCGGCAAGAATGCCAATGTACAGGTACCTCTGTATGTAAAATCAAGAGTAGATGATATTATCCGTTTCAGGAAGGATGACCCGCGTTTCAAAGGATATACCTTTTCAGGTGGTGTAGTTACCAACACCAGATTTACAGAGGATGCAGAAAACTATGGTATTTGCAGCGGATTGATGTTGCTTGGATGGGATTTCCCGCCAAAGGAGAGTCTCAGGGATATTATTGATCAGGAAAGAGTATTCCCGTTAACCACTCTTACCTCATTGTCTTACTCAGAAAAACAGCAGCTTATGGATAAAGGTATAGTTATCTGCAGACAGATATCCAACGAGCCATCTATTCTTGAGTCCATTGGCATATCAGGGCAGAAAAAAGCAAAGGTTCTGGAAGAGGTAAGAGAGCTTGCAGAAAACGGTGATCTTTCTTCACTTGATTAAAATTTTGCATCTCTCAATGGACATTTGCATCTCTCAATGAATCTTTATGGGACTTATTCTCCCTCTTTCAACTTCCTGTAATCATAGAGGAATTTTGCAAGGCCGGAATCTGTGAGAGGATGCTTAAGCAGTCCAAGAATTGCACTTAACGGACAGGTTGCTACATCGGCTCCTGCTTCTAAACATTGAATGATGTGCATAGTATGCCTGATTGATGCTGCAAGAACCTCTGTTTCATAACCATAATAGTTATAAACCTCAACTATCTGCCTAATTAGAGCTACGCCATCGGTTGAAACATCATCAAGCCTCCCAACAAAGGGCGATACATAAGATGCTCCTGCTTTTGCAGCCAGAAGAGCCTGACCTAGACTGAATACCAATGTGCAGTTTGTTCTGATACCGTTGACCGAGAACCACTTTATTGCCTTAATACCCTCTTTTGTACAGGGTACCTTGACAACAATGCGGGGGTGTAGCGCAGCAAGCTCTGTACCCTCTTTGATCATATCTTCGTAATCAGTGGCAATAACCTCAGCGCTTACATCACCGTTTACAATGTTGCAAATGTCAATGTAGTGCTGCCTGATTCCATCATCACTCCTGATACCCTCTTTGGCCATTAAAGATGGGTTGGTTGTAACTCCGTCCAGAATGCCCAGATCATTTGCTTCGCGTATCTGGTTAAGATTTGCTGTGTCGATGAAAAATTTCATTTTTATGTATTTGAACACAAAGTTAAGCTTTATTGTTTTAATTTTGGTCTCACAACTGAATCTTTAAACCTATTAATCTCAGGATAAATTGGATAAGAATCCCGCAAACTGGAAAAGGACATTTACATTTATATGGACAGGTCAGCTCTTTTCTATTCTGACCAGCTCCATAGTAAGTTTTGCAATAATATTCTGGCTAAGTGTGGAGAGCGGATCTGCTGAGGTTCTGGCTTTTGCCACGATATCCTCACTACTTCCACAACTGGTTCTGGGACTTTTTACAGGAGTTCTTGTCGACAGGTGGAACCGAAAAAGAACAATGATACTGGCAGATCTTTACATTGCCTCAATAACTGCAGTGATGGCCACACTTTTCGCTTTTGGCGAGGTAAACCACTCACTGATTTACATATTGCTTGCATTACGATCAATAGGAAGTGCTTTTCACGCTCCGGCAATGGAGGCGTCGGTTCCTCTGCTTGCTCCCCAGGGAGAGTTGATGAGAGTTGCCGGGGTAAACAATATGATCTTCTCTTCAAGCAATATTGCTGCTCCTGCCCTAGCAGCGCTCTTTATAAGCACAATGGATATGCAATGGGTACTGCTGGCCGATGTGCTTGGAGCACTTTTGGCCTGCACTTCTCTTCTGTTTGTAAAGATCCCGAACCCTTGGGATGAGCCTGATCCAGTAAAAGAGACTGTCCGGGAAGAAGAACAAACAGAATTCAGGACTAAATCAGACCAGGCAATTCAAGCAGTTCAAGCAGTTCAAGCAGTTCAAGCAGTTCAAGCTGCACAATCTGTTCAATCTGTTCAATCTGTTCAATCAGAAATCAAGCGTTTCGGCAAGGATCTGAATCACGCGATTAAAGAGATTACCAGAAATAAAGGGTTGATGTGGATGCTGCTTTTCACTGTACTGGGAAGCCTTGCAATGGTGCCTGTATCAACTCTTTTCCCTCTTATGACTCTCGAGCATTTCGCCGGCGACACCTACAAAATGAGTATAGTGGAGATGTCCTGGGGCATAGGTATGCTGGCAGGGGGAGGACTGATGAGCATTAAAAAGATTCCTCTGAGCACAGTAGTGCTGATAAATGCAATGTATATGTTGCTCGGACTGACCTTTCTGTTTTCAGGAATACTATCAGCTGATTCGTTCAATATTTTTGTAGTTCTTACCTTTATTGGAGGTGTTTCCGGAGCAATTTTCTGGGGCTCTTTTACCGTTTTGCTCCAGACAGCACTTGATCCTGCAGTACTTGGCAGAGTCTTCTCCATTCACAACAGTCTGATAATGATACCCGCAATGTTCAGCCTACTGGCAACAGGCTACATTGCGGATAACATTGGTATTACGAATGCGTTTATTCTTGGAGGGGCATTGCTGATTCTGACAGGAGCCATTTCGCAGATGATTCCCTCAGTAAGGCAACTTTCTAAAAAAATCCTTGCAGATAAATAATTGTAATTTTTACTATCTTTGAGAAGAATAATCCCGATTAAACATTAAAACTATGAAAACAAATTTTAAGGAGATTTTCACAAGAGCGAAAAACATCATTATTGCCCCAAAGGAAGAATGGAATGTTGTAGTTACTGAGAACAAACCTCATTTAGAAGTTCTTCTGGGATATCTTATCTGGCTGACAATAATCCCTGTAGCAGCAGTACTGATTGGCTGGAGTTCATATTTTGGAATGGGTATCAAGCTTGCAATACAACAGATAGTATCTGTAATTGGAGGTGCATACTTTACAGCCTGGATTTTTAATGTTCTTGCTCCAAAGTACGGTGCAGTCAAGAATTTTAACAAGGCATTTGAACTTGTGGCATATTGTTATACGGCAATTTGTATCAGTGGAATCTTCATGGTAATTCCAGGGCTCAGGTTTCTTTCATTAATTGCCTCATTGTATGGCCTTTATATCCTCTACACTGGACTCAAGTCTATGATGAGTGTCCCTGAGGAGAAGGTAAACAACTACTTCATCATCTCTCTCCTTTGTATGATTGGAGTGTCAATAGTGATCGGGGTAATTTTCACAGCAGCCTTAATCTGACAGATAACACATTGAATATAAAAAGACCAAATTTACAATCTGGTCTTTTTATCCTTTACTGCAAAAACTCTTCTAAAAAGCCATAAATTCAATATATTTGTAGTTTAATATGAAACAAAAGTCAGAAGAGTTGCAGCAGACAATTGCCATTATCAATGGCGATAAAGCCTCTTTTGACAAGCTCTATACCAGTGAGTATAAAAGAGCCCTGTTTTATGTTAATCAATATGTTAAAGATCTGGTAATTGCTCAGGACATTACACAGGATTCTTTTTTGTCTTTATGGGAAAAGAGAAGGTATATTGACCCTGAACTGCCCATCCTGCCATATCTGTATTCAATTCTCAAGAACAAAACCATAAACCAGTTGCGCAAGCTCTCAAATGACAAGAGAGTAAAAGGGGAGCTTTCAAAAAAAGAGTACAGGGCCAACATCAGAGCTTTGATGGATGAAACTTCTGATGTGGTAATAAAATTTCAACTCGAGGAGCATCTGGGAAAGGCTCTGAGAGAGCTGCCGGAGAAGATAAGTGACACTTTTTTTCTGAGCAGGATCAAAGGGCTGTCGTATAATGATATTTCTGAAAAAAAAGGTGTTTCTGTAAAAGTTGTAGAATATCATGTAACTCAGGCTCTTAAATTATTGAAAAGTAAACTGAAAGATTTTTTATAGATAGTTTGTAAAAAAACGGAGAGGGTATTTTGTAAAAGAAGTGTATTATTAGTATGGAAAAATTTGTTGACACAGAACTTTTGCTGAAATTCGTTTCAGGTTCTTCCTCCTCAGAGGAGAGTGAAAGAGTTCTGGCGTGGATTTCTGAAAGTGAGGAGAATGCAGCGGCATATAGCCGGATAAAAAATTATTGGGTACTAGAAAGATATAAGACATTCAACGCCGAATATGAAACTTCGCTCTCCGGGGTTCAGGCTTTCCAACAGGAAAAGTCACCTCACGCTCTTGTTAATTATAAAAAAATCCTTTCCATTGCAGCTGCAATTGCGCTGATTATCACAATACCTGCCCTCATTCTGCTCTCCCGCAAAGATTACCCCATTCCTGAGCAAACGATGGCAAAATTCGAATATCACGTAAACACAGGAGTAAAAGGAGTTGTTGACCTTCCGGATGGAAGCCGGGTATGGCTTAACAGTTCCAGCTCTATCAAATGTCCCGAAAAGTTCGATTCCCTTGAAAGAGTTGTTGAGATTGAAGGAGAGGGATACTTTGAGGTGGTTCCGAACAAGGATTGGCCAATGTATGTTAAGACTTCCAAGGGATACGGAGTTAAGGTTACAGGCACCTCTTTCAATCTTTCTTCTTACTCAAATGACAACAAACTGGTTGTAACACTTATCTCCGGATCGGTATCAATAGTTCACGAAGAGAACAAAAGCGAAATCAAGCTGTATCCCGACGAACAAATAACTATTACCGAAAAAGAGCGTCCAAAACTTACCAAAAAAGCAAACATTGAATACAATACTGCCTGGAAAAAGGGCTTCCTTCTGTTTGACAATACCTCGATGCAGGAGGTTATAAGAAAAGTTGAGAGGTGGTACGGTGTAAATGTAACGGTAAAGGACTCTTCTATACTCGAATATCGCTTTACGGCAAACTTCAGGTCTGAATCTATTTCTCAGGTTTTGGAGATATTAAAACTATCCTCCAACATCAAATATGAGATAGACAAAACCAACATCATCCTCAGGAATTTCTAGAAAGCACCATTTTTTTTTAAAAAAACAGCTCCTTTTTTGAGGGAACTGTTTTCGAGTGGTGTATTAAGATTATAAATTAACCCAAAAAACAGACTTATGAGAAAAAAAATTCTGGTGTCTCTGTGTTGCCTGTTGTTTATGGCAAACAGTGTCTATTCCCAGGAAATTTCTGTGAGCTATTCTACAACTCCAATGAAGGAGGTACTGAAGGCCATTGAAAAACAATCGGATTACACATTTGTTTACAACAACAACCTCGTGGATGCCAACAAGAAAGTCTCTGTTGAGGCTAAGAAATCGGGTATTAAGCCCGTTATGGATCAACTACTTAAAAATTCAGGTTATGAGTACAAGATTGTTGAAAAACAAATCATTATCTCTCCTGTAAATTTTTCTTCCAAACCGGCAGGGACCTCCCAGGAGCTGGGAAAGGTATCCCGCCCCTCCTCAGGAAACCAGGAGACAGTAACAATTTCCGGGAAAGTTGTCTCTGCAAAAGACAGGGAACCTGTTGCCGGGGCGTACCTGACCATTTCCGGAACAAAGAAAGGAACTTCAACCGATCCGGATGGCAATTTTACCTTGCAGATTCCACTTTCTGCACAGGCTGTGACTGTATCCTGCCTTGGTTACCATAGGGCAGATATTAGTGTAAATCCTGCAAATCTCTCTAACTTTAAGGTGATTATTCTGGAAGAAGCAACTCAGTTCCTAAATGAGGTTGTGGTACAGGGTTACGGTTCTACCACTGTTAAGGATGCAACAGGATCTGTTTCAAGACTTACCAGCAAAGAGATTGAGTCTGTTCCTATGGGGTCCAGTGTTCAGGGAATGCTACAGGGACGTGCGGCAGGTGTGAATGTAATGATTCAATCTTCTTCACCGACATCTCCTATTAGCGTTACTATCCGCGGTGTCTCCACTCTGTCAAGTTCAGGAACCCAGCCTCTTTGGGTAATTGACGGAGTTCCGGATTATTCTGATGCTACTTCAGGAGATATTGCCAACAGCCTTTACAACCTGAATCTGACCGATGTTGAGAGTATCGACATTCTAAAGGATGCATCTGCAACGGCAATTTACGGATCAAGAGCAGCAAACGGTGTAATCATCGTTACCACCAAGAAGGGATTAAAAGGTCAGGCGCCTACTATAGATCTTAATATCCGTTCAGGGGTTCAGGTTCAGAAAACCCACGATCTCAAGACACTTACTCTTGATGAATTTAAATTTTTCACCGAAACTCTTGCCAAAGAAAAAGTCAATGTGGATGGAAGCGTAGGGTACACAGAGAAAAACTACATAGACGAAAGCTCTTTTCTAAAGTTAAAAACCAGCCAATGGACAATAGAAGATATTAAACTTCGCCCGGATGCATATATGAACGGCAATACCGACTGGTGGGAAGAGATGACCAATCCTGCCTATACTTACCAGGCAGATTTGTCTGTAAGAGGTGGAACTGAATCCAGCAACTACTACCTGTCATTTGGTTATACAGATATTAACGGATTGATTAAAGGTGGAAAGAGCCAACTCTATACCGGAAGGATGAATTTTGAAACTCAGGTGGGCAAAGCCTTGAAAATTGGAGTGATAATGTCCGGATCGAGCAGAAGCGCAAACAACAAGGATGCTCTTTTAAGAAGTGTTCCAAGGTTCAGACCTGACTTTGAACCTTACAACCCTGACGGCAGCATCAATATTATTCCTACAAACACAACTATAGAGAACCCCTACATTACTTATTACAACCGCAATGACGGTTTAGGAAAATCTTTGTACGGAACAGTGTTTGCCGAATTAAAGCTATTACCGGGACTTAAATTCCGTTCTGCAGGAACTCTCAACTATTCCAACTCTTCTTACGACACCTTTAACAGAAAGGGAACACAAGGGTATTCATCTGCATACAACTACAGAACTCTCTCAATTTCTGAATCCAACACTCGCGTATGGGACAACACCCTTAACTATGCTGCAGTATTCGGCAAACACGACATTGTGGCAGTTCTTGGACAATCTATAGAGAAATTCGGAGCCAAGAGGCTGAGTGCTACCGGAGAAGGATTTCCGGACGAGGAGATCCTGATTAATATCAACAGTGGAGCAGAAACAGACGGAAGCAGTGACGAGTACGGAAGTGCACTGGCCTCTTTCTTTGCCCGCGCTAACTACAAGTTTATGAACAGGTATCTTCTGACTGCAACTTTAAGGGCAGACGGATCATCAAAATTCGGTCCCAAGAACCGCTGGGGTTATTTCCCTTCAGGAGCTCTTGCCTGGATTATGTCAGAAGAGGATTTTATGCAGCCAATTACTGATATTATTCCCTACCTCAAGATAAGAGCCTCTGTTGGTAAGTCAGGTTCACAAAACCTGGGATACTACGACTGGATGACACTTCTTTCAGCTGCCCCTTACTCAGAGCAGGCCGGTATCAAGCCCTCAAATCTTGGTAATCCGTCTCTTCAATGGGAGAGCTCTACACTTACAGACATCGGTATTGACTTTGGATTGTTAAAGGAGAGACTTCGCGGAACAATCGGGTACTACAGCAAGAATGTGGACAACCTTATTTACACCGGAAGCGTACCTACCAACTCATCTTTCCAGACAATCAACCAGAACATCGGTTCAATAACAAACAAAGGATGGGAATTTGAGGTAAGAGGCGAGCTTATAAAGAGAAAAGATATGTTGCTGGAACTGGGATTCAATATTGCAACAAACAGCAGTACAGTTAACAGGCTGGATGGAATTCAGAAAGAGATTGTAATGCCTTACTACTATGAGTATGTAAAACTTGTAGAAGGAGGAAAGATTGGAGACTGGTTTGGCTACAAAACAGCAGGGAGGCTCTTTGCTACATCTGAGGAAATCTTTGCTCTTAAACCTATAAATCCCACAACCGGTGCACAACTATCTTACAGGGTAACCAAAGAGTTACCGGGTGATCCTTATGTTTTGGATCAGGATGGAGACGGAAGAATTACAAAGACTGATAGAGTTAACATCGGTAACTTCAACCCCAAATTTTATGGAGGTTTCAATATGAACTTCACATACAAAGATCTTTATGCATCTGCAAACTTTACATACTCTTACGGTGCAAAAAGGCTTTGGGACTATGCTTACTCAGCCGTAAACTCAGGAGCAGGCACTTACAATGCATACAACTACCTCCTTGAGAATGGATACGTATTTACAAGAGATCCAATGGCCGCAATTCCCAGAATGGGACTTTCTTATGTTGGAGCAGTTCTTACAGAAGATTACATTTTTGATGCCTCCTTCATAAAACTTACTGCTTTGAATGTGAACTACAGACTCCCTAAGAAATGGTTTGAGAAGAGATTCCTTACCAATGTAGATATTACCTTCCAGGCTTCAAATCTCTTTACAATTACAAATTATCCCGGTTTTGACCCTCAGGGGAACTTCGGAAGTACAGATATGGCTGCAAGATACGTGGTCGGTACAAGGAGTTCACAGGAACTGATTGGTGTGGGCACAGGTGTTGACTACAGCACATACCCCTCTACCAGAACATTCAGCCTGGGACTTAAATTAACCTTTAAATAGAAGCTGAAATATGAAAACAATACTCAAAATATCTACAATTATTCTTGTGATCACGGCTCTCACCTCCTGTGACAAGTTCCTGAGCCTGACTCCACCTCACAAGATGACACTGGACAATGCTGTTACAACCTACGACGGTGCAGTTTCGATATTAAACGGAATGTACTCTACAACCACCAATATTCAAGGGAGTTTCTATGTTGCATTGTCAGCACAGGCAGGTTTATCGAGGGCCAACAGTTCCTCTTACTATCCTATGTCATACAACTCTACCTATTCCGCTTTCTCGGGTTTCTGGCAGGGGTTGTTCGGAGCAATAAATGCTGCAAACGCGGCGATAACTGGAATCGAGAATCTGCCCGACAACAAATTCCCATCTCTGGAAAACAAACAGAGAATGTTGGGAGAGGCAAGGACTTACAGAGCCTGGAATTACTCTCATCTACTCTGGTGCTTCTCGCACTTCTGGGCTGACGACGAATACGGAGTTCTGTGGAGAGAAGAGTTGGCAGACTTCGACAACATTTTTGCAGACAGGATTTCTGTAAAAGAGAGCTACGAAAAAATATTTGCCGATCTTGATGCTGGAATTGCATCTCTTCCCGATTACACCACATCCAAAAAACTCTCCAAGCAGATGGCTCAGGTAATAAAAGCCAAACTATTGCTAAACAGAGGATGGACCGGGGATTATCAGGCCGCTCTTGAAATAGTAAACAGTGTTCTGTCTTCTGCTCCTGCAACTTTCACGATGGATCCTGATATGCAGAATATGTTCAAGGATTCCTGGGATTCTAAGGAGGTTCTTTTTGCAAGATATATGGAAGACGGTTCAGGCAGGGCATACGCAGAGGGTACCTATTCGCAGACAATAATTCAGGCTGGTGACCAATGGACTACTGCAAATCAGAACAACCCATCTTCTCTCAAGTCATTCTTCCCTGAATTTGACACCTGGATAAATGCTGATCCAAGATTTGCAGCTACAATGGGATGGGCAAGAGCAATAAGTGCGACAGGTATTCTCTACTATTGCCCTACAAAGCTTGCCCGCGAAGGTCGCCCCTCCACTGAGCATATGAATGATAAATTCACCACCTATTATTTCCGTTTTCCTGAACTCTACCTTATGCAGGCAGAACTCAGGGCCAGAACAAATGCAAGCATAGCCAGCTGTATTGAACCCATCAACACTATGCGCTCCAGAAGAACAAATCCTGTTCTTCCTGCACTGGCAGCACCTTCAACAAGGGATGCTTTGATGGAACTTATCTTCAAGGAGTATTGCCTTGAGCTGTATATGGAAAACGGCAGCGAATGGTTCGCAGCATTAAGATTTCAGAAGAACAACCAGCCAATACTTTATCTCCTTAAGCCGGATGTAACTCCTGTGGATCAAAATCTATATTGCTGGCCAATTCCCTCTACCGAGACCAGCACAAATAAATTTATCAAACCAAATCCTGGTTATGACAATTAAAAATTCAGAAAAATGAAAAAATTTATACTATTATTACTGATCGGATCATTACCAATGATATTCTCCTGCACCGACCAAAGAGAATTACTGGTTCCGATTCCTGACGACATAACATTCAATGAGTTGCAGTTGTCACCCTACACTCACGTAGTTCCAGACAACGGATTCACTTCGGGAGGGATTACATTCAACACCAAGAAGAACGTCAACGGCACCTACAGTGGGTTTGCATACTCTAACCAGAATAACCGCTCCTTTGTATGGAGCGATAGCCAGGCTGCAAGAGACACAAACCTGTTTAGTGTTTACACTGCATATCGCAATATGACTGAGGTCTTTGCAGTTGCAAGTGCAAACAATGAAGCAGAAACCTATTTTACTCTGCCCCAGCCTGCTGTGATTGAGCATATGCTTGTAGCCAACACTACCTACAACTATTTTGCAATGAATTACGGAGCAAACTCCGGAACCTCCATTGCCAACCCAAATATCCCCTCTGCACCAAAAGCAATTTGGAACACATTTGCTCCTGGTGTTACCAGAAAGTTAAATCTTACCGGGGATTACTATAAAATAGTAGCCAAAGGATACAACGGCAACACATTAACTGGCACTGTTGACATTTATCTTCGCTGCACGGCCAATGCTGACCCGGCTAATCCCACTTTCTCATTCCTTAGAACTGACTGGGTAAAGGCAGATCTTACCGCACTCGGAGCAGTGACAAAGGTTACCTTCTCCACAAGCTGTTCTTATAAGGACGGAAGCAATAACGATCTTATACACTCATACTTCTGTATCGACGGAATCAGACTCAAAAAATAGACCGCTATGAAACATATATTTACTCTTTCGATTTTTCTCACTTTCTCTTTCTGGGGATTTTCCCAGAACAGAAGTGTAAACCTTCTCAAAAATGAACCCTATGCAAAAGCTGCCGAACTTGCAAAAAAGCAGAACAAACTGCTTTTCCTTGACTTCGGCTCTCCAAGATGCTCGCCCTGTCTGTTTATGAAAAACAACATATTTACAATTGACAGCGTTGCCGATTTTGTAAATGAGCGTTTTATAAGTGTTGATTACACAGAAGGTGATGAGAAAAAGAGATTGAGTCAGATATATGAAGTCTATTCAGAGCCTGTTTTTTTGATTGTGGACCCAGCTGACGGCAAACTTTTGCACAGAACCGAGGGTAAATCCACAGCAGGTGAGATGTTGGAGAGATTCAGGCAGGGCCTGGACAGAGAGAATAATCTGGCTGCCCAAAACCGTGATTATCAAAACGGGAGGAGAGACCCTGCCTTTATACTCTCCTACATCAATACTCTGCATATTGCCGGGCTCAGACAGCAGAAGCAATCAGTACTGGAGAATGTATTCCCACCTGATTTCCCTTTGGATTCACTAAAAAAAGAGTCTTACTGGAATCTTTACAGAAAGTTCGATGAGTCTGCAACCAGCAGACAGACACTCTTTGTAATGGACAATTTAAAGCTATTCTCAGACATATATGGAGAGAGAGCTGTCCATTCCAAACTGGATGTATTGTATGGAGGAAAGGCAAGAACATATATTTTTGGGAAAATTGCCCCTGTGGATGACCCTGAGTTTAAAATCATACTGGAATATGCACAGAAATCTGACCACCCAAAAGCTTCTGAATGGCTCACCTACCTGGTACCTGCCCACTACAAATTTTCTGACTGGGTAAGGTTTGCAAAAGAGGTGGAGAATGCCCTTTCGTTCAACATATTCAAGGGAGAGGCCAGATATATGTTCAGAAAAATGATGTCTGAACAGATTGCATGGTACTGCAACGATGCTGATGCACTAAGCTACTCAATCAAATGGCTCGATAAACTTCTTGAAGAAATTTCAGACGAGCAGAAGAGGAGCTCTTTATTGGAGACCCGCAGCAGCGTGGTTACCAAGATTGGGAAGCTCAAGAGTGAAAAAGAAGGTTGATCCCACTCCCGGTGATGATTTCACCCAGATTTCACCACCCATAAGAGTTAGATATTCCTTAACGATAGTAAGTCCGAGACCGGTTCCTTCGTGGTAGCCGGTCTTGTTGTATCTTGCCTGATAGAACCGTTTGAAGATATTGTCAATGTCATCGGTATCTATTCCTTTGCCGGTGTCTCGTACAAAGTAAATAATCTTTCCGTTCCCTGGATTTTCTCCATTTTCCCGGTAGAAGCCGAATTCAATCAATCCGTGCTCTGTAAATTTTACAGCATTGGAAATTAGATTTGTGAAAATCTGGATAAATTTAGTCTTATCAGTTTTAATCTCCAGAAAAAGCTTACTATCAGTATCGTTAAGTATTTGTCCAGTATCATACAACGGCGTGGAAATCTTGATATCAATTGTGTTGGCAGGGCGATGGAAAAACTTGTAAAGAGTTCTTAACACTTCGTACACATTGAACGGTTCAATTATTAATGAAGTCTCTCCCGCCTCAATCTTGGCAATGTCTATTACATCGTTCACAGTGCTCAGAAGCCGGTATGCACTGTTGTTGATTATAGATATGTAGTTTTTTTGCCCCGGATCTGCCACCTCCTCCATCAATATATCTGAAAATCCAATTATTGCGTTCATGGGAGTTCTGATCTCGTGGCTGATGTTTGCAAGAAATGCCGTCTTTAGCCGGTCATTTTTCTCTGCCAGCTCTTTTGCCTCCTGAAGCTCTTTAATGTAGGCTGCTCTCTCTATGAATACTCCCACACGGTTGGCAAAAAGCTCAAGAGTGATAAGATCTTCTTCAGAGTATGCATTTTCGTCCTGGTAGTCCTGAACAGCAATTACCCCAATTACTGTTTTACCTCCGCCTCCCATTAAGGGAGCGCCCATCCAGACAGGTGAATACTCTCCCTGAAAGTTGAGTAAATAGTTTTTGTTTATCTCCTCTTCATCCTTTGATCTTATGAGAGCTCCTTTGCCCGTTATACGGATATAATCTGTGAGGGAGTTGTCCATATTGACCCTCTCATCGCTTTCAAAGTTATCGTAATCATCAATATAGTACGGAAAACTGTATGTGTTATCCTCCGGGTGGTAAAGCGCAATGTATATGTTGCCGGATTTTATTACCCTTGAGAGTTGTTTGTGAATATCAAAAAGAAAATCTCTAAGAGTAATGTTCTCAAAGGGGAGCTGAGAAATCTCCAGAAGAGCTTTCTGCAGCTCCCTGTTTTTGAGAGTTGCAGAGATATCCTTCATTATGCACCCGATTCCATTATTGTCGTTTCCGATGTTGATCGGAAATTTTGTCACTTCGTAAATTTTGTTGCCAATACTCTCTTCTGTAACACTGTTGCCTTCACCCGACAAAGCCGCAAGATCTGATTTCCGGCAGAAATCAGCATACTTCCTTTCAAGAAGTTCGTAATCTGTATGGTTGAGGATATCTTCTCTATCCCTGTTAAAAAAACGCACAGTCGCTTCGTTGAAAACAATGTAGCGAAACTGATCGTCTTTTATGAACATAAGGTCGGTATTTGAATTTACGAATCGCTTGAGTCTCTCCTCGGCAAGGGAAATGGCTTCGTGACTCTTCCATGTATTCATTCTCCGCACAAGTACTTTTCCCAGAAGGAGTGATGCCAGAGGATAAATTAAAAGCATAGGTATAATAACAGCTTTTAAAGTTGGAATTATCTGCTCTTTTGGCAGAGCCAGAGTGCAGAATAATGCCACTATGTGGACCAGCACAGCCACAGACCAGAGTTTGATATTGACCTTTCCCTTTTTCCAGTCAGGAAATTTCCGGCTCCAGAGCAATCCGATTGTACCTGCAGTGACAATAGTAAGAATGCCCATAGCAAGACCTGCACCTGCCATATAAATTCTGAAGGCTACAAGAACAGCCATTGCCACAACAGATGCCAGAGGGCCGAAGAAAAGTGATGTGTTGAGGATTAAGATTGTACGACTGTCAAAGGATATGCCTGGGATTGCAAACCAGGGCGTTTTCATAAGAAGAATTCCAATTCCTCCGGTTATCAGGCCTGAAAGGAATCTAAAAAAGAACTTCCTGTATCTTTTATCATTCCACCAGACCAGTTCGTACAAAAGACTGAATGACAAGAGTAAAGCAATGTTCTGTATAAGTTCAATAACGATGGAACTTTCCATAATGAATAACTCATTCTCTACAAATATATAGATATTTTTAAATTACTGTCATTCAAAATAGATAAAAAAAAAGTTGCAGAGAAAAAAAACTCTGCAACCGGGTTTACCAACCAAACTTGTACTTGGAAAAATCTGATCTCGGATACTTTATGCTTTTGTTGCATCAACAAATGTTCTTGCAGCCATCTCTTTGTCAAGATAAAAAAGTCCTTGCCCGTTTTCACCAATGAGCTCAAGCTGATCGAGGATCTGCTGAGCATTTTCCTCCTCTTCTACCTGCTCGTCAATAAACCACTGAAGCATATTGGCTGTAGCGTGATCCTTCTCCTTCACTGCTACTTCGTAACAGTTGTGTATCATATCTGTAACTTCGCATTCATGTTTGTAGGTATCCTTAAATGTATCCACTACACTTTTCCACTCGGTTTGAACCTTGGCAATCGGCTCAAGTTTAACTGTTCCGCCTCTGGAGTTTATATAGTCAAATATCTTAAGGGCGTGAGACATCTCCTCCTGATACTGAACTTTCATCCAGTTTGCAAAGCCTGGAAGACTTTTTGTCTGGAAATAGGCACTCATAGAAAGGTAAAGATATGCAGACCAAAACTCTGCGTTTATTTGTTTATTGAGAATCTCCTCAACTTTTTTGTTAAATCTCATAATATGTATTAATTATAGGTTAATATTGGTTAATTGAGAATTAAAGTTACAAAAAATATACCATTTTTTATATTTTTGTATAATAAATGTAAACACAATGGTCATAGCTGTTGATTTCGACGGTACAATAGTAAAACACAAATATCCCCTCATTGGAGAAGAGATCCCTTTTGCAATTGAGACTCTTAAGCTAATACAATCAGAACTGAGGCATCATCTCATTCTGTGGACGGTAAGGGAAGGAGATCTTCTTAAAGATGCCGTGGAATTTTGCCGTAACAGGGGGTTGGAGTTTTATGCCGTTAACCAGAATCTCCCGGAAGACACCAACATAATCAGTCCCAGAAAACTTATGGCAGATATGTTCATAGACGACAGGAACTTTGGAGGGATGCCGGATTGGGGATTCATTTACAATTCTCTCAGAGAGAGGCCCGGGGAATGTTTTTTGCCTTCGATATTCTGTCAGGATCAAATTCCTGTCCCAAAAACAAAAAGAAGAGGACTTTTTGGGAGATAGTGCAAAGGGGAGTGCGATTTTTACTATATTTGTTATAATATCCTTAAATAAAGAGAAATGAAAGGAATTGTCCTTGCCGGTGGATCTGGCACACGTCTCTACCCTATAACAAAAGGTGTTTCTAAGCAGCTTCTCCCGATCTATGATAAGCCGATGGTATATTATCCCCTCTCTGTTCTGATGCTTTCCGGCATACGCGAGATCTTGCTTATTTCAACCCCACAGGATCTTCCCGCCTTCAAAAGGCTTCTAGGAGACGGCAACGATTACGGTATTAAAATGGAATATGCAGAGCAGCCTTCACCTGACGGTCTTGCCCAGGCATTTATAATCGGAGAGAAATTCATAGGCGATGACTGCGCCTGTCTTGTTCTCGGAGACAACATTTTTTACGGACAAAGTTTTACAGTGATGCTTCAAAAGGCTATGGAGGATGCTCAGAAGAACGGACTGGCAACAATCTTCGGATACCGGGTAAATGATCCCGAAAGATACGGAGTTGCTGAGTTTGATGAAAATGGCAAGGTTCTCAGCATTGAGGAGAAACCTCTCAGGCCAAAAAGTAATTACGCTGTAGTTGGTCTTTACTTTTACCCCAACAAGGTTATGAGCATTGCAAAAAAAATTAAGCCCTCTGCAAGGGGAGAACTTGAGATAACAACTGTAAATCAAGAGTTTCTAAAGGCTGATAGTCTTAAGGTCCAACTCCTGGGAAGAGGCTTTGCCTGGCTGGATACCGGAACTTACGATTCTTTGTCAGAAGCATCTACCTTTGTTGAGGTGATAGAGAAGAGACAAGGCCTGAAAATTGCATGTCTCGAGGAGATTGCATTCAGAAACGGATGGATAGAAAAAGAGAAACTTGCCAGACTTGCAGAACCCATGCTCAGGAATCGTTACGGAGAATATCTTATGAACCTTGTAAAACAGAGCTGAAGCTTAACTGCCATGAAATTTATTAAATGCAGCATCCCTGAAGTAATAATCATCGAACCACTGGTCAGAGAAGATTCAAGAGGTTATTTTATGGAATCTTTTCTGCTGGAAAAATTCCGCAGGGAGGTTTCAACAACCGAATTCATTCAGGAGAACGAATCCTCCTCAAGAAGGGGTGTGGTCAGAGGTCTTCACTACCAGCTGCATCCCTGGAGCCAGTCCAAACTGATAAGGGTTGTTACCGGAAGGATCCTTGATATTGCTGTTGACATCAGAAAGGGCTCCCCAAATTTTAGGGAGTATGTGGCAGTTGAACTTTCTGATAAGAATAAGAGACAACTTTTTATCCCCAGAGGATTTGCACACGGATTCTCTGTGTTGGAAGACAACACTATAGTGCAATACAAAGCCGACAACATCTACAAGCCTGAATATGAGAGAGCCGTAAGGTGGAACGACTCTCAGTTAAATATTGACTGGCAACTTCCGGAAAGCGAAATTATTCTTAGCGAAAAAGATAAAAAGCATCCATCTCTGGACGATGCCGATCTCTTTGATTACAAAATCAGTTTCAGTTAAAAATATACAATAATGGCAGCAATATTGATTACGGGAGCCAACGGACAGCTTGGCAGTGAGCTGAAAGACAGAAAAAACTCAATCATTGATGCTCTCAAAAAAAGCTGCGGAGAGTCGGAGTCTGTTAGTGTGCACTTTACTGACCTAATTGAGTTGGATATTTGTGACCCCGAAGCAGTAAGGAGCTTTATAACGACCAACAGGATCACTCATATAATCAATTGTGCGGCATACACTGCCGTTGACAAGGCAGAGGAAAATCTTACCGATGCGCTCAAACTCAATGGATTTGCTCCGGGTTACCTGGCTAATGCATTAAAAATTACAGGAGGTTTTCTTATTCACATATCAACGGATTATGTATTTGAGGGTCTTGGTCCGCTGCCATACCGTGAAGATGACAGAACCTCACCACTGACGACATACGGCCGCACCAAGCTTGAGGGAGAAAAGGCTGTAATTGCATCAGGATGCAGACACACCATTGTCAGAACATCCTGGCTATACTCCTGCTACGGCTCCAACTTTGTCAAGACAATTCTCAGGCTTGCAACAGGCAAAGATAGTATAGATGTAGTGTTCGACCAGATTGGAACTCCAACCTATGCAGGAGATCTCTCTGAGGCAATTATAAGAATATTGTCCCTGACAGACTGCAAAACCTGCACAAATGAGGCAGAAAGATGCTGGGAAGAGGATATCTACCATTATTCCAACGAAGGGGTATGCTCCTGGTACGATTTTGCATACGAGACAATAGAACTGGCCAGAAAATATCCTGCTGTTGTGTCAGACCAAAAAATCAACTGCAAGGTAATTCCGGTAACCGGTGACAAATTCCCGACAGCAGCAAAAAGGCCCTCTTTTTCACTGCTCTGCAAAGATAAAATAAAGGCCAGATTCTCTCTTGAAATACCTCACTGGAGAGCGTCACTCGAGAGATGTATAAAAATGATGGCAAAAGAAATATAATTGAGAAAAAATTATGAACAGGAAAATACTAGTGACAGGTGGAGCAGGGTTTATCGGGTCACATCTTTTGAAACATCTGGTAAAAAAATACTCCGGCTACCAAATAGTCAACCTTGACAATCTCACCTATGCCGGAAATCTGGAGAATTTAAGAGAGATTGAGGGTAAGAGTAATTACTGTTTTGTAAGAGAGGACATCTGTAATTTGAAGGCTCTCAAAGAACTGTTTTTAAAATACAGGTTTGACACAGTAGTACATCTGGCTGCCGAATCCCACGTTGACAGATCCATAATGGACCCACTGGCTTTTGCCCAAACCAATGTTATTGGAACTCTTTCTCTTTTGCAGACTGCTCTTGAATCCTGGAGGGGCGATTTTGAAGGCAAGCTCTTTTATCATGTCTCTACAGACGAGGTTTACGGATCTCTGGAAAAAAACGACAATCCTTTTACCGAGTGGAGCAGGTACGATCCACATTCACCCTACTCTGCTTCCAAAGCCTCCTCCGACCACTTTGTAAGGGCTTATCACGACACTTACGGATTGCCAATAGTAATTTCAAACTGTTCAAACAATTACGGAAGTTACCAGTTTCCCGAGAAACTTATTCCGCTATTTATTAACAACATCAAAAACAACAAACCCCTCCCGGTTTACGGGAAAGGAGAGAATGTAAGAGACTGGCTCTTTGTAGAAGACCACGCATCTGCAATTGACCTCATAATGCACAACGGTAAAAATGGAGAGACATACAACATAGGAGGGGGTAACGAGTGGAAAAACATAGATCTCATCAAAAAGCTTATATCCATTGTGGACAGAGAACTCAGAAGAACTCCCGGCACTGGTGAAAAGCTCATAACTTATGTCACAGACAGGGCAGGACACGATCTGCGTTATGCTATAGACTCCAGTAAACTGAGAAAGGAGCTTGGATGGAAAGAGTCTGTGGATTTTGATAAAGGCCTGACAATTACAGTTAGGTGGTATCTTGAAAATCAGGATTGGCTGGAGAGAGTCACTTCCGGAGAGTACCAGAAATATTACGAACAAATTTACAATAACCGAAAATAAATCTTTATAAATGAAAAAATTTGCTTTGATCGGGGCTGCCGGATACATTGCTCCAAGGCATATGAAAGCGATAAAGGATACAGGTAACGAGCTGGTTGCAGCTTACGACGTATTTGACAGCGTAGGAATTGTAGACTCCTACTTCCCTGATTGTGCTTTCTTTACACAATATGAACTATTTGAAAGACATATTTCGAAAAAGAGACGTTCAGCCACCGAAGGCTGTCTTAAATCAGGTGATAACGGGCTCGACTATGTTTCAATATGCACCCCAAATTATCTGCACGATGCTCACATAAGATTCGGACTGAGGGCCGGAGCAGATGTAATTTGCGAAAAACCTGTGGTGCTCAATCCCTGGAATATTGATGCACTTGAATTTGCAGAAAAGGAGTCCGGCAGAAATATTTACAACATATTACAACTAAGACTTCACCCATCAATAGTAGATCTTAAAAACAGGATTGAGGCGTCACCTAAGAGTAAAATTTTTGATATAGACCTGGTTTACATCACATCCAGAGGAAACTGGTACTACACCAGCTGGAAGGGTGATGTCCGAAAAAGCGGAGGAGTTGCAACAAACATCGGTGTCCATTTTTACGATATGCTTGGCTGGATTTTCGGAAAAGTGACAAAAAATATCGTCCACATAGCTACACACGACAGGGTGGCAGGATTTTTGGAGTTTGAGAGAGCCCGGGTGAGGTACTTTTTAAGCATCAACGCAGAGACTCTTCCTCAGGAGATAGCTGCAACAGGAAAACGTACTTACCGTTCACTGACAATAGAGAACCAGGAGGTTGAATTCTCGGATGGATTCACAGAGCTGCACACAGACTCGTACAAAAAAATACTAGCCGGAGAGGGATTCCGGATTGAAGACTCAAGGAGAAGCGTAGAGATAGTGCACGATATACGTAATGCTGTACCTGTTGGACTAAAAGGTGATTATCACCCCTTTGCACAGAAAAAATTGTCTGCACACCCCTTTGGTTGGCAGTAAGTTATTGAATAATTGACAGAGATAAAACAGAATACTTTGGAAAAAGTGAAACAATTCGCACTGATGGGTGTAGCTGGGTACATTGCTCCTCGCCATCTCAAAGCCATAAAAAATTCAGGTAACAACCTGATAGCTTCTATAGATCCTTTTGACAGCGTGGGACTACTCGACAGTTACTTCCCCGATAGTTCTTACTTTACTCAATTCGAACTTTTTGACAGACATCTTTCCAAGCAGATAAGCTCCGGGAGAGGGGTCGATTATTTATCTGTATGCACTCCTGACTATCTTCATGACGCCCATATTCGCTATGGATTAAAGATTGGAGCTGATGTAATCACCGAAAAGCCTATGGTCCTCAATCCCAAAAACCTTGACCAGTTACTGGCAGCAGAGGCAGATAGTGGTCACAAAATATACACAATTCTCCAACTCAGATATCACGAAAAAATGCTGGCCCTTAAAAAGGAGATGGAGAACGGATCCGGTAATAAAATTCACGATGTAGAGCTTACTTATATAACTTCGCGCGGAAGCTGGTTCCTTACCAGCTGGAAGGGTGATCCCCGCAAAAGCGGCGGCATTGCAACAAACATAGGGATACACTTTTACGATATGTTCCAGTGGATATTCGGAGATATCAAAAGAAATGTTGTGCACATCAAGTGCTACGACAGGGTTGCCGGATATCTGGAGTTTGAGAGAGCGCGTGTGAGATATTTCCTGAGCATCAACTCAGATACACTTCCTGAGAATATCAAGCAGAAAGGTCAGCGCATCTACCGCTCAATAAATGTTGACGGGAATGAGATAGATTTTACTGATGGTTTTGCAGATCTCCACACCGAATCCTACATGCATATAATCAAAGGAGAGGGATTCGGAGTTAAAGAAGCCAGACCCTCAATCGAGATTGTGCACGATATCCAAAATTCAGAACCTATTGGTCTAAAAGGTGATTACCATCCCTTTGCCAAGCTGCCGCTCTCTACACACCCTTTTGGGTGGTAAAATTGGGTTCTTCCGGGAAATGCCAGGTGTCAGCAAATTTCGCCTGGCAAGCAGGATTTCCTTACACCAAATTTTTTCGTGTCATGTTACCACTTCAAATACAACTCAGTTAGCTACCTCTTTGACCAATTGAGTCTCAGGCTGTTAAGCACTACAGATATTGAACTAAAGGCCATTGCTGCTGCTGCATACATTGGATTCAAAAGAGTCCCTGTAAGCGGATAAAGTATGCCGGCTGCGATAGGTATTCCGATAAGATTATAGATAAATGCCCAAAAGAGATTCTGTTTGATATGTCTCACAGTTGATACCGAAAGGTCAAAAGCTTCCGGTAACAGTCTCAAATCTGAAGTAATAAGTGTCATCATCGCGACATCCATTGCAATATCGGTACCTTTTCCCATTGCAATACTAACATCTGCCCTGGCCAGAGCCTGTGCATCATTTATTCCGTCACCTACCATTGCCACAACTTTGCCCTCCTTCTGCAGCGAGACCACAAACTCCTCCTTATCTGAAGGAAGTGTATCGCTTTTAAAATTATCAATCCCCAGCGCAGAGGCCACCAATGAGGCATTTTCCTGATTATCTCCAGTAAGCATATAAACCTCCACTCCCCTGCTTTTCAACTCCCTGACTGCCTCTACCGAACTCTCTTTTACCTTGTCAGCCACAGATATTATTGCAAGAAGATTCTGATCACAACCGAAATAAACAACACTCTTACCCTGATTCTTCATTGCTTCTCTCTCTCTTTCAAGCTCACTAAGCCAAGATGGTATCTTTTCTGAAAACTGATCTTTTACAATTTTTAAGTTTCCGGCCCAGTATAACTTGTCATTGTATTTTGCACTAATCCCAATTCCGGCAGTAGTGTTTATTTTTGTCAGTTCAATTTCTGATTTTGCGCCGTAATTCTTTTCAACATATTCGGTTATGGCCCTTGCTACCGGGTGTTCCGAGTGTCTTTCAAGGACACCGGCCAACAGGGCCAGCTGCTCCTGAGTGCCACAATCAGAAGTTGTTACGATTTCATCATTCCAGCTCCACTCTGTGGCTACAGGCTTGCCTTCTGTAAGTGTCCCTGTTTTGTCAAGGACTACAGCATTTACCTTGCACATTTGCTCCAATGCTGCAGCGTCCTTTATAAGTATATGTTTTTTTGCACCTTTTCCTATCCCGACCATCAGGGCTGTGGGAGTAGCCAATCCGAGTGCACATGGACAGGCTATTACAAGCACAGAAAGAGATGAGAGAAGTGCTTTAAAAAAATACCCGCTCCCTCCTATTGTGATCCAGAGCAAAAATGTCAGCACAGAAATTCCAACAACTGCCGGCACAAAATAGGATGCTATCTTGTCTGCAAGTCTTTGGACAGGAGCTTTGCTACCCTGTGCCTCCCTAACCATAGCAATTATCCTTGAGAGCAGGGTTTCACTTCCAACCCGCTCAGCCCTGAATAAGAATGAACCGTTTGTATTTATGGTCCCTGATAACACCTTGCTTCCATCTCTTTTTAAAACAGGGACAGGTTCTCCGCTAACCATACTCTCGTCCACCCAGGACTCTCCATTGACAACAACTCCATCCACCGGGATCTTCTCTCCCGGTCTGACAAGGACAAGAGCACTCTTTTTTAACTCAGAGATTGCAACCTGAACATAGTTACCCGTTTTCTCATCCTGAACAGTTGCCTCCTTTGGCTGGAGGGCAATCAGTTTTTTTATTGCAGAAGAGGTGTTCGCCTTAGCTCTCTCCTCCATAAGTTTCCCAAGCAGCACAAAAGAGATTATCATCACAGCAGCCTCGTAAAAGAGTACCGGTTCCATATCCCTGCTAATCCAGAATTTGGGGAAAATTGTGTTGAACAGACTGAAAAACAGAGCTATTGAAGTACTCAAAGCAACAAGAGTATCCATATTTGCCATACCCTTAACAGCGTGACGCATACCTCTGACAAAAAACTCCCCGCCGGCTCCGAAAACCACAGGGATAGAGAGAAAAGCCAGAATAAAACCGTTATTGTGCCCGTGAAAAAACATTGAGATAATCATAACAGGAACAGAGAAAAACCAGGCTAAAATTGTTCTTCTCTTAAGATTTATGAAGTTGATTCTGTTCTCTTCTGCCTGTCGTTCACTGTTTTTCTCGTCATTCTCACCAATAATCATATCATATCCGATAGAACGTACAGAGTCTCTCAATTGTTCCAAAGTAGTTATTTTAGGATTATACTCAAGCTGTACGCTCTTGTCTGCAAAGTTGACCACGGCATTAGACACACCACTCTGTGACCTGAGGTGTTTTTCTACACCCAGGGCACAGTTTGCACAACTCATGTCTGTAACGGGCAATATTCTTTTCATTTTACATTAACTGTTTTTCTTCTTTCCAGTTCGCTTTTTATCAATGAAAGTTCGCGGTTGGTTTGTCCGGCAACCGAGGTATTCTCCTCAGCCCTTCTCAAAAGATATGGAAGCACCTTGTTTACAGGAGCATAAGGAAGATACTTGCATACATTGTAGCCCTCGGAGGCCAGGGTAAAAGAGATGTTGTCACTCATACCATAAAGTTGAGAGAAAAATATCCTTTTATCTCCTCTTTCAACTCCCTTTTCATCAATTAGCCTTGCAAGCAGCTGGTTACTTTCATAATTGTGTGTGCCGCTAAAGAGTTCAAACTCTTTAAGATTATCCATAACATACTGCAATCCATCGTCGTAGGATCTGTCAGTTGCATTTTTGTTGGGATGAATAGGATCCTGATAGCCCAGTTCATATGCCCTTTGCCTCTCCTGCTCCATATATGCACCCCTTACAAATTTGATTCCCGGAACATAACCTCGCTCTTTTGCCTTTTTGTGCAGTTCCTTAAGGTAATCCAGCCTGTCGGTGCGATACATCTGCAAAGTATGGAATACTATTGCACTATTCTTATTGTAGAGCCCCATTGCCTCCTCTGCTATTGCATCGACATATTTCTGAAAAGCAAAATGCTCGGCATCAATCATTATCTTCACCCCGGAATTGTGAGCCGTCTCACAGAGGGATAACACCCTGCTTCTGAAATTCCCGTACTCCTCTTTCTCCACTTCACCTAACGTAGGATTTTCTGTAGATAACTTTTGTAAAACCTCACCGGCAATAAGTGCCGATGGTTTGAAAACAGCATATGCAATAGAAGGTTCCTTTACAGCTAGATCAATGGCTTTTTTTGTTTCGTTAAAGGCCTCCTGGATATCCTGCAGTTTACCTCCACCTTCGGCCGAATAATCCGGAACAGAGTAAATATTGTACTCTTTGAGTTTTTTTATTACTAATTTACACTCGTCAAGAGTCTCACCACCGACAAAGTGACGGTAAAGAGTTGGTTTTACTGCCCAACCTACCGGGAGTCCAATCCTTTCTGTAAAACCGGTTAATCCCTTAGCGAGGCTAACTACTCCCCTGTTTTTCATTGCCAGGAACAGTACATATACCATTTTCAGTTCATTATCGCTTTTTGAAGAGAATGCCAGTTGGGTATTGTTGAAATCGAGCATTAGACAAAATTTTTTAGATCAGGAAAATCTGAGGAGTTTTTTTGCAGAAAAGATTTTACATAGCTGCAGACAGGTTTTATAATCAATCCATTCTCAACAGCATATTCAAGTGCAGCAGTAACAAGTATTGCAGCGATTCCCCTTCCCTGGAGTTCTTCCGGAACATAAGTGTGCCGTAGTTCCATAATTGCCTGCGTTATCCGGTACTCAACATACCCCGTATGTCCCTCAACAGTGATAAGAAATCTTAGTTTTTCTTTGTCGTGAATAATTTTTTGTTGCATATTCTTTCAACTTGTCAAGAAATAACACAAAAAAATTGGTTTTGTTCAGAAAAAAAAAGGAGCACCTCTTGAGGTGCTCCTGATTCAAAGTATATTATGTATTAGTTTTTCTTAACAGTTACATAAATCTTCTGCTGAAGGATCTGTCCGAAGATATCTGTAATCTTAACTGTAAGTTCAACCTGTACATCTGTCTGGATTGCAGCTACAGGAGCTACACCAGTGATATAGAAACCATCTGCGTTTGCAGGAAGTGCTCCTGTTGCTGCAACACCGGCAGCTACACCAGGATAGCCTGCAAATACATCTACCAGGTGAGAATAGGTAGGATCGGTCTTGAGAACCTCAACCTTTGCAACACCACCAGTAATCCTTACATCGCGGGCAACAACTGCGTTGGCATCGTTCATACCGAATGCCATGATGTTGTTGTTCAGATAGTCTTCTGCCTTCCAGTAGTATGAGAGCGGAAGCATCTTAACATTGTCACCGTTTGTTACTTCGAGAGTAGTCGGGAGAAGCCATCCTGCAGGTTTTGCAGAGGTCTTAACAAGAATCTCACCGTCAGCAACTTCACTATGAGGAGTAACTGTGATAGTCTCAAGATCAACAGCATTCGCAACGTTTCCGAAGTGGTAGAATGTCAGTTTAACACTATAATCCTTGTACATTCCTGCAGGAAGAATACTGAACCTGTCTGTCATGGTAGGGATAGTGGTAAGACCGACTATAAGAGGATTAGCAAGAGCTGTAGGAGCTGTCTTTGTAAACTTGAGCCAGGTAGCATCTACAAGCTGTGTCGGAGTTGTTGAAGCTGCAAGCGGGCCAGCGTAGTTAGCAACTGTAGGATCGTACACGTTTGTGTATGCATTGAACAAATCGTAGTAAGCAGTTGTAATGTTGGTTTGTGCAGTAGCAACACGGTCAGCGGTGAATCCGTTGTATACGTTGGCATTTGGATAAGTGCCGTAAACTATCAAGTTTTGGCCGTTAAACAGGTTAGCCTTGTGCTCCTTAAGTGCATTAAATGTAGCAGTCAGGTCAGGATTAACAAGTGTGAACGGAATGTTTACCTTGAACAGGTCAGCATTTGCACCGGTGATTGGGCCTCCGTTGGTAAAATCACGACGATCTTCAAACACTAACTGTGCAGTCCAGGTACCTGGAACAGCAACTGTAGGATCAACTATGAATCTTATAGAGCGAACATCCTGTACCTTTACAAGAGTAGTAAGCATAGGATCTCCCCATGTACCTGCTAAGTCAGGAGCTATAACGTTTCCGTTTGCATCCAGATACTCATAAGTTACACCTGCAATGTGGGTAGCACCTGTAAGGGTGGTTGTCAGCCTAACCTGTACTTCTGTAGCATTTGTCCTCCAAAGTTCGGTCTTGCCAAGAGCATCAAGTTCTGTGAAGATCGGAGTCATAAGAACTCTAACCTTTCTTTCATCAACTGTTGCAGTGAGAGGATCGTCTATCTGAAGAGTGTGTGTCCATGCTGCCAATGGGCTGATAGCGTTGTTAAGAGCTGAGTAGAACACTACCTCAATACCAAGACCTTTCTGATATCTTCCCATCCAGTCGAATGTAAAGAGATTGAAAGGAATGGTTTTCATATTAAGGTTACTTACTGTAGCAGTTGTAGTTGTAGTAGTAACACTTGTTCCGGCAGATGAAATATATTGTCTTACGTCAACGTTGCCGGGAAGTTCAACCAATGCAATTTCGCTCTTGTAGAAATCTGTGCTCTTAAGAGTCTGCAAGGGCAGAGGAGCTGTTCTGTCATAGAAATCAAGAAGGTTCTTGGTTGTTCCGATGGGAACATAAGCCTTCCAGGGATAAAGGGCAGGATCCGGAGGATTCACAGTTGCTGTGAGACCAGCTTTGTAGGCGTAAATAGTGTTAACGTCTCTCTGAACCTTAACAGCATACTGATAGCCTGAGAAGATTTCTCTTGTGCCTTTTGTGCCGCGGATTGCAAGCTGGTGTGATTCACCTGCAACAACTCCGGGATAGCCTACAGGATAACCTGCAGCAGCCTCAGCTGTAACAGCCTGAGCTTTGGTCGGGCTGAGTGTAAGAGTGTAGAGACCGTCTGAAGGAGCAGCAGCCCATTGTACAAAGTTGCCAGCAAAACCTGAAGTTACTGAAACTGCAGGATCTACGTTAGGCTGGATAGCGTACTTGGTTCCACCTTGTTTTACTACTTCAAATGTATAACCGGTAAGAGATGCCTGAGCAGGATTGATAACCATAGGAAGTTTACCTTCTGAACGGAGAAGCTGGTCGTAAGTTACGCCTGCAAAAGCAAGAGCCTCATTAACACCTGCCAATGTTGCATTTGCGGGGTTAATAAGAGGATAGTTTGCAGCACCGCTTGAAGGAACAAATCCGTAGCTTAACATAACCTTGGTCTCACCAACAGGTGATACAATACCCATAATATCTGTTCCGAATACAACATCTTTTGCAAGGGGAACATTGTAAGATGTAAGCAGATTGGTTGTGGGATCAAGAATGGTGATAATCAACTGATCATTAATTGAGTCCCAAAGAATGGTGGGTACTTCAACTGTTGTCTGTGTTCCGCCGATTGCCAGCTTGCCGTCAACAACGGTCATATCGCCTGCAACAACGTCGGGAGTAGCTTTTACATCGTTATCGTTAACATCTTTCACGCGGGTAGCAGTTCCGCCTTCAGTTGTTATAACGGTCCAGTAACCATCTGCATCAACGCCAAGTATCGGGGTGAATCCGTCAGAACCAGCAACTCCGTCAACTCCGTCAACTCCGTCAGCACCAGCAGGACCGGCAGGACCGGCAGGACCAGTTGCTCCGGTTGCACCAGTTGCTCCGGTTGCACCGTTGGCACCATGGTTAATAGTTATTGTGGTGTTATCGGAAAAAGTTATCAGATAGCCACCGGGAACAGCGGTAACTTGTTTGATCAGCTTTCCTGATGAAATTGCAGTCTGAAGAGCTGCAATTGCTGTCTTGTTGGCAGCCACATCGGTCTTAAGCTGGTCGATCTCTGTTGACCAGTCCTTTTGGCAAGAACCGAGAGAGATCACAAGTGCACAAAACAGTGCACAAATACCGAAGAATGTGATTTTTCTTTTCATTTTAAATTCTTTAGAGTTAAATACTTTAGTTAAACAAATTTTTTGATTGGCAAATATAGTTAATACAATATTAAAATTTAACAAACAATATATCAGCGCAAATATACATAATTATTTTTCACAAATGCAAGATAATCTTACATATTTTTGGCATAATATTTTAAAAAACAGAGCAAATATATAAATAATTCGGTTATTCCAAAGCTAAAAGTGAAAATTTTAGGCAAATTGTTGCTCAATGGACTTTAAGGAATTAAGAAAACAAGACTATTAGTAGTTAAGAAAACAAGAGTACAGAAGCCGAATTAACCATGAACAATTCATGTTTGGCAAATAACATAATTATCATATCTTTATATCAGAATGACTTAGTCTTTCTGTATGTTTGCTTCCTGCCTCTATGGGATAAGCGGAATTAAGCTGGTTCGTCAGGAAAATGCATTGCTAGATGAGAATTTCCTTTCAATCTGGATGTTGCGAGAAAAATTTGGTCTCAGCAAATTTTGTAAAACACACATAATGTGTATTATATGAAATTTTCAAAAAATTATAGTTGTAACCGTTCGTTGAGCCCCGCC
>DIXE01000019.1 GCA_002428635.1 Bacteroidales bacterium UBA6088
CATTAATCGCATCATGCAAAATGAATGATATCGATCCGTGTGCATACCTGGCTGATGTTTTGGGAAGGCTGATGGATCATAACCATATGAAGCTTTATCAGCTGCTCCCAAACAAATGGACTCCACTCGAGATAGAGATAAGGTAAAAAGAGACTTTTTAGTCTCTTTTTTTTTATACACAAGGCGGGGCTCAACGAACGGTTACAGTATAGTTTTTTGAAAAATTCGTATCGCACTTATAATCTGTTTTTTATAAAATTTGCTGACATGTTCGTCCCGTCCTGAAATCAGTTGACTCAAAAATGGCCTACTTCAAAACTCAAATATTAGATGTAAGAAACTCAAATATAAGCTGGAAGAGCTATAAGTTATGCTGTAGTACAAATTATGAAAAAAAGTATAGTTAACACAAACATATAACACATATAATCAATGGATTGCCTTGTGCCGCTTAATGTGGGAAACTTTTATTTGATGTCAGCAAATTTTGTAACGCGCACATAGCATGTATTATATGAAATATTTCAAAAACAATACTTTTTGAAAAATTCTTTAGATCACAGAATAACAGGTGATTACAAAATTTGCTGGCATGTGGGATTTTCGCAGTTCATCCACAAAATGCATTGGCGCATTTTTCAGGTGGCTTTTCTGTAGATGATCCTCTTCAGACGAAGTATCTCCAAATATTATTGCTTTTTTTGGTAATGCGCAGAATCTCCCCATTTGTCATACCCGATCTCATTCCCGGTTGATCTGATTCTTCTCTCCAGGCAACCAAGGCATTCCGAAGCCTCTTCGTCAATGCAAGGTTTATCTTCGTAGAGCAGATAGTCTTTTCTGTACCTGACCGGGGTGATATTTGGCATTATTACATTAGCTCCGACGCTGATGGCCTTTTCACGGCCCCGAGGGTCAAGAGTCTGCATAGCGGTTGTTGCTGCAATATTTACATCTTTCATAAGTATTCTCAGAGAGGCTACCATATTCAGACTCAGATTAAAACGATCGTCGCGGGAAGGAAGGATATCCCTGAACCTGTACAGGGGGGTATCTTCATGTTCGATATAAGGACCCATTCCATTCATATCTATATCAAAGCTCCTGAAGAAAAGGAGATCGCCGGCAAGATGCTCCAGTGTCTGAAAAGGTAGCCCTATCATCACCCCGGAACCCACTTGGTAATTGAGTTTTTTCAATGTTTCGAGAGCCTCCATCCTTCTGCTGTATAAGTGTTTGCCATCCTGCGGGTGGAGTTTTGAATACAACTCTTCTGATGAGGATTCAATCCGCAGCAGGTATCTGTCTGCACCGCTTTCTCTCCAGTTAAGGTAAGTATCTTCGCTCTGTTCCCCCAGAGAAAGGGTTATTCGCATTTGACTGTTGGTTTTCTGATGTATCTTTTTCATCAGAGAAGATATCTTTGCAGTGTATTGTTTACCGCTTCTCTCACCTGCCTGAATCACCAGATTCCCGTATCTGTGTTCGTATGCAAAGATAGCAGCCTCCAAAACCTCATCGTCAGTCATCTGGTAACGGTTTATATCTTTCATTCCGGCCCTCACTCCGCAATAGAGGCAATTCTTTTGACAACGGTTCGAAAATTCTATCAAACCCCTGTAATATACGATGTTCCCAACGAATTTCTCTTTAATTGCAGCCGAAAGCTCAAAGAGTTCTTTCTGCTGTGGGCCTCTTGCAGAGAGCATATACACCAGGTCTTCTGAAGTCAGCTCCTCCTTATTTTTTATGAGAGCAATGCGATTTAATTCAATATTCATTCTGCAAAATTAGAGATTTTGTTAATTTATGCTATTTTTACATAAATTAGATACAAATATTATATAGAAATGTTTATTTGCCGCAGATATCTTTTTCGGATACTGATTTCTATCATCATTACTCAAAATGTTCCCGCCTTCCTGTTTTCTCAGGAGAGCAAAAAGAGTGACAGGGAGATTAACGAGTTGAATATCAAGGATGGAGACACAGTTTCTCGTCTGGTTCTTCCCCATAAGATAATATCTGCATCCGTGCAAAGCGCAACAAATATTAAAGACAGTCTCGCTCGTTCCCGGCAGCTAATTTCAGAAGTGATACTACTTCTTGACAAAGGAGATCTGCCACCCGCTCTCTTCAAAATTTATGATGCAATAAATATCTGTCCCAGGGGAGAGACCAAGACCTACGCGATTGCAAATTCCTATTATGCAATCATCCAGATTAAGACAGGAAACCGATTCAGGGCGGTAAACACTCTTAATATGTGCGATTCTCTGATACACTCCCTTAACGACAAAAACCTCACCGCATTCCATTACAATAATCTTGGACTGTTTCAACAAAAGTTCTATAACCAGGCTGCTGCTGACAGATTTTTCAAGCAATCACTCTCCATAAGCCGGAGTATTGGGGATGAGATGAGTATGGCCGTAAGTCTTAACAATTTGTCTAAAGGTAAAGGTGATTACGAGCTTAAATCCCGCTACATCTCTCAGGCAATTGAAATAAACCGGCGTCTTGAAAGGGAGAACCCTCTTGCCGAGAACTATAATTTATATGCTGATATTCTTTTTAATCTGAAAGATGTAAAAGGAGCACTCATACATCTTGATCAAGCCCGCGCCATAGCAGAAAGGCTGGAATTGCCTGAGGTACTGTACCAAAACTATGAAATCAGATCAAAAATTAATTTTTACGGAGGAAACTACAGGCAGGCTTACCTGGATGCAATGAAACTTCAGGAGTACCAGAAAAGCATTAACGACCGGATAAACACAGGAGAGATAGAGCAGGTAGTAACAAGAAGGCTTCTAAATGAAAAGCAGTATGAACTTGATTTACAGAAAAAAGAGAATGATATCCGCCGTTTAAATATAACCCTGATTATAATTTTCTCTCTGCTTCTGATTACCTTGCTTACCTCTCTTTATATCTGGTATGTAATCAACAGCCGCAGAAAAGTTCTCAGACTGGAAACTCTTCGCAAGATGGCTGAGAAAGAGATTGAGTATGCCAACAGTGAACTGGTTAACCTCTCGTCTTACATTACCAGTAGAAACGAGATATTAAGCAATATACAGGCATCTTTGTCAAAAACACAAAAGCTGTCAGAGAAAGATCTTTACCAGGAGATAAGAAAAATTAATCTTTATGTAAGAAGCCTGCAGACAAAAAACGAAGATGTGGATTCTGTAATGAATAAAATTGCAAGAATTAACGAAACCTTTATATCAAAATTGTCTGATAAACACCCCGAGCTCACAAAGAACGATAAAAATATTGCTTTGCTGCTAAGGGCAAACCTATCTACAAAACAGATAGCCACAATTATGGATTGCTCGCCAAAGAGTGTAAATATGGCCAGATACAGAATGAGGATCCATTTGGGCATAGCCAGTGATACAAACCTGGTATCATATCTGAAATCTCTATAAACACAGGTTGTAGATATTCTATTATTTTTAAACAACAGATATACAATCGTATATTTATTCATATGTAGAATATAATTTGTTTCGTATGCCTATTTTGTAGATATAATTATATATGGTATATGCATAAATATTCAAACTTAATTTTGAATTTTGAAGTAAATACCATTTAAACAAAAAATAAATCTATGAAAAGAACAAAAACACTGAGCACTCTGCTATCTGCTCTGGCGTTTGCCTCAATGACACTGCTCCTGGTGAGTTCCTGTCAGAAGAACGAGATCTTTTATGAAGATGCTTCAGGGATTCTGAGCTGCAGACTCCAGTTACCTGACGGCAGAGTATTCGATTGCGTGGTCGATCAGCAGGGTCAGACTATAGCAAACACTCAAGACAGTCTTTTGTATGGAACCGGTCAGTCAGTACTGTCTCAGATCACTCCGGTATTCACAACTACCATTGGAGCAAAGGTCTTTGTGAATGGAGCAGAAATCATAAGCGGTGAGAGCACAATTGACCTTACAGCACCTGTTAAAATTGAAACAAGGTACAACGATGCCTTAAGGGAATACAATGTGAGGGCTTTTGTCGAAAAGAAAGACCACAGCCAGACATCAGGTGCCAAGATCAACACCGATATGAGGGTAACCGGACTACCGGCATTCAACGCCTACAGCGCTGTATGGTTCAAAAATCAGCTTTATATATTGGGGGCGCATTATCCAGGTGGTACTTCAGCAACAGCAACTGCATATTACGAGTTGTATTCCTCACCTGACGGCGGAAAATGGACCAAAGTTGAGACAACGCCCAATGTTATAGGAGGTTTTGGGGCAAAATTAATAGCGTTAAATAACAAGCTCTTTGCAATCGGAGGGATGAAAGCTTACGGAAAAGACATCAACGGAGTAGCAAATGAGGCCTCTGCTGTATGGAAAATATTCTCCAGTACAGACGGAACAACCTGGACAGATTGCACACCCGGCAGTCTTAATGCGCCATCGGGAAGAACCTTCCCTCAGGTTGTAGTACATAACGGAGCATTGTACCTCAGAAGAGGTAAGATGCTGGGATTCGGAATGTGGCAGAATGTAAACCAGTCAACTATTTACAAGACAACTGACGGGACAAACTGGACAATTATCTCACCAAACACAACTCTGGCAACCAACAGGACAGAGGATGCAATGTTCTCTTTCAACAACAGACTTTGGATTGCCGGAGGCTATACTAACTTTTTAAGTGAATCAAATGTTAAAAATGATATTTGGTACTCTGATAATGATGGCGCAACCTGGGTGCAGGCTACTGATGCCTCAGGAGAAGATCTCAAGAGATTCGGACACTCTGTTGTTTCTTACGGAAGTAAGCTATATATGATAGGTGGAGAAAAAATTGTGGGCAGCACAAGGGAGGGAATAACATCTGTTCTCTCTTCCACTGACGGTATTCACTGGACCAAACTGCCCCAGGAGACACAGCTGCCACTCTCATTTACTAAGAGGATCTACTCAAATGTGTTTATGGGAGATAATGATCTTATCTGGATAATTGGTGGGTTTGCAGGATCGTCAGGAAACTATACGATATCAGGAATCAATATGGATACAAGATACGATGTCTGGACCAAGAGACTTAAATAACCACTCAAAAAGAACAATTATGAAAAAAATTATAATACTTTTTTCTCTTCTCCTGGTTTCGGCAATGTTGTTTGCTCAGGATAAATTTACAGTAACCGGAAATGTCCGGGACGCTCAGGGTGAAGCTATACCCGGGGTTTACGTGAGAATAAAAAGCACAAATGTGGTTACTGAGACCAACCTCAAGGGTGAGTTTTCAATTGATGTGAGAAATGGAAACACCCTTCAGTTTACATACATAGGTTATACAACCCAGGAGTACATAGTTAACAATGCAGATAAAATCAGCATAACACTCCTGGAGGATAAGTTGGTACTTGCAGAACTAATTTTTACAGGCTATTCTACTCAGGAGAGAAGGGATATTACCGGATCTGTGGCAACTGTAAGGCCGGTAACTATGCAATCAGGCCTGTCAGTGGACAGACTTCTGGCCGGACAGGCAGCAGGGGTTTTTGTATCCGCCTCATCAGGAGCACTAGGCGCAGCCAACGTATTGACAATCCGTGGTATCAGCTCAATTATGGGTGATAACAATCCTCTGTATGTAATAGACGGAGTTCCAATCTATGGTACAAACCGCAGTGAGAACTCAGCCTCAACTTCGGGAGGTTCAATTCCTGCATACTCTTTTGGAGGGACCAACGTTTCAGGCACAATAACAAACAATCCTGATCTGGCGTACTCATTCGAGAAGAATCCTCTCTCTACCCTCAATCCCGAAGATATCGAATCCATCGAGATACTCAAGGATGCATTTGCAACAGCAATTTACGGTTCAAGAGGATCAGCAGGTGTTATCCTGATAACTACAAAGAAGGGTTCAAGGGACAGGACAAAAATTGACGTTACCTACAATACATCATTTGAAAACCCTGTTGACAAGCTCAACCTGTTGAATGGAGAGCAGTACAATCTTATTTATTCCATGTACTATCCAGGAAGTCCTTTTATATCAGAGTATAACACAGACTGGATTGACGAGGTTACCCGTCAGGCAATCAGCCACAGTGTTTCTGCATCTGTATCGGGAGGTACCGAGAAGACAAATTACTTTGTAAGCGCCTCAATGTCGAATAATCAGTCTTACATTATTAACAACGATATGCAGCGTTTTTCTGCAAGGATAAACCTGGATTCCAAAATCAATAAAATCACAACTATAGGTAGCAATATCTCGCTTTCACAAGTGGATAACAATGCAATTGCAGCTCCTACTATCTACTCTCTTGCTGCCAGAAAAGCTCCAAACCTTCCGGTTTACGGCGATGACGGTAAGTATTTTTATGGACAGGGAACCAATCCCTACGGCTACACAGAGGCATACAACCCTGTTGCAACCGCAATGCTCAACAAAGAACGCTCACTGGACAACCGTGTAACCGGAAGTATATTCCTTGAAGTAAGGCCGACAAACTGGCTTACTCTCCGTTCAGAAGTCGGGACTGATATGTATAATGTTAAAACAGCTGTAAGAAAGGCAGATGTTCCTCTTAGCGATGTTGTGTCCAAAAACCAGGCTCAGGAGAGCGTGAGAATGAACACTAAGTTTGTTGTGAACAACACAATAAATGTGGCAAAGGAGTTTAATAACCATTTCATTCAGGGAATCATCGGTCAGAGTTACGAAACTTCAACTCTTTATGCAAACTCGATTTCGGGCAGGAACTTTTTCAGCCCTTATCTTGTAGGAGTGGGAGCAGCTCAGACCAGAACAGTATCCGGTGGAGGAGAATCAAAATGGGCACTTTTCTCAGCTTTTGCCAGGATGAACTATCAGTATATGAGAAAATATATGGCCGGTTTGACTTATCGTATAGACGGCTCTTCCAGATATAACAGGGAGAACAGATACTTAGGCACACCTTCTGTTTCTCTTGGATGGAGACTTGGAGAAGAAAGCTTTATAAAGGACAATTTTTCCTGGGTTAACGATCTTAAACTAAGGGGCTCTCTGGGATGGTCGAGCAAAGATGCAAATTCCGGTTACTACGGAGCTCAGGCAATATACGGACTTGTTACAGGAGCCAGCTACTACGGTAACTCTTACCTTTCAATGTCACAGCCCGGGAACACCGATCTTGACTGGGAAAAAACCGTAACCTATGATATCGGACTTGACGCTACCCTCTTTAATAGAAGGATCGATCTCACTCTGGATTACTACTTTAAAAAGACAACAGATATGCTCTTCCCATCTGATCTTCCTGCTTACACCGGATATACAAAGCAGGATCAGAACATTGGGGATATGTCCAACCAGGGAGTGGAGGTAAGGATTAACTCATTCAATATCTCAACCGATGATTTTCAGTGGTTGACAACCCTCACTATGTCAAGGAACTCTAATAAGATTCTCAAGCTTAACTTTGAGGGGAATCAGATTGACCAGCTCAACAGCTCATTCAAATATTATGCAGTTGGTTATCCTGCCGGACAGTTCTATCTTCACAAATGGGTGGGTGTAGATCCTGAGACCGGAGATCCTTTATGGGAGTACAAAGACGGAACAGTTAGCAAAGTAGCTCCTGCTGCAGATAATGCAACATCAAACCAGAACAAGTTCATAATGGGTGTTTCAAACCCTGATTTCTACGGAGGACTTTTCAATTCAATAATATATAAAGGAATTGAGCTTAACTTCCTGTTTACATTCTCTTCCGGAGGAAAGATGATCAACAACACAAAGGCCCAGTTGATGACCTACTCCACAAAGGATGCAAACAACCTTGACGCTGATATTCTCAAGTTCTGGCAGATTTACGGACACAATACAGGAGTTCCAAGTTTAAAGAATGCTTCAATCACAGGAAACTACGACTACACTGCATCCAGCACCATAACCCGTTTTCTGGAAGATAACTCGTTTATCAGGCTTAAGAACATAGAACTTGCTTACTCGCTTCCCTCAAAACTGCTTGCCAAAACACGCACCTTCAATCAGGTGAGGATATATGCACTTGCAACCAACCTCTTCACTCTCACCCGCTATTCAGGACTGGATCCTGAGGTGAGCGCATTTGGTTCATCAGCCACCTCTGCAGGCTACGACAATCTTACAATGCCACAGACAAGAGCATACCAGTTTGGTGTGAGATTGGGCTTTTAACTGTAAAAAATTGAGAATATGAAAAATATATTAAAATCACTGATAATATTTATCACAGCAGCATCACTCGTTTCGTGCGAGCTGGATCTTGCTCCCGAAAATGTAATGGTGGACGAAATCACTTACAAAGACTCAAAGACTGCTGAAGCTGCATTGATTGGTGCATACACGAGGCTCAACTCCGCTTTTTCCGGAGCTCCAACAGGTGTGAACAACTATGCAAACTCCGGATACTTTCTTATCTATTCAGATATGGGAACCCCTACTCTCATGACCAGAGAAAACTCTTCCCTTATCAATATGGAAACCTCCAACTACAATACTTCAGATCATGAAAGCTACATTCTCTCAATCTGGAAAACTCTGTATAATGCTATTGACTATGCCAATAACATCATTGTAAATGTAAACAAGTACGGAGATTATGGTGATTCTCTTATGAATCAGCACATAGCTGAAGCAAAATTCATCAGAGCTTACGAATACCTGATGTTACTCCAGGCATACGGAGACGGCGCTCTGACCGGAGATATGAACGGTCTTGGTGTTATTCTCAGGCTTACTCCATACGACGGGTACAAACCAGAAGAGATTCAGGCCAGATCTACAGTGTCGGATAGTTACCAGCAGATAATCACAGACCTTCAGGAGGCTCTCCCTTACCTCCCCAATCAAAATGCCACAAATATGGCAGTAAGGACCAGGGCATCCAGAACAGCTGCCTTTGCACTGCTCTCCAGAGTTCATCTCTACAGAGGATCCTATTCGAATAATACAGCAGACATTCAATTGGCTGCAGATTATGCCGATTCGGTTCTGAAAAACAACAGGAACTACTTTTTCTCGACATCATACACTCACCACACCTCCTGGTTATTCCCGCTTAACACATCCGGAGCCGAGACCAACTCAGCCAATTACAGCGATGAGGTAATTCTTCTTGCTCCTCACTATACCAGCACAAACAACTATGCAAACGGAGTGGGCGGATCGTTCTTTAACAAGACCAGCTTTAGTGTAGACAATAATTTTGTAAGTATGTATGCATCCGGAGACAGAAGAGGATATTTTGATCCCTCAACAGGAACCGCTTGTCTTATCTGGAAAGGCAGTGACAACTATTATCCTACTGAGTTGACATCTTTCAAGTACAACAATGCCAACGGATACAACAATGTATTGCTGATAAGACTTTCAGAAATGAAACTTACAAGGGCAGAAGCTCTTGCAAGATTGCAGGGTATCAACGACGAATCTATCACCCATCTGAACGACATTATGAGAAAAGCGTTCCAGACAAAACCGGCAGCATATACTCAGGCCAGTTTTGCCAGCGCTCAGCAGCTGATAGACCAGATTCTTGCCGAGAGAATGAAGGAGCTTGCCTTTGAAGGCCACACCAGGTGGGATCTTATCAGGACCGGCAGGAACCTCAGGAATCCGGCGCTTAACAACGACAAAAAGATACTTCCGATACCCAACTATGATGTAAATATATCATACGGATCGATAATTCAGAACAAAGGTTACAGGTAATAATCAATATAATAACTAATGACAAAAGCACTATTAACATTCGTAATCTCTGTGCTGCCCTTTATCGGGGCAGCACAGAGCTTTACGCAACTTACACTTGATCAGGCCAGAGAGATTGCTGCAAAGGAGAATAAGATAATTCTTGTAGATGTAATGAACAGTCGGTCGCAAAATCAAGAGAAAATAAAACTGGAGGGGGAACTGGCAGAGAGAGGAGATGTGAAGGAGTTGACTCAGAAGAACATAATTGCGATAAGAGTGGATATGGGAACACCTCAAGGGAAAGAATTTGCACCCCTTCTTCAGATGAATATGTATCCTACCTACGCTTTCCTGATGCCCGACGGAGATCTGCTAGGCGTAGTTTCTCCATACTCCCTGATTAAGAATCAGGATCTTTTCATTGAGAAAGTTACACAGTTTTTGAATGCTGCATCCGAAAAGAGAAAGAACACCAGAGAGATAAACTTTGGAAGCATCTCCTTTGACGAAGCTCTCAAAATGGCCAAGAGTGAAGGAAGGCTAATATTTATAGATGCAATAACAGAAAACTGCCAGCCCTGTATGATGATGGCCAGAAATGTCTTCACACTCGATAAAGTTGCTGATTTTTACAACAAGAATTTCATTAATCTCAAGCTAAATCTGGGTACCGAGTACACCGAACTGGCAAAGAGATATGGTACATATGCATATCCAACATATCTTTTTATTAACGGAGATGGTGAGCTCGTACACACTGAATCCGGATATACTCCTGCAGATGAATTTATTGAATATGGTAAAAAAGCCCTTTCAAAAACCAGTATTCAGTTTGAAGAGGGCAGCTGGAGCGAAATAGTGGCAAAATCTAAAAGAGAAAACAAACCAATATTTCTGGATTGCTACACAACCTGGTGCGGACCCTGCAAGGTAATGAATAACACAGTATTTACCAACCCCAAGGTTGCCGAATATTTTAATTCTGCCTTTATTAATGCCAAGTTTGATATGGAGAAGGGTGAGGGGCTCAAGCTCAAAGAGATATTTCAGATAGGAGCCTACCCAACATATATATACATAAATCCTCAGGGAGAAGTTCTTAACAGGTTGGTTGGAAGTATGTCTGCAGAAGATTTTCTTGAAAAGAGCAAAAGTGGTCTTAGTGAGAGCAGTCTGCTGACAATGCAAAAAAGATATGCATCTGGTGAGAGATCAGAAAAATTCATTTTCGATTACATAAGAATTCTGGAGCAGGCTTATCTGCAAAAAGATGCCAAAAACACAGCAGACGAACTACTCAGCAAAATTGAACCTTCAAGGATAGAAGATCCAAATCTGCTCAGGTTGTTTATTCAATATTTTGATGATGTGGATTCAGACCTTTTCAGATATGTTTACAATAACAGAGATAAATTCTCTAAACACTCAAAACCTGCCGGAGCATTCGAAAATAAGCTCAGGAGTGTGTGGGAAACAGGTTCCAGAAGGTATGTGAGCGGAGAGGGAGCAAATGCAGTAACCGATCTTAAAGGCTTTAAGAATTATGTAAAGAGAATGAAGCGTGAGAAAGTTGCAGATTACAAGGTAATTGAGGAAGATGCCAGAATGTTCAATGCAGAAAAGGTCATGGACTGGAAGAATTATATCTCAATCGCAGACAAAAAAATTAAAAGAGAGACAATTGAAAAAATACCCGAACATCAGCTCTACAACTGGATTCTGAGAATAGAGAAGAATTGCACTGATCCTGTTTTGAGAAACAGGGCTGCACTTTGGCTCCAGGAGGCTATTCCTGTTCTTGATGCCAGGATTCAGAAGAGAAAGGAGATGGTTGCAAAATCAGGAGGAATGATGGCTATGAGTATGATTGATTATCCCAAAGAGTTCAGAAGACTTCTGGAACTCCTTAAATAGAAAAAAATAGAGTTATGAGCAAAAACATAATGAGTAGATTGCTGTCAATGAGCACAGCAATAGCTATCCTTATTTCTTCGAACACAGTTTTTGGACAGGAGAAAACCATAAGAGTGAGCGGTCACGTTCAGTTCGATGAGCCGATGGCAAAAATGCAGATTATCAAAAGAGAAGGCAGTGAAAAAATTGTTGTTGCAGAATTTGATCTGGATTCACAAAACAACTATAGCTACGAACTTAAGGTTAAGGAACCAGGCCTTTATACACTTGACTGTAAAAGGTGGGAACAGATATCTTTCTGGGCTGAGGACGAGGATGTTCAGATCAACTTCAGAGGTCAGGACACAGCAAAGATGAAGATTAAGAATCCTAAGTTCTATATGATCAAAGGAGGACCTAAAAACGAGGTCATAAACCATATCAACTTCATAATGCACCGCAATTACCAGGGATCAATAGCTGCTTCACAGCTGACTTACAGGGCATCATTTGCCACTGACAGTTCAAAAAAGGTTATGACATCGGGTTTGTATGATTTCTTTTACAGCGATGTGACAGAAAGAATCAGACTTCTGGCTGATATTTATTATGATAGAACAAGTGCTGTGGCCTTGCTTTCGTATCTCAACGAAAATGATGATAAAGAGAGGTTTGATAGAATTTACAACGCAATAAATGAGAAACATCCGGGATATCCGCCACTAGTAAAGTTCTTCAAAGAGCGCGAGGAAAAGAACAAATTGTCAAAAGCCGTAACAATTGGATCAACTGCTCCTGATTTTGAATATCCGGATATTAACGGAAAAATGATGGGACCGGCTACATTCAGAGGGAAAATACTTTTAATAGATTTCTGGGCCTCCTGGTGCGGTCCCTGCAGGGCAGAAATACCAAATCTTAAGGAAGTTTATGCCAGATACAAAGATAAAGGAGTGGAATTTCTGAGTGTCTCTATCGACAAGGGCAGTGCAGAATGGAAAAGGGCTAAGGATCAGGAAAAAATGGATTGGCCCCAGATACTTGCACCCAACTCAGGTAATGAAATTACTAAGCTCTATCAGTTTTCCGGAATACCATTCATTATACTTTTGGACAAGGATGGTAAAATTAAGGCAAAAAACCTAAGGGGAGAGATGTTGGAAAAAGCTATCGAATCTCTTCTTTCCGGCAAATAATAAAGAGTGGCAGAATTATTGCAACTGGAAAAAATTATTATTTTTTCCTAACCTTTATATATATTTGGCGCAAAATTTAAAACAATGTTAAAGAAGGCTACTAAAATCGCGATTTTACTTCTGTTCACTACAGTAGTATCCCACGCTCAGATGCTCAATCCCGTAAAATGGAAAATTGAATACAAGGAGAGCGGCAAGAACCTTTATGATCTAATCTTTACAGCTACTATCGAACCATCGTGGCACCTCTATGACCTCGGTCCATATGAAGATGGTCCCAATCCTACACAGTTCTTTTTTGATGCAAACAGCGGCTACAAAAACAGCGGCAAGGTCAGGATGATCATTCAGCCCAAACGTCAGTTTGATGATATGTTCCAGATGGAGATAGGCTTTTTCGAAGAGAAAGCTCAGTTTGCTCAAAAGGTAGAGGTAGTGTCAAAGGATTCTGTCATAATCAAGGGATATGTCGAATGGATGGTCTGTGACGATTCTTCCTGTCTGCCCCCTACAGAGCACGAATTTACGATAAAACTGCCAGGTGCTAAATCTGCACCTGCCGGAGAATCAAAAACGACTCCTGTAAATGAGAGTAAAACACCCACTGCAGCCTCTACTGTTAGTACAGAAAGAAGTGCCGCAGCAAATGTGGTCCCGGTGAATATAACTCCCACACAGGAGAATGCTCAGGGTGAACTATCAGAAACAGAGGCTGATTCAACCGCATCGAAAGATGCGGATGCAGCCTCTGCTGCTTCTGAACAGGATAAGAATCTCCCAAATGTTGCAAATACAGGCAAACCTGCCAAGTCATTGTGGGGTGTTATTCTGGAAGCAATTGTTTGGGGTTTTGTAGCTTTACTTACTCCGTGTGTTTTCCCGATGGTGCCTATGACAGTTTCGTTTTTCCTGAAGAGTGGACAGGACCAGAGTGGAAAAACTTCCAGAGCAAAGGGCAAACTTATGGCCTCTCTTTACGGATTGTCAATAGTTGCGTTATATACATTACCAATTGCAATAATAATACTTGTTACATACTTTGCCGGAGGAGAAGCAGTTACAGCCGATATTTTTAACTGGCTGGCAACACACTGGCTTCCAAACGTGATATTCTTCCTGGTGTTTATGATATTCGCAGCATCCTTCTTTGGAGCCTTTGAGATAACTATGCCTAGCTGGCTGGTTAATAAATCAGATGCCAAATCCGATAAGGGTGGTTTTCTGGGAGTATTCTTTATGGCCCTCACTTTGGTACTGGTATCTTTCTCCTGCACCGGCCCGATTGTTGGCACTATCCTCATTAAATCGACCCAGGGAGAGATATGGGAACCGATAATAACAATGTTTGCTTTTTCTGTAGCATTTGCTTTACCATTTACCATTTTTGCATTTGCACCCTCATTATTGAAAGACCTTCCCAAATCAGGCGGATGGCTTAACTCAGTCAAGGTTGTACTTGGATTTCTTGAGGTTGCTCTCGGACTAAAGTTCCTGAGCGTTGCCGATCAGACTTATCACTGGGGAATTCTTGACAGAGAGGTTTATATAGCAATATGGATTGTAGTCTTCGCACTTTTGGGCTTTTACCTTATGGGCAAAATAAGATTTGCTCACGACACTCCCAAGGAGCATGTTGGTGTTGGAAGGCTTGCACTCTCAATAATTGTGTTCAGCTTTGTGGTTTATATGATTCCGGGAATGTTTGGCGCACCTCTGAAAGCATTATCGGGTTATATGCCTCCGATAACATCTATTGACTTCAATCTTTCCAACAGAGGTGAATCACAGCAGCAGCACCAAACCGGATATCTGGGATTCAAACCCAAGTACAGTGATTTCCTGGAATTGCCCCACCAGTTGGAAGGTTTTTTCCAGTACGAAGAGGCTTTGGAGTATGCAAAGAAAGTGAACAAACCTGTTTTTGTAGATTTTACCGGTCACGGTTGCGTCAACTGCCGCGAGATGGAGACAAGAGTATGGTCTGATCCAAGGGTACTAAAGATGCTTAAAGAAGATTATGTAGTTCTGGCACTATATGCCGACGACAAGACTGAAGCTGATCCGTCTGAGTGGGTTACCCGTGACAACGGAAGAGTTCTCAAGAGCATCGGAAAGATTAACGCCAACCTTGCAATGACCAAATACGGAGTTAATGCCCAACCTTATTACGCTCTCATAGATCCCTTTACCGAGGAGCATCTCACTGAGCCTAAGGGTTATGACCTCAATGTTGATAATTTCATCAATTTTTTACAAGCCGGTCTAAACGCAAAATAACTAAGTAACTAAGTAACTAAGTAACTAAGTAACTAAGTAACTAAGTAACCAACCTTTGCTATATTGAAAAGAGGTGGTTCACCCGGAAAAACAATGACATAACAGCAAATTTAGCATCTGCTTGATTATCTGTAAAATGAAGAAATTCTAAAAAACTATGGTTTTTTAAAATTTCTTCATTTCTGTCATTATCAGATCATAACAAAATTTGCTGACATGTGTCTGTCTTTTAGGGTTCAAACCGGGACCCGTTTACATTTAAAAACACGATTACCATGTTTACGACACAACGATATTTATAATATCACAATAATTATAACACCTCCTGATTTACAACATTACCACACAGAAAACATTAACACCATATTGATAATTTTTTTACATTTGAGTCTAAAATTTTAGAACTATGCACATTATTAATGACCAAAAAACAAAGGGAGCAGATGAAGTATTCTGTTACTCCTGTGGATCGGTGATCAAAAGGGATGCAGTAATATGCCCTTTTTGTGGTGCAAGACAAAAAGTCTTCAGAGGCTATGATCCGGATGCTTCACCAAAAAGCAGACTTCTCGCTTTCATTCTGTGTACGTGTGTGGGAGTGTTCGGTGTACACAGGTTTTATGTAGGTAGGGTTACTTCAGGCGTTTTTCAGATTCTTTTCGGGTGGGCCACCTTGTTTATCTGGAATCTTGTAGACTGGATACTCATTCTGGTAGGTTCTTTCAAGGATGAAGAGGGAAAACCGTTAAAGAACTGGGAGCTTGACTGACCTCTTACAGGTTGACTCTTACAAGTTGACTTTTACAAGTTGACTTTTACAGGTTGACTTTTACAGGTTGACTTTTACAGGCTGACTCTTACAGGCTGACTCTTACAGGCTGACTTTTATAGGTTGACTCTTACAGGCTGACTTTTACAGGTTGTACAGGTTGACTCTTACAGGCTGACTCTTACAGGTTTATCGAAAATCAGGGGCGGTTAATCTTTGAAAATAAAAAAGACTGCAAGAACCAGAAAAGCGAAAGCGATAAAATGGTTCATCCTAATACTCTCCTGCCTGAAAAATATTAGGGAAAAGGCAACAAACACAGTGAGAGTTATTACCTCTTGTATAACCTTAAGCTGCATTAAAGTGAACGGTCCTCCGAACTCTCTGTATCCAATTCTGTTGGCCGGAACCTGAAAGCAATATTCAAAAAGAGCGATTCCCCAGCTAACCAGGATTATTCCAAATAGCCCCAGTTTACTCCACTTGTTATCTGTATTGAATTTCAGATGTCCATACCAGGCCAGCGTCATAAAACTGTTGGACACTAGCAGCAAAAGAATACTTAATAATCCACGGTTCATAATTTTAGATAATTAACAGGGCGCAAATGTAGTAATTAACGATGAAAATTAATCTAAGACTGTTACAAATTAATATCACCCATTTTAACATCACTCATTGAACTTTCTAATAGCTTTTTACGGTCTTTACTATAATAAATTTTAGTCAACCTATTTTAGGACGGGACAAACATGTCAGCAAATTTTGCAAAGCACATATAATGTGTGTTGTATGAAATTTTCAAAAAACTATAATTTTTGAAAAATTATCTATATGACTCAACAGTAACTAGTTGTAAAATTTGCTGACATGTGACACTTTCAGGTGAAGCACCGAACCATTTATGTAGGAAACTTTTGCATGTTTGTCCCGTCAAGTGGGTAACATTCAGATGTGGCTTTTTCCCGGCTAAGAGTTTAGCTTTCAGATGTGGCTTTTTCCCGGCTAAGAGTTTAGCTTTCAGAGGTGGCTTTTTCCCGGCTAAGTGTTTAGCTTTCAGAGGTGGCTTTTTCCCGGTTAAGAGTGTAGCTTTCAGAGGTGGCTTTTTCCCGGCTAGGAGTGGAAATTTGAAAGGTAAAAATTTTAAAGGTAAAGCTTTAAGATAACGAATAAAAATGCTCTGTAATAATTTGTATTACAGAGCATTTGTTGTTTAGATGGTGCCCAGAACAGGACTCGAACCTGCACAGCCTTGCGGCCACTGGTCCCTGAAACCAGCGCGTCTACCAATTTCGCCATCTGGGCAGTAATAGACGTCTTTTGTAAAGGGATTGCAAAAGTAAAAACTTTTTCTGAATAATAAAACCTCAGAAGATAATTCGTATCTTTAAACCTAATTAACCGATTTTTGTCAAACCCGTAATATGTTTTTTTCTACTTCTAATATGTTTTCTTTTCTGGATGTATACCCATGGCTTCTGCCGGTAATAATTTTTTTTGCAAGAATCCTGGACGTGACACTTGGCACACTCAGGATAATTTTTGTTTCGAAAGGAGAGAAGTACATTGCACCATTGATTGGATTCTTTGAAGTACTTATTTGGATTGTTGTAATATCTCAGATCTTTTCCAGGGCAAACGGTATGGTTGCTTATCTGTCTTATGCTGCTGGCTACGCAACAGGGAATTTTGTCGGTATCTTCATCGAACAGAAGATCGCTTTTGGAGTACTCTTAATACGTGCTTTTACAAGAAAAAGTGGTGGTGAACTGGTCGCCTTACTTAACAGTGAAGGATATGGTGCAACCACTGTTAAGGGAGAAGGAGCAAAAGACAGGATTGATATAGTTGAAACAGTAGTAGAGAGGAGCGAGATGAAGAAAGTAGAAAGAATTATTACCGGATATGATCCCGGTGTGTTTTATGTAGCCGAGGATGTGAGATCTAAGCAGAGAGGCATCTTCCCCCGGCCGGGATTAAGCCTCTTTCGCTGGAGACCTGGCAAGTAATAAAACTGAAAACAAATTTTTAAATGTTAATGATGAAATATTTTAAATTTTTATGAAAAACTTTATAATTTTTACACTTTTTTTAATTGCTGTCCCAGGTAGTGTATGGGGGCAGAAGAGAGGTATATCTTTGGAGAGAGCCCTGGAGCTTGCCCTTGAGAATAATTATGAATATAATGCATACAAACTTAAATATGAGCAAAGCAAAGCCCTGAGGCCCACAGCACTTTCCATTGAAAAGACCAATTTCTTTCTGGCTTATGACTCAAACAATATGGCTGAAAACGAACACCCGCTCAATGTTTTAGGTGTAGAGCAGAGCTTCAGTTTTCCGACCGTTTATGCTGCCCGGTATAAAGTGGCAGATGCTGAGATATCCCTTGCAGAGAAGGAGCTTGAGTCCCGTAAGGTTTTGCTTTTCAAGGATGTTACAGAGGCTTACTACGAAATTCAGTACCATATGAACAGGCTGATGCACTACAATCATCTGGACTCAATTTATGCACAATTTACAGCAAATGTTCAGCAAAGATATGACAGTGAAGAGATTGGTAAACTAGATCTAATAAATGCAAAGGCAAAGCATCAGCATATACAGATGGCCGGGCAGGACATAACTTACGACACAAGAGTTGCCTACAGAAAACTCAGAATGTTGCTCAATACTGACACACTTATTGTTGTTCCTTTTCAATCATTGACAGAACTTCCTGTTTCTGATCCTGTACTGGAACAGGTTCCCGGAATGCAATATATGGAACAGGAGACTGCTCTTAAGAAAAGTATGCTCAAGGTTGAAAAACACAATCTTCTTCCGGACATAAGCCTTTCATACGCAGTTGGATCAAACCGCTTCCCGAATGCTCAAAGATATCCGGGATACGAAGTTGGAATTTCTCTTCCACTGTTTTTCGGAGCACAAAAGGCCAGGATTAAAGCGGGCAGATATGACGTTGCAATTGCCGAAAAGCTCAGGGAGAGCTATAGAAATGAGCTTTCATTAAAGATTCTTGAATTGTACAGTGAAATCAGTAAATTCAGGGAACATCTGGATTACTACTATACAACCGGAAAAGAACTTGGTCAGGAAATTGAGATGTCAGCACAGGAAGAGTACAGCAACGGAGAAATTGATTACCTTACCTTTGTCGAAAGTATTGAAAATGCTACACATATCAAGCTTGAATATCTTGAAACCCTTTTTGAATACAACAAAAAGGTACTTGAACTTAAATACCTTGTGCTGGAGGATTAAAATCTTCCAAATATAAAAATTACTGACTAAATATTATATCAATACTGTTTATCAGATATCAGTTTTTTATCTGATAAATTATTGTTTATTTGTTAGATTACAACTTTTATCCTGTTGCCTGAACGAACATCTATCCATCTGGAATAAAGGAATCTCCCGTTTTCATAAACCTTGATGCTATGCCTTCCAGGCCTTATCCTGACCTCTTTTTCAAAGCTGTTAGAAACTCTTTTCAGGTCTATTCTGTTTTTGTTGTCAATGACAATGGAAAGATTGCGGTACCCACGACTACCGTTAACAAAAAGCAAAAAAGAATATTTGTCGGAATTTTTGTCTTTGTTGTATTTTTTGTTTCTGTTGTTCCAGTCTCTGTTCTCTTCCCAGGTTCTGCCTCTTTTGGCTTCATTCCGTTCCCATCCCGGAGGATTACCGTTCCCGCTTCTCCCGGGATTGGCAGGAATAAAAACCGGCCCGCAACTACTCAAAGTAAAAGCCAGTACTAAAATTAAAATAATTTTGTTCATAATGGATTATTTAAAAATATCCTAATCTTATAGATAACAAATTTGCTGCCAAACAATTTTGCTTTACTTTCCAAAAAAAGAATTCCTCAAAAATCATAGTTTTTGAGGAATTCTTAATATTATTATATAACCGGAGATTACATATTATATAACAGGAGATTACAAAATTAGCTGACGTATGGCATTTTTGCAGGACAAGTCAGATTTTTTTTTAAATAGAATTTCTGACGGCCGGCATATTGACTCAGTCTATTTTACAATGTTCATCTCGTTTATAAGATAACCTGCACCGGCGTATTTGTCAATAATCCAGAGCACATATCTGATATCTACATTCACACACTTGTTGTATTCCGGGTGGAAGTAAACATCTGATGCAAGCGACTCCTTGTTTCCGTCAAACGCCAGACCAATTATCTCTCCTTTTGCATTCATAATCGGGCTTCCGGAGTTACCACCAGTAATGTCGTTATTTGTAAGGAAGTTTACATACATCTTTCCCTTCTCTCCATATACTCCCCAGTCTTTTGTATTGAGCAAATCCATCATTTTGGGCTTGAGAGTGAACTCGTAGTTGTCAGGATTATACTTGTCCAGAATTCCCTGACTTGTACTTTGAGAGCTGTAGTAAATACCGTCAGAAGGATTGATCGGCCCCACAGTGCCGTATGTAAGCCTCATTGTAGAGTTGGCATCGGGATACTGAACAAAGTTCTTCTCTTTGCGCATCTGGTAAAGGGCGCGGGTGTAGTAAGCCTCTAAAGAGGAGATGTCGTCTTTACCGGTAACCTCTTTCACTGCATCGTTAAATGGATTCATTCCGGTTGATGAGGTTAAAAGAGCCAGAGGATCCTTTGTGAAAAGAGTTATTGGCTGATTGACCCTGACAGCTTCACGAAACTTCTCAGGATGCATAAGAATGGAGTTTTTGTAAATATAGTCAGCTATAGCCTGATAATTACTGTTGAACTCTTGATCAAGATGGTTGATGTATTCTCCCCAGTATTTTTTGTCAGTATTCTCCATAAAGAGTTTTATCTGATAGTTTAGCAGATCTCTCTCTACTCTCATATCAGCCTGCTCATAACTCCTTTCTATTGTGGCCACATAGTTTTTGTGCAATGTAGTGCCAACAACAAGAGAATCAGGTTCTTTAGAACCCCTTCCGGCTGAAAAGTTCTTGGAGCGGTTGCCCATATATACAAAACCCATTCCGGAAACGAGTGTCTCTCTGTAGTACTGCAGATTCTTTGAAACAGACTCTGTTCCCTTATAGTATCTGGAGAGTTTATCCAGTAAATCACCCCATTTTGAGGCTCTTGAAGTATCGCTCATAATCCAGTCCTGAAGCTCTTTCTCCTGTTCCTGAAGAATTTTTACCACATTGTATCTGCGGAAGTTGTATACTTCTCCCTTTTGCAGCTCCTGCACATTGCTTATTCCAAAGTAGTAATCGGCATATTTGAGTCTTACCTGTGGATCTGCATTCATCCACTTGTCCATTATGTTCAGCCTCTCCCTCTTTACCAAAACCGATATAGGATTGGTAACCTTCTCTTTTTCATAAACAGCAAAAGAGTTGTTATAACGGTTAGTGCGGCCGGGGAATCCGAGAATCATTGTAAAATCACCCTCCTTAACCCCTTGAGTGGAGATAGGAAGCACTTTTTTAGGTGTAATTGGAACATTTTCTGCAGAGAATTGTGCCGGCTTTCCGTTTTTGTCTCCATACACTCTGTATAGTGTGAAGTCACCTTTGTGCTGTGGCCATTCCCAATTATCGGTTTCGCCACCGTAAGCAGCTATGGAAACGGGAGGAGCTCCCACCAGGCGGATGTCTGTATATACCTCGTAATAAAACATATAGTATTCAGATCCTCGCCACATTCCTATACACATAGTCTCGTAACCGCTTTCCTTTGCGTGCCTGGGTTCAATTATCGAAGAGATCTTGCGCATTCCTGCAACAGCTCCGGTTTTTCTGAGAGAGTCGGCAATGGCTTTCACCTCATCGGTAACATCAGTCACTTTCCTGAGAAAGAATACCGATTTGCCGGGTATATACACCTCCTGAGAACGATCCATAGCCCAAAAGCCATCCTCAAGATAATTCTTTTCAGGAGTACTCAGTGCATGAATGTCGCCATAGGCGCAGTGGTGATTGGTAATCAGAAGGCCACTTTGAGAGATTATTGATCCGGTGCAGCCAAAATCAAGAGCAACAACAGCATCGCTGATAGAGATATTGTTTTCATCGTAGATAACTTTGGGATCAACCTTAAGTCCCGCCTTCTTCATCTTCTTGGTGAGATTCTTGTCCAACAGATTTATAAGCCACATACCCTCATCTGCTCTCGATACCTGTTGTACCGGGAGCAGAATTATAAGTATAAGTATTTTGAGTAAGCTATTCTTCATCAGATACTACTTTTTTGGAGTTACGGCAATTGTAGCTCCTTTGTTCTCGAAAGCAAACTTGGGATCAACTTCACTCACATTGCCGTCCTTGTCCATAATTTTCCACTTTGGTGCAGAGAGAGCTTCCCATATCTTATCATCATTCAGAGCATCCTTAGAATATGTGAAGCGGAAAGCGTACTCATCTCTTTCATTGAGGACTGTCTCCATTGAGAGGAATCCGTTAATCTGTGAAAGGTGGCTTGAAAGGTACGGCAGGTATCTGGTAATGATAGGTTTGTCCAGACCTGGATATACCAGCTCGTAAACAGCGTCATTCTTGCCTCCCCACTGCTCCATATTCTTCTTGTAACTTCTTGAATATGGAGAGAATTGTCTTTCCAGGAATTCTCTTCTTGTAATTGTATCTGTCTGATCTGAGATTCCTATGAATTCGTAGTTAACTTTTATAATATTTACTCCTCCGCCGTGTACAGGCATCTGAAGTTCCTTCATCTCAACTGTCTTTTTAAGGAAGTCTTTGTCCACAGGTTCGTTCATATCCATATAAAGTCTTACGGTGAGAGGGCAGGAGTACTCAGTTTCAAGTCCGTAGTATCCTTTGCCGGAGAGACGGAACTGTATTCCAAGGTAATTGGGGTCAAGCTTATCGTACATCTTTTCAGTGAAGATTGTAATCACCTTTATTTGAGTCACCTCTGTTGGCGGAGTGTTAATCTTGAATTTTGCAGGTACATATATTACTTCCTGAATCTTCTCTGCAGTTATCTCAGAAGGATTGTAATAAATGTCTGCTGTGCTGCTTTTTACAAAAGTTGCAACTCTGTAAACTCCCGGGATCTTCTCGAGTTGAGCTTTGAATGCCATTGAGCTGCCGTAGCATTTAACGGAACGAAGTCCCTCTATGGTAACTTTTTCCAGATTCTCTTGTTTGGCTTCATCTCCCCACTTGACATCTATTGTGGCAAGTTCCCATTTTGGTCCGAGATACAGTGCAAGTCCGAGAAGAACAACTGTAAGTATGGCCGGAAGCCACCTGAAGCTCTTCTGTTTGCCAAATGTCAGTGCGTCCTGTTTGCAGACAGAAATACATTCTCCGCACAGATTGCAGTCAATATGCTTTACAGTTTCTACCTTATCAACATCAATGCTGTAGGGGCATCTTTTCGGGCAAAGTCCGCAATTGTTGCAAGCCTCGGTGTCTCTGTGAACCTTAAGAAGAGGGAATACTTTTGCTTCCATATAAATTGCCTCCCAAATACATCCGATAATACAGGCAGCTGCAAGCAGCCATACCCAGGATACTGCGAGACCGCTATAGTTAAGAGCGGCATAAACACCTATAAGCACCACAAAAGTTATTGCAAATTTGAATATATTACTGAGGCCTCCCAGAGGGCAGATATATTTGCACCAGAACATCTTTATAAAGAAGTTGCCGAAAATGAACACTGCAAATGCTACAATGGCCATCCACATTGTAAGTTCTCCCTTGAAACCGGTTGCTGCAGCATAATATGGGTCAAAATTCTTGCAGAATAGCTCGGAATCGTTAATGGTGTAGTAGAAAATAATGAAGAGAAGAACATACTTGAAGAGTCTGAGAAGTCTGTCGGCAATCGATTTGTTTTTAATAACCAGAGATTTAACCTTCATTTTTGCTCTAAGCTTGTCAAGATATTCGCTGCCCCATCCAAGTGGGCACAAATATCCGCAAAAGAGTTTGCTGAACAGAATAACTGCGATAGCCAGCACGACGCCCATCATAATCTGAGTCATAGTCATACTGCAGGCCATAGAGCCGGCAACAAGATATGTTCCAAGGGTCTGGAGACCACCAAACGGACAATATGCCTCGGGGTCTACATTCTGGGTTCCGAAAACCTTGGTCAGGAAAATAATGATTGTCAGGAGTGCTCCCCACTGTATTAAGTGACGAAGCCAGTTCTTTTTAAATTTTTTCATTTAAAGACCTTTTTTGTTAACATTTATAAGTACTTGTAGTTTTTTTGGTAAAGTTTTATACTCTTGCATCGCAAAAATAGCTAATTTTGCTTTATTTATATAAATTTTTATTTTTTGATTTTATTTTAATGTAGAGTGATGAACAAATTTTACCTTATTATCGCTGTTTGTCTGCTTACAATTCCTCTTCTGGGACAAAAAGCGGACTATAATGCAAAGCTTCCTGTTGACGAGTCTGTCAGTGCAGGAAAACTTGAGAATGGTATGACCTATTTCATTAAAAAATTCGCCAACCCCAAAGAGAGGGGGGAATTTTTTATTGTACACAATGTAGGTGCTCACCAGGAGACTCCCGAGCAGAACGGATTGGCCCATTTTCTTGAACATATGGCATTCAATGGCACAAAAAACTTTCCCGGCAAAAATATGCTGGAGTATCTGGGCAGGATTGGTGTGCGCTTTGGCTACAATGTGAACGCATACACCTCCAGGGAGAGGACCGTGTACAACATTTCGGATGTACCTCTTATCCGCGAGAGCATTACAGACTCAGTACTGCTTGCTCTTCACGACTGGTCGTATTATATTACCTGTGATCCGGAAGAGATTGACAAAGAGAGAGGAGTGATAAGAGAGGAGTGGAGACTCAGTGATAACAGCCGCTCAAGAATGACGGTCAAATCAAATCAATATATTTTCAAAGGTTCGAAGTTCGGAGAGACCACAGTCATCGGGACAAAAGAGGTTATTGACACTTTTAAACCGGCAACACTTGTGGATTTTTATCACAAATGGTACAGGCCCGATATGCAGGCAATTGTAATGGTAGGCGACTTTGACCTGGACAAAATGGAGCAGAAGGTAAAAGAGATATTCTCTTCAATTCCCAAAGCCGTTAATCCTTCTCCAAAAGAGACATTTCCTGTTCCGGAGCACGAAGAGCCGGTTTACGGAATTGTTACTGACCACGATACAAAGGCAAGCTCAGTAAAGGTGTTTTACAAGCGCAACGGTCCTACTGACCAGGAGAGACTTACATATATGCCAATATTTAAGTCTGTAGCGTCTGACCTTATATCTAAAATGTTTCAGGCAAAACTGGACAAAGTGAAGGATAGCAAGAATCCCCCATTTAAAACATCTGCCTCAGTAAATTCACCTGGTATGGCAAATCTTAAACTGTTGCAGTTAACAGTTTCTCCCAACGGAACTGAGTTTCTTCCTGCTATAGAAGGGGTGCTTAAAGAGGTTAAGAGGGTGAAAGAGTACGGCTTTAGCAACGAGGAGTTTGAACTTGCAAAAGCAACCCAGTTGAACAAGATGAAAAGAGATATTCCAAAGATGAACAGTCTCAAGAGTGCCGACCACGTATCTCAGATTATTGAACATTTTACAAACAGCGATGCACTTACAACTGTAGGGGATCTCTTTAATGCACAGCTTAAGATTCTTGAGGGCATTACTCTTGACGAGGTTAACGCCTGCATAGATGAGGTTTTCCCCGAAAAGAACAGAGTGATTCTTGTATCAGGCCCGGAGAGCGATAAACAGGCGATGCCTTCAGAAGAGGAGGTTCTTAAAGTCGTTGCAATGATAAAGGATGTTAAACCTGAACCCTACGAGAACAAACTTATTATTAAGGAGCCTGTTATAAAAGCACAACTCCCCGGAGCAGAAATTGTTTCGGAAAAATCCTGGGATAAATATGGATTCAAGGAGTGGAAGCTTTCCAATGGTGTAAAAGTTTACTGGTACAAAAACAATGAACCGGATGCAAGATTCTTTTTGAGGGCAGACAGCAAAGGGGGATATTCTCAGGTTAGCGAGGAAATGTTGCCTAATGGAAAGCTCCTTATGAACATATTCAGGTACATTTCATACGGAGGTCTCACAGATAAGGAACTCAAACTGTACCTCTCCTCCAAAGATGTATCTATTGTAGGCAACATAGGCCTTAACGGAGAAGCTTTTTCCGGTTTTTCTGATCCTTCAGAAGCAGAAACTATGCTTAAGCTTTTGTACCTAAATTTTACTGATGGTCAGATCAGCCCTGATAACTTTGATCTCTACCTAAAGAGAACGAAAGAGTCATTTGAAAGGACCAGGGGCTCAAAGCAAGCTCAGTACAGACAAGAATCAGAGAGTTTTCTTTATAACGAAAATCCTTACAGGAAACCGTTGACTGAAGAGGAGCTTGAGAAAACCTCTCTAGAGGATTTGAACAGAATTTACAGAGAGAGATTTGCAAATGCTGCCGATTTTAATTTCTTTATTTCCGGGCCGCAAAGTGAAAAGGAAATTAAGGAAATTGTAGCCAGGTATCTGGGATCACTTCCATCTGCAAACAAAGCTGATAAATTGGCAGACAGAGATATAGAATACAAAAAAGGAACTGACGAGTTGTTTTTTTACGACGATGATCTAAGATCTCCCAAAGCGATGATATCTGTAAAATACCATTCAAGTGTAAAGTACAATCAAAAGACCGCCCAGACAATGGCCTTCTTAAGATATCTGCTTTCTGACAGATACATCAGGAGCATAAGAGAAGATAAGGGAGGAACATATCACGTTGGTGTTTCAGGTTATATTCTCTCCAAACCAGAGAACAGAGCAAACATTGATATTGATTTTGAAACAGATCCAAAACTCAGGGATATTTTAATCAAGGCTGTAAATGAAGAAATTGAGGATCTGGCTCTTAACGGACCAGCTCCTGAAGAGATTAACAATGCTCTGCTGTATACAAAAAAGAACTTTAGTACAAGAGAGAAAAAGGCGAACTACTGGCTTGAGCGTTTCTTTCACCTTGTGACCGAAGGTTTCGATATATATGAAAATGAAGAGCAGAATATTGACAAGATTACACCCAAAGATATTCAGAAGCTTGCCGCAAAAATATACAAGAGCGGCAACCGGCTGACACTTTATTACGGGACCAGGTAGTATTTCTCAAAACAAAAGGATTATAAAATGAAAAAATTATTTACTATTGCACTTGTCTCTCTTATGACATTCTCTTATTTGAGGGCAGACGAGGGTATGTGGCTTGTGAAAATGCTGGATAAACAGTTCTACAGCCATATGAAGAGCAAGGGACTCAAGCTGAAAGCCGGGGAACTGTACAATAACGAAAGGGGGGCACTTTCAGATGCCATAATTGCCATTGACGGAGGGAGCTGCAGCGGAAGCATCATCTCTGCCGAGGGTTTGATGATAACAAACCATCACTGTGCCTACGGTGATATTCATGCTCTTAGCACACCTGAAAAGAACTATCTTGAAGACGGATTCTGGGCTATGAACAAGGAGCAGGAGGTCAATATTAAAGGCAAAACAGTGACATTTCTCAGGAAAATTATCGATGTTACTGAAGAGACCAAAGCAGTAATCGATTCACTGGACAATGCCGGTCCCAGAGGGCTCTTTTTTATGAACAAGGTATCAGGCATTCTTGAAGGGAGATACAAAGGTACACCCTATGAACTCTTTCTCTCCTCTCTCTGGAGAGGGAGCAAGTATTACCTCTACTTTTACGAAACGTACAAAGATGTCAGACTGGTAGGTGCTCCTCCTGTATCGGTAGGCGCTTTTGGAGGCGAGACAGACAACTGGGGCTGGCCTCAACACAAAGGGGATTTTGCAATATACAGGGTGTATGCAGATAAAGACGGTAAGCCAGCCGATTACTCTGCAGACAACGTTCCTCTCAATGCGGGAAGATATCTTAAGGTTTCTGCCAAAGGATACAAAAAGGATGATTTTTCAATGATACTTGGTTATCCGGGAACAACAAACAGGTATATGTCTTCCTTTGAAATGAAGGAGAAGTTTGATATCCTGAATCCGATTTCATATTCTGTAAGAAGAGCAAAACTGGATGTCTGGGAGAAGTATATGGAGATGGATCCGGCTATCAGACTAAAATATGCTGATAAATATTTTGGAATAAGCAACTATACCGATTATGCAAAGTGGGAGAACATCTGTCTTGAGAGATACAAAGTTGAGGATGTTCTTAAAGAGAGGGAGCGAGAACTTGCCCAATGGATTGCAGCAGATAGCGAGAGAAGCAGAAAATACGGAAACGTTCTTGAAGATCTGGAAAAGGCATACCGTTTAAAGGCAGAGATCACCCGGCACAGGGAATTTTTCAGGGAGTCTATGGTAAGAGGTGCTGAATACATAGGCCTTGCGCAAAGGGTCAATGGGACAATGTCCTCTCTTAAAAGGAAGAAAATCGATTCTGTTAAATTAGGCGACAAGGTGCTGGAAGAACTGGTAAATGTAAACGCAATGCCACTCTTTAGAGGAAGCGTAGCTGATGCTGACAGGGAAGTTTTTAAGAAGATGCTTAATTTCTATGTCAAAGAGGTTCCATCATCTTTCTTCTGGGTTGGATTTTCTGAAATGCTTGCCTCTTTCGATGGTAATACAGATAAACTTGCAGATTATATTTACGATAACAGCATTGTGACCGATTCAACAAGGTTCAAAAATTTTCTCTCTGTCAGGAGACCTGTTGACGACTACTTCAACGATCCTGTGATGAAGATCGTGGAGACTATCCGCATAAGAGACTACAACCAGACTGAGGATAAAATTCTCGATGATGCAAAGATCAATTTATCAGCGGCCAGAGGCAACTATGTAAGGGCTATGTACGAAATGGAGATAGAAAAGGGAAGGCTCAATTATCCTGATGCAAATTCCACGATGAGGCTTACATACGGAGAGGTTGGTCCAATCGAACCTGCAGATGCTGTTTACTACCATTACCAGACAACGTCAAAGGGTATAGAAGAGAAAAACAAACCAAAGGATTACGAGTTTGCAATGAAGCCTGGAGTACTTGATCTTCTTAAAAAAGGAGATTGGGGTAGATGGGGAGAAAAGGGTAAGCTCTATATAAACTTTATGACAGACAACGATATTACCGGCGGGAATTCCGGGAGTGCCGTTATGAATTCCAAAGGTGAGCTGATAGGTCTGGCCTTTGATGGTAACCGGGAATCTATGTCCGGCGACATCTACTTCCAGGAGGGCTACTGCAAAACTGTAGCCGTTGATATCAGGTATGTGCTATGGGTAATTGACAAGTATGCCAATGCTCAGCATCTGATAGACGAGATGACGATTGTCTATTAACAACACCTATGATATAAATCAGGAGGCCGGCAAAAAGTAATTACTTGCCGGCCTCCTTAATTTTACACTTTGGGAATCAATTTTACTTCATACCAAGTTTAACAAGCAGTGCTTCGGGCTCAGGATCGTGGCCGCGGAACGCTCTGTAGAGCACATCGGCATCTCTTAGGTTCCCTTTTGATAGTATGTTTTCTCTGAAAGAGTCAGCGACTTCTTTGTTAAATATACCTTTTTCCTTGAAAAGAGAGAAGGCATCTGCCTCCAGCACCTCTGCCCATTTATAGCTGTAGTATCCTGCAGAATAGCCACCGGAAAAAATGTGACCGAATGAGGTTGAGGAGCAGGTCTGTTCTATTAAGGGTAAAAGTTGTGTTTTCTCAATTGCTTTGCGTTCAAATTCATCTACTTTGACATTTGCAACAACTGTGGTGTCTGAGAGCATATGCCATGCCATATCGTTTATGCTAAAAGATAGTATTCTTACTGATTTATAACCGCTCAGGTAGTTTTTTGCTTCCTTTATTTTATGAATCAGCTCATCTGGGATTAACTCTCCTGTCTGGTAATGCTTTGCAAAAGATGAAAGGAATTCAGACTCAACAGCCCAGTTCTCCATTATCTGAGAGGGAAGCTCAACAAAATCTCTCACTACATTGGTCCCGGTGAGAGATGGATATGATCCTTCTGCCATCATTCCGTGAAGTGCGTGTCCAAATTCGTGGAGCAGGGTGGTAACTTCGTAAAAAGTTAAAAGCGACGGGGATTTTTCGGTAGGTTTTGTGAAGTTCAGAGTCAGGGTTACAAACGGCCTGTATTCCACAGAATCCATTATGTACTGTTCTCTGAATGAGGTCATCCAGGCTCCTCCTCTCTTGCTTGCTCTGGGAAAGTAATCCACATAGAGCAGTGAAAGGAACGTGCCATCCTCATCAGTCACTTCAAAAACCTTTACATCGGGGTGATAAACAGGAATCGATTTGTTCTCGGTAAAGGAGAGTCCGTATAATTTTCCGGCCAGATCAAATGCAGCCTTTTCTACACTGGTGAGTTCAAAGTAAGGCTTAAGCATCTCATCATTCAGGGAGAATTTTTCGTTTTTGTATTTTTCTGAGTAATAACTGAAATCCCAAGGCATTAACTCCTCTCTGAATCCGTTTTTTGCTGCATAAGCTTTTATTTGCTCCAGCTCCTTTTTGGCAAATGGGAGAGATTTTTCAAGAAGTTCATCAAGAAAAGCAGAGACCTTTGCGGAACTTTTAGCCATATTGTCTGAGAGGACATAATCGGCGTGAGTCTTGTATCCCAACAGGTTTGCTCTTTTAAGCCTCAGACTAACAGTCTCTTTGATTATCTCCTGATTGTCAAACTCATCGTTGAATGATTTGCGGCTTGATGCTTTCCACATCTTCTCTCTTAACTCTCTGTTCTCGCTGTATTGCATAAACTGCCCGTAGCTGGGAGATTGAAGAGTATACACCCATCCGCTCAAAGACCTCTCTTTGGCTTCTGAAGCACCCATATCAATCACAAATTGCGGAAGTCCCTTCAGATCAGACGAGTCAGTAATGTTTAGGAAAAATTTGTTCGTTGCGGCAAGAACATTTTGTCCGAATTTAAGTCCGAGCTGGGAGAGTTGGTTATTAATCTGTCTGAACTCCTCTTTATCTTCTCCGGTAAGATTTGCGCCGTTTCTTGAAAAACCCTTGTAAGTCTGCTCAAGAAGCCTTGACTGTTCTTCGTTCAGGTTGAGTGAGTCCCTCTGTACGTAAACACTCTTGATTCTTTCAAAAAGTTTTTCGTTAAGGATAATGTCGTTGGAATACTCAGAGAGCATAGGAGATATCTCGAGTGCAATCTCCTGCATCAGTGAATCTGTATTTGCTTCGTTGAGTGCAAAAAATATGGCAGCTACATTGGAAAGTTTTCTACCTGCAAATTCCAGTGCTTCAATGGTATTGGCAAAAGTGGGGGACTCAGCGGATGAGGTTATTGATTCAATCTCTTCTCTGGCCTGGATGAGAGCTTGTTCAAAAGCTGGTTTATAGTGTTCGTTTCTGATTTTGTCAAAGGCAGGTGCTCCATAGGGGTTTGCAGAGTCTGTAAGAAGCGGGTTTTTAGTCATTTGGCTATTGCAGGATTGTAAAGTAATCACCACTAAGAGCGCAGATAGTGCTCTTAGTGGTAAGCATTTGTATGAAAACATCTTTTAAAGATTTTGAATAACAAGATATTTTGTGTGCTCCCAGAATGATTTGGGATTCGATATCCTAAGCACAAGCATACCTGCCTCATCCGGCTCGAGTGTGTAGGTCCCTGCAGGGTGAACAGATAATACTTTTGCTTTTTTTGCATTAAGATTGATTTCAGTTACTTCGCGAATGTCAATCTTAATAAAAGCAGATTGTTCTGCCTGATAAGAAATCTTTGCCGAACGGAAGAGTCCACCTTTTGACATAACACTTGCTGCGATAAGTTCCTCTTTTTTACCTGCAATGTAGTATGCTGTGTTAATCTTTACATCCTGTTCTGAGATTGTCTCTTTTTGAGAAGTAGCCTCAGTTGTGAGTGACTGAACATTCTCTCTCAGGTTTGTGACTGTTTCGTCAAGAGTGGCTATCTGCTGTGTCTTAATTTTAAGCTGTGTCTCCTTCTCAGTAAGTTGTCTGCTTAGATCATCCACGAGCTGAGACTTTGTCTCCAGTTCAGCAGTGATGGCAGCAAGCCTCTTTTTGAACTGGTCAGATTGTATTCTGCTGTCTCTCTTGAGATTGTTAATCTGTTTTTTGTAATTGTCAATTGCTTCTCCAATTGCAGAAACATCTGATTTTAATCTCTCCCTCGAACTTGCTGTTACCTCAGCTCCGCCTTTCTGTGACTGAAGGACTAATATGTTTTCTGCCTCTCTTATAGATTTAAGACCCTCTTCAACTTCGTTCAGTGTAGCAAAAACCTCTTCGAATTCAGCACTTTTGGCAGCAGCTGAGACACTGAGTGAATCCATTTGCGACACCAGAGCTTTGTATTTCTTTGAACTCTCCACACAGGATGAGAACAAAACGGCATACAGTGCCAGAACAGAAAAAAGGAAAAACTTTTTCATTGTATTGATTGTTAATTGGTTAATTCTTAGTTTGGGATGTATTTTGTGGTACAAAGTTAAATAATTTAATTATTCCCGTTATCAATAATCTGATAAATGATTACACAATCGTTTTTGCAGATCGTATATTGTATATTGTAGCATAAATATTTTGGATTTTTTCCATTGTCAAGTTCAATACAGGTAAAATATTTAAAGTTGAAACCCCTGCTCAAAAGAGTTGCAATATTGCAACGAATTCTACCAGATTTAGTTATACTTCTCTTGGTTGATAACTCTTTTAATATTATATAATTGGATTTAAGTATCCTGTTTACCCGTCTCAACTCTCCGTTTTCAATTCTGTTTTTTTTATTATGATAACTGTTGCGACAATCGTCACAGCAAAATTTCCTGTCGCTCCTTCCCACAAGACTACCTCCGCACTCAGGACATTTATTCATAAAAATCCATTATTATTCTTTTCAGGAGATAAATATAAACTGCCTGAAACATATTTATCTAATAATGATTATCAAATTTTCCTCTTCATTATAAAATTTACACGATTTGAGAATTCTTGATATTAAATGACATTAAATGCTTAAAAACGATTATTGAAAAAAAAATATTGTTTGTTTGTATCAAAATAGTTAACAAAAAAAGTGCTGAATTATGGAAAAAAGTATTAACCGTGTGGAGTTGAAGGGAAATGTGGGATTTGATCCAAGAATAACCCAGCTGGAAGAGGGGATAAGCGTTATGAAGCTATCCCTGGCAACCAACGAGAGTTACAAGAACCGCAAAGGAGAGTGGCAGGAGGAGACGGTCTGGCACAATGTTGTTGCATTCACCGGAAAGGGAATGCCCGATTTTTCCGGCATCAAAAAAGGAAGTCTGCTCTATGTGACAGGAAGAATAAAACCTGTTCAGTACCAGACAAAGAGTGGAGTAGAAAAACAAACTTATGAAATTGTGGCTGTTAGCTTAAAACATCTTACAGCGGATATCCCCGGATAGAAATATTTTCCTAATTTTACGCATTAATAGCGTAAAAAATGCGGGATTTCTATCTATTCAATACACTTTCAGGTAAAAGAGAGAGATTTGAACCTATTCATTCCGGAATGGCCGGAATATATGTATGCGGCCCTACGGTGTACGGAGACGCTCACCTTGGTCACGCAAGACCGGGAATTACCTACGATGTTCTGGTGAGGTTTCTCAGGTACCTGGGTTACAAGGTGAGATATGTCAGAAATATTACAGATGTTGGTCACCTTGAGAACGATGCAGATGAGGGAGAAGACAAGATTGCCTTAAAAGCCAGGCTTGAACAGCTTGAGCCGATGGAGATAGTACAGAATTACACTTTGAGGTATCACGAGGCAATGAAGCTTCTCAACACCTTGCCTCCCAGCATAGAACCACGGGCATCGGGACACATCATAGAGCAGATATCAATGGTTCAAAAAATACTTGAGAGCGGTTTCGCCTACGAAAGCAACGGTTCTGTCTATTTTGACGTACCAACATACAACAGGAGACATCATTATGGTGTTCTCTCAGGAAGGCAGCTGGAAGATCTTATGTCAAATTCCCGGACACTGGAAGGTAGCAGTGACAAGCGGTCTCCCTTTGACTTTGCTTTATGGAAAAAAGCTTCTCCTGAACATATTATGAAATGGCCGTCTCCCTGGAGCGAGGGGTTTCCCGGCTGGCACCTTGAATGTTCTGCAATGAGTGCAAAGTACCTGGGAGATGATTTTGACATCCACGGGGGAGGAATGGATCTGCTTTTCCCTCATCACGAGTGTGAATTGGCTCAAAACACTGCTGCAAGGGGCCGTGGAGGGGTCCGTTATTGGATGCATAATAATATGATCACGATCAACGGCAGAAAAATGGGTAAATCCCTTGGCAACTTTATCACTCTGGAAGAACTTTTTACCGGTTCTCATGAATTACTCAGGCAATCTTATTCCCCAATGACAATAAGGTTCTTCATTCTACAGGCTCATTACAGGAGTACTCTGGATTTTAGTAACGAAGCTATGCAGGCAGCAGAAAAAGGCTTCAAAAAGCTAATGAATGCCACAGCAGATGTAGCCAGTCTTCCTGTTAAGGAGGGCCTGAGTATCTCTGACGAAATTACCGGAATCAGAGAATCAACAGTTTCTGCCTTGTGTGATGATCTTAACACTCCTGTAGCTCTTGCTAACCTGTTTGAAGCAGTCAGAATTGTCAATCAGGTCAAAGACAGACAAAGAGAAATAACCGGCGGGGAAAAGAAAATCCTTGAGGAGTTGCTTCTGACAATTACTTCTGATGTGCTTGGACTTGTCAGTGAGACAGCCGGCAATGCCTCAGACAAAGTTTTAGGAGGGCTTATGGAGCTAATTCTCAAGATAAGATCAGAGGCAAAGGAGAAAAAAGACTTTGCCACAAGCGATAAAATCAGAGATTCGCTTTCTGGTTTGGGTATTGTTGTTAAGGATACCAAAAGCGGCAGCGAGTGGAATATATAATGAGTTATTCGTAAGTCGCTTTATTTGTTATTTAACATTATTTTTTTATTTTTGTTAAAAAGATAGTGTTGGTGAATAGTACATTAAAAATACTTTTTTCTGTAACATTACAAGTTATATACCTGTCCTCAATTGCAGGAGTTGGAAGATATTCCTGCCATTGCAAACACTCTTCACAGATAGCTTTTCTTGGAGTCACTACAGAATGTACCTGCACTCAGCAGGATCATTTTGAAGATCCCGGCCACTGTTGTCCTTGTTGTGGGGAACACCTTATTACCCAAAGTTTGAAAAAGGATGATTGCTGTTCTGTGAAATTCTATTTTCTGGATTTAGATCAGGATAACTGTACTGACAGTTACTCCGGTGTTCAATTTTCAACAATACCATTTTTTTTAGTAGACTCATATGTAATCTCATCTCCGGCTCCTGTACAAACCCGGATCAAAACTTTCCAGTCTGTTTTCCGGCTCACATCTTTGGAGTTGTACGATAAAAACCGGCAACTGTTGTTGTAGATCAGACAGTTGAGAACCAATCCGGGTAATTATTTCGTGAGCCAGTAATCGCGAAGTAAATTTCTGTAATAGTATTGAATTAAAATAATAGACAATCATTATGATAAAATCAATAAAGAACATAAAAATTTTATTGTTGTCATTGCTGATTCCTTTTGCTGCATTTGCTGCAGGTGAAAAAAGGAGTTTTGCAGTTGTAATTGACTCTCAGGCATACGAAAAATGCCGTGAGTCAGTTGACCTGTATCTTTCGGCAGTGGCAGACGAAGGCTTGAAAACCTACCTGATAGTGGACAGATGGAACCATCCGGATTCAATCAGGAAAGAGTTATTCCGCCTGTACAGGGAGAACACCCTTGAAGGCGCTGTATTTATCGGGGATATTCCTGTTCCAATGGTAAGAAATGCACCGCATTTGTCTACCGCCTTCAAAATGGACCAGAGAAGACCCTGGACAGACTCATCAATACCATCAGACAGACTGTACGATGATTTTGACTTAAAATTTGAGTATCTTAAAAAGGATTCCATCAACACTCTGTATCATTATTACAATCTTGCCGATGATTCTCCCCACGGAATAGAGTGTGACATATACTCGGCCAGGATCAAACCTCCCAAGGTTGATGGAAAAGACAGATTTGAACTGATTGACGAATATTTGAAGAAAGCTGTCAGAGAGAAAAGGAACAGAAGTAATATTCGTGCACTCACCTATTTTGCAGGCCACGGCTACAATTCAGATTGTATGGTCGCAAGGTCAGACGAGAGATTAGCTCTTACAGAGCAGTTCCCCAACTTTAGAAAGGGTGACTATGATCTTAACTTTATCAACCACTCGTTTGATAAGTTTGTAAAGTTCAGATTAATGGCAGAGCTTGAGAGAGAGGATTTAGATCTTGCAATCCTTCACCATCACGGCTCTGAGGATGCACAGTTGTTAAATGGTTCACCACAGACAATGATGGCCTCCGACTGGCTGGAGATGGCAAGAAAATTTTTCAGGGGAAAGATAAGAGGAGCTAACGATACAACAGAGTCAAAGAGGTACTATGTTGAAAACTATGATGTTCCGGCACATTGGGTGGATAATGCATTTGATCCTGAGATTTCATTGAAGGACAGCATTTATGATGCCAGCCTTGACATTACCCTGCCTGATATGAAGGGGTACACTCCCAATGCACGGTTTGTAATTCTGGACGCCTGCTTTACCGGTTCGTTCCACCTGGATGACTACATCAGCGGTCACTATATCTTCTCACCCGGGAGGACTGTGGCTGTAAAAGCCAATTCGGTAAACACTATTCAGGATGTCTGGACAATCGAACTCACCGGTCTGATGGATCTCGGCGTCAGCATAGGCAACTGGGCAAAAGGACAACTTACCCTTGAGTCTCACCTGCTGGGTGATCCTACCTACAGATACACAAGTTCCAGAAGAGATATGGAGAGTCTCAATGAGAACATTGTACTCAACAAGAACAACAGAGGATTCTGGAGAAGGCTGATCAATGATTACAATCCAGAAGTCAAATCTTTGGCTATGAAGATGCTGTTTAAGCAGGGAGCAATCTCTACAGATGAACTTATGACTATTCTTAAGAGCGAAGAGCGCCCGACAGTGAGGCTGCAGGCTTTTAATCTTATTACAAAAAAATACGACCATAACCTTCTCCCTGCAATAAAGACCGGAATGAGAGACAGCTACGAACTTCTCAGAAGGCTCGCAACTATCGAGGCAAGCTCAAACCTCTCGCCTGAACTGCTGGATATGATGATGGAGGAGTACCTCTCTCCCGGAGTGAGCCAAAGGGTATATTTCCAGCTTAAGGAGGGAATTTCGAATTTTAAGAAAGATGATATTCTTGCTGCTTTTGATAAGGTTGCCTCAGGAAGAAACAGCCAATGGTATTCAGACAAGCAGAAAGTCAGGGATAACTATGAATCCACACTCGGGAGGTTAGAGAAAGAGTTCGGGCAACTTAACTGTGACACCATTCCGGCAAAGAGCAAGAGGTTTACTATAACTGCACTCAGAAACTCCAACAACACGGCACATATGCCTGAGCTTTATAAATTCCTCAGGGAATCTCCTGATGACGATCTTAGGGTGATACTTACTGAGGCATTTGCATGGTATACAAAATCCTGGAAGAGAGATGAAATAATTGGAGTATGCACAGAACTGGCAGCAGTAGAAAAGAGTGAAAATGTTAAAAAAGAACTTATAAGAACGATAAATCGTTTAAAATACTAACCCCAAATTTATTAATTAACTATGAAGAGATGCAAAAATCAGGTTCCGGACATTGGAGGACGCTTCCTCCTGATGTCTTCCTTAATTTTGCTGCTGTTTGCAGGCTTGTACTCCCCAATGAGAGCCCAAACAGCTGCTTCCGTCGAATTTGCGACACTTAAGGGCTTTGTTTTCGAGAAGGGCTCAAGAGTCCCTGTCGAGTTTGCAACAATGCAGGTACTACCTCAAGGTGCTTTTACAATGACAGGCATCGATGGTGTGTACAAAATGGAGAGGTTATCTCCGGGAAGAATCAACATCAAGATTCAGTTTCTGGGAATGGAAACCCTTGACACAACTCTAAACCTGCCGGGAGGAAGGGTTACAGAAGTGACTTTCTATATGGCACACAGTTCCTTCAGACTTAACGAAGTCAGAGTTGTTGCAACAGAGAGCAAAGCAGGGCAGGCGACTGCCTCGAATATTTCAAGACAGGCTATGGACCACCTTCAGACCAGCTCCCTTTCAGATGTACTCCAGCTGCTTCCCGGTGGTGTTGTAACAAACAGCAGCCTCTCATCTTCAAAAACATTCTCGATAAGAAACATCGATAAGGGTACAACAACGGCAGATATGAACTCGCTCGGCACAGCAATATATATTGACGGTGCCCCTATTTCAAACAACTCCAATCTTCAGGCCCTTTCCCCTGTAATAACAGGTGCAGCCGGGGTTGTGGGAGGGGGATCGTCTCCCGAATCAGGATTTGATATAAGATCGATCTCCACAGATAATATCGAGTCGGTTGAGGTGATAAGAGGAATTCCTTCTGTAGAGTATGGTGACCTGACATCCGGGGCTGTTGTTGTAAGATCAAAAGCAGGTAAGGAACCTCTTACTATAAGGTTCAAAACCGACCCTCACATCTATCAGACTTCTGTAAGCAAAGGTCTGAGTCTGGGGGGTGATAAAGGCAATCTTAATCTTAGCGGGGACTATGCATACAGTAGTACTGAGAGAACAGAAAGTTATGTATACTACCAAAGAGTAACAGCTAAGGCTCTGTATTCAAATGTGTTCGGGAATCTGTCTTCCAACAGCTCAATAGACGTCTCCTTAGGTAAGGACAGCCGGGATCTAAATCCCAATGACCAGAGAAACCAGCTGGAAACGGGAGCAAGTGATTTGGGGATCAGACTCAACTCAAACGGCACCTGGAATATCAACAAAGGGTGGCTGAATAATGTAGCATATACATTTGCAGGCACATACAGGGACAAGCACTCTTTCCGGCAGGAACTTCTTGGCAACGCATTTTCCGCATACTCTATGTCTCGCACAGATGGTGCTGTTTTGAGCAATATTCCGGGCAGGAGAGTTTATGATGTAGATGGAAACGAACTCACAAACATCCCCCGCGAAGAGAGTGCATATTACGCAACCTATCTTCCCAACGAATACTTTAACAGATATGATATTTACGGTAAGGAGGTCAATATTTTTGCAAAATTGAATGCCAACTTCTCAAAGAGAACCGGAAATGTATTCAACCGGATACTTGTTGGGGCAGAATTCAAAACCGACGGAAATCTGGGGAAAGGGAAAGTTTACGAACTGGACAACCCTCCATACAGAGTCCTTTCCAGTGAAAACTCCTCTCCCAGACCAAGGAAGTATTCCGATATACCTTTCATTGAGCAGCTTGGGATATTTGCAGAGGAAAATATGGTATGGACAATTGCAGATAAGAGAGATCTTACCCTTCAGATTGGAGCAAGATTTGATCTTATTGAGAAAAAGAGTATCCTTTCACCAAGAATAAATGCCTCATTCGAAATACTTCCTGAAACATTGTGGATAAGAGCAGGATACGGTATGACAGCAAAAGCCCCTACCACACTTTATCTATATCCCGAAAATGCATATTTCGATTTTGTACATTACAATACTCTTAACAAATCCGGAGTTCCAAAGGCAGAACAGCTTATGCTCAATACAACAAGAGTCTTCGAAACCACAAATCCCGACCTTAAGATTGCTTCCAACAGAAAGAGTGAAGTTGGACTTGATCTCAAGGTCAATAAGATGAGATTCTCTGTAACGGCATATAATGAAGAGCTTGTAAACGGATACAACCTTGGCCGCCAAATCGAAAACTATAAGCTTATTGAATATATTCAGTATCAGGCTGCAGCAACTTCCCAGCCCGGGAAAATCCCGGTTATGGAAGAGAAGAGCAAAGACAATGTTTTTATTACTTTCGCCTCTCCTATGAACAACCTTAGAGCACACAACAGAGGAGTAGAGTTTGATTTCGACCTGGGAAGATTTGATGAAATCAGGACCTCGTTTGTACTCAATGGAGCTTATATGAGAACTACAGAGTGGAACGATGGTTACTCATTCTCTTCCAACAGCAACCTGAACTCACTAGAGAAAAACATTGCAATATACGAGCCGGCAAATCAGAAAGAGGAACGTGAGAGGTTCGTTACAACCCTGCGTGCAACCCACAATATTCCATCAATAGGATTTGTGCTTACTCTGACTGCTCAGGTAAACTGGAAATACAAATACTGGACAACATATGGCAATGACTCTGTTTTTGTGAAATATATATCGCACATAGACGGACAGGTGCTGGATAACACTAACCCGGATGACCCTGCTCTGGCATATATGTACAGCAGCAAGAGTCAAACCAGATTCATTGCAGAAGCCTATTTCCCTGTTCCGCTAATCAATTTCCATCTTACAAAAGAGATAGGGGACAAGATGAAAGCATCCTTTTATGCAAATAATATGTTCAACTCAAGGCCTAAATACGAAAGCAAAAGGACGCCCGGCTCGTTCAGCCGTCTGAATATTCCTATGTTCTTTGGATTTGAATTTACCTTAATGATCAAATAAAACAGATTCAAGATGAAAAGCAAAATTAAAATATTATTGCTGCCTGTGCTGGCGGTCATAATTGCAACATCGTGCAAGCAATTTTCTGATATTGCAGAGATCAGGGAGGTAGAGCCATTGAGTGCAACCGTAACCCTGACGCTTAATCTGGGTGAAGCACCATCACCTCAGGATTTTAACCTTAAGCTTATTAACTATAGTGAAAGGTACGAGATAAACAAAAGTGTTTCTGCCGGTTCATCTGTAACGGTTGATAACATTATCCCCGGAATATATACAGTTACTGCTTCCTCGGAGATGTCTCAGGATGGTTTTACATACAACTACAGCGGCAGTGCAGTAAATATTGATATAGTGGAAAACAACAAGAATATTGATGTTACCGTAGAAGCCTCAAAATCCGGGGCACTATTGCTCAAGGAGATTTATTATTGTGGATCAAGAACTCCTACCGGCGGTTCTTATTTCAGGGATCAGTTCTATGAGATATACAACAACAGCGAGACTGTTCAGAATGTAAGAGGACTATGCATTGCCAACATAAATCCGTTAACAGCCACTGCAAATCTTCCTGTATGGCCCGGTGGAGAAGATGCTGCTAATTACATTTATTGTCTGGCTATCTGGCAGGTACCAAATGACAAGGACTATCCGCTCAACCCAGGTGAATCTATAATTATTGCTCAGATGGCCGATGATCACAAGAAGCCGAACTTGAATCCAAATTGCCCGGTTAACCTTCTCAGTGCTGAATTTGAGACCTATGTGAACACCACAGCTGTCATCAGCGACAATCCGGCAATAAACATGGTAATGGCATTCTGGCCTAGTCCTACACCTCAATGGCTTACTACTGTTTTTGGCAGTGCCTTTGTAATATTTTTCCCGGAGGGTACCATTGATCCAAACAACTATGTAAGCCCGGTTGGATTGTCTAGCAAAAACTTCAAAGTTCCAATAGCAAACATTGTGGATGCGGTTGAACTTGTGGGTAACCCTAACCAGATCCAGCTCAAGCGAATGCCTACTGTTCTGGATGCCGGAGCATTTACAGTCGGTGGCACATACCGTGGAGAGAGCGTGGCAAGAAAAGTCAAGGAGGTCAAAGAAAACTCCAGAGTTATCTATTATGATACCAACAACAGCTCCAACGACTTTGAAGTGATGAATCCTCCCGTAATAAGAAGAAATGGTGCGCTTGCACCTTCCTGGAACACCTGGAAATAATGTTTAACACAATCAAAAGTATGAAAATGAGACTAGTTAAATATATATATTGGGCCGGAGCCGTCCTGATGACTCTCTTTGCAGCTCAGACAGCAGCAGCCCAGGGATCAGGTGCTACAATGAATTCACCTGCGTCCATCGAGTATCTTAAAGCCGGAGCACTCTGGTTTAACACAGACAACAGTGCTGCACTTGTTCTTGATAAACTGCCCTATTACAGCGATCTAAACTTTATTTACGGAAGAAAGGCCGGTGATTACAAAATGAAATACGAGGGAGACAGAGAGCGGCTGATAGGTTTCTCCACAGAAGGAGGCCTTTCTATTGGTAAAGGATATGTATGGGGAAGCTTCAGATATGACAACGAGGTGCAAAGAGGCACTCTTTACAACACCACAGTACTGGATCCACTTAGGGGTATGCCCTATTACACGGTTGATAGTCAGCTCAGTGATTGGTACAAACAATCTTACGGCCTCTCTATGAAGGCCTCAACTCCTCTGTGGAGTAATGTTATGCTGGGAATAGAGTGTGACTATAGTGCAAAAGTTGGGGCAAAACAGATTGACCCCCGCTCTAAGGTTGACTACTATTCTATAAACGTGAAACCATCCATTGCTGTCAGTCTTGGCAACCACTCTGCCGGACTTGTTGTCCAATATCAAAACCTTAAACAGGAGAGTCAAACCACAAACAGCGACAGTCAGACCAATCAGGATGTGTTTGTACTCACTGGACTTGGGAACGGATATACAGCAGTTGTCGGTGGATTGCAATCTCTCGGAATATTTCTCTATGATGGTAATACTCTGGGAGGGGGCTGTCAGTATTCCTACACCGGAGAATCTGCAAAACTGATATTATCCGGAAAATACAGCTACAGAGTAGAAGATGTGACCAGTGCTCCTTCTAAGCCCAAAAAAGAGGGGAGTGTTAAGGAGAACGATATGGAAACAGCTTTGGCAGTAGTATTTGGAAATGAAAACTTAAGCAGGGTTGATGTTCAGTTTTCTAAAAAAGATCTCAGCGGGATTGAGTATGTTCAGATACTTGACAACAGCTACCTGGTCCAGCGCTGGATTACCCTCTTCAGCAGCATCAGATCTACTTTTACAGATCAGGATCTCTCCCTGAGATACAACTTTTTCCGGGGAGCAGAAAATGAGTACAAATGGAGAGCCGGGGCAGCAGTTACATATAATATCAGCGATGATATTTACAAGATACCCTACTCCGCAATGAAGGTTGAAAACTTATATATGGGCATTAACGGAAAATATAATTTCCCGCTCAGGGGAATGTCAAGAATTGTAGTTGGAGCCGATTATCTTTACAAGAACAACCTTAAAGGAGAGTATACCTACGGAGGAGCTGAACCTGAGTCTCACATAATTACCGACTTTATGACTCCTGACTTCCTATATCTCAAAAACAGCTATTCAAAGATAGGTGGTAGTCTTAGCTACTTTACAAGCGTATCAGGAGAGAACAAGGCCGGGATCTTTATCAAAGCCTCTCTTGATTATTATAAACCAACTGAAATTGACGATAATAGAACACTTTTATCTTTCGGATTCGGATTTACATTTTAAAATATGACCAAAAAGAGTTTTACCATTTTTCTAATGGCAATACTCCTCTCCTGCGGAGGCCACTTGATGGCCTCCGGGAGAGGTTTTGCCGTTATTATTGACCTGCAATCCTACAATGCCTGCAAAAACTCGGTGGACAGCTATATCAATATGCTTGCCGATGAGGGATTTACGCCACATATAATAGCCAGAAACTGGAATACCCCGGAAGAGGTTAAGGAGGTGCTGGAAACATACTATAAAAAGAATAACCTTGAAGGGGCAATCTTTATCGGTGATATCCCTATACCTATGATCAGGGATGCCCAACATTTCACATCAGCCTTCAAAATGGACCAGGAGAGATATCCAAAGGAACAGTCATCAGTACCCTCTGACAGATACTACGACGATTTTAACCTCAAATTCGACCTTATCGGGAGAGATACTGTAAACAAACTGTTTCACTATTACTCACTCAGATGGGATTCTCCCCAGAAGATCAGTTGTGACATTTATACCGGAAGGCTTAAACCGGTTGCCAAAGGAGAGGAGGGGTATTCCCAGATAAGAGCCTATTTTGATAAACTGCTGCTGGAGAGAAAAACAGGTAATACATTGGATGTATTTGTTTCTTATACAGGTGAAGGGTCTTTCTCGAACAGTCTGACAGCCTGGAAAGAGGAGGGGGTGACTGCCCGGGAACAGTTTCCTGAAGCCTTCAGAAACAGAAACTCTTCCAGATTCCTTTTTTACGATATGTATCCCTTTATGAAGCAGACAGTCATTGACGAGCTACTGCGCGAAGATGTCGATCTTATGATTTTCCATGAACACGGCACCCCCGACAGACAATATCTAACTGGAATTCCTTTGAGCAAGGGGATTAGTGAGAACATAGAGGCTGCCAGGAGGCTGTTTAGAAACAGACTCAGGAAGATTGGTCAGGAGAACGATAATATTCCTCTTATTAAGCAAAGGTGGATGGACTATTATCACATTGACTCCTCCTGGTTTGCCGGTGCATTTGATGCAGAACAGATAAAGAAAGATTCTCTGGAAGATCTTAAAATGGGAATTATACTGGAAGATGTACCTTTGATTAAACCAAATCCCAGAGTAGTAATATTTGATGCCTGTTATAACGGAGATTTCCGTGAGCAGAGATATATTGCAGGCGAGTACATCTTTGCCGGAGGGAAAACCCTTGTTGCAATCGGAAACTCGGTAAATGTGCTTCAGGACAAATCTTCGTCAGATCTTTTGGGCCTTCTCTCTCTCGGCTACAGTATCGGAGAGTGGGCACAGATTACAAATATCCTTGAGTCTCACATTATTGGCGACCCTACATTCCGGTTTGAACCCCCGCCCTCAGCACTTAAAGAGTCCGGTATAGATAAAGACAAGGCAGACCTTAGATCTGAGAGTACAGATTATTGGATGAAGATTTTTGAGGAAGGCAAACATCCCGATCTCAAAGGACTTGCTTTGCACAAGCTTTTTGCTCTCAACTACGTAAAGCTCCCTGAGCTTCTTTTAAAAAATTATGAGGAATCGCCTTACTATATGCTCAGACTTCAGGCTTTCCATCTTTTGTCTCACTACGGAAACGGTACGTTTGACCAGCTGCTGAAAAAGTCAATTTTTGATCCTTATGAGTTTATTCGCCGAAAAAGTGTAAATGCAATGGGTCGCATTGGAAAAGATGAGTTCATCCCCTATGTTGTAAATGCCTGGATTAACGAATTTCTGGATGAGAGAGTCAGGTTCAATGCTGGATTTTCTTTTATTCTCTTTGATACTCTTAAACTGGGAAATTATGCAATGAATCAAATTAAGAACAGCGATGAAATATGGAGCAAAGAGAAGAAAACAGAGGAGTTCGAAAAATCATTTGCCTCCGGAAAAAGAATTTCAGAAATGGCTTCCGGAATTACTGACAAAGATGCAAAGCTCTCTTCCAGAATATCAGCAGTGAGCTCACTAAGAAACAACAATTATCACCAAATGACAGAAACCCTGATTGAGGTATTGTCAGATGACAAAGAGGATCTTAACTTAAGAATAAAACTGGCTGAGGCTCTGGGATGGTTCACCCTCTCCTGCAAGAAGGGAGAGATAGTATCTGCCTGCAACAAGATTGCATCCGCCGATGGTTGTGACGAGAGACTCAAATGTGAACTGCTTAAAACTGTGGCAAGACTTAAGGAATATATGAGATAGAGATATGAAGAGAATAACAGCAACAATATTTTTGCTTCTTTCAGCGATTCTGTCCGGAGCAGTAACTAATACCGGGATTTTGGAAGCACCATTATCAGGCAAATTTTCCAGCAGATTTCTGATAGTGATTGACAATGAAACCTACGCATCTGCAAGAGAAGAGGTAGCAGCTTACATTGACCAGCTCGAAAGTGAAGGGCTCAAAGTTGTGCTTCTTTCAGGAAAGTGGGATTCTCCCGAGCCACTGAGAGATGAAATAAGGAAAATCTACAAGAAAAAGCCTGTGCTTGAGGGTGCAGTTTTTATCGGAAACATTCCAGTGGTAAGGGTTCGCAACTTTCAGCACTCAACCACGGCTTTCAAGATGGATGAACAGAAGTTCCCAATCTTTGAGTCCTCAGTAACCTCCGACAGGTATTATGACGATCTTGACCTTGAGTTTGAGTTTATCGAGAGAGACAAGAAACACTCAAATTTATTCTATTACAAGTTGAGGGAGGATTCTCCCCAGATTATATGCAGTGACTTTTATTCCGCAAGAATGATGCCTCCTTCTGATCTGGAAACAGATTCACACGAATTGCTCAGGAGATATCTCAGAAAAGTGGTGAAGGCACACAAGGAGAATAATCCTGCTGACAGGTTTATCACCTTTAACGGCCATGGCTACAACTCAGATTGCCTTACAGCATGGCAGAACGAGCAGTTTTTTATGAGAGAGGCTATCCCTTCTGCATTCAGAACTTCCGAGGGGAATGCATTTTACAACTTTAGGCAAACTCCCTGGATGAAATTCAGCTTGTTTGAAAAGATGCAGAAAAAGGGTACGGATATTTTCATATTCCACGAACACGGAGACTATGACACACAATACATCAATGGAGATTATCCTGCCGTTAATATGCTTGAGTACAACGGTGAGCAGGAGCTGGGCGAGACCTCTCCGGTAAGTGATGTGATGGGGCCTTTGACAGTTGCCGGAGCCTCTATCCGTAATACATTCAGAAGATATTCAGGTGACAGACAGGAGTCTTTCAGAAATACCATGATGAATGATCACGGATTTAGAAGCTCCCTTTTCAGTCCCTCTGTTCTAATGAAGACAAAAGTGTCTGACTCTGCATTTGCTGCAAACATTAACATATCACTTAAAGATCTTGAGAAAGTTAAAATGCAGCCAAGGTTTTCAATCTTTGACGCGTGTTACAACGGATCCTTCCATCAGCCAGGTTATGTTGCAGGTTATCACGTTTTTGGGGATGGAGAAACCGTTGTTGCACAGGGCAACACCGTAAATGTGCTTCAGGATAAATGGGCACTGGAACTGCTTGGAATGGTTTCTGAAGGGGCCAGGATAGGCTTTTGGCAAAAGGAGTTCTCTTTTCTGGAGTCACATCTGATTGGAGATCCCACTTTCCGGTTCTGGTCTCACCTCTCTGAAGAGATAAATTCGGCTCTTGCCAAAAAAGAGAAAAGCACAAAAGTTTGGGAAAAATATCTTAGCTCCTCCAATCCCAATTTACAGAGTCTGGCTGTAAAGATGCTTCCTCTTTTTTATGAGGGAGATTTGCCCCGCAAGCTATACGAATTGTTTAGCGAGAGTAGCAGTTACAGCGTAAGAATGGAAGCTCTGCAGAGACTTTACACCACAGGCGGCGATTATATGGTTAAAACAATGGTGCTTGCTCTGGATGACCCTTATGAACTTATCCGCAGAAATGCTGCTAGGTATTCAGGCTTTTCGGGTGATCCTGAACTGATTCCGATGCTGGTTAACACTATACTCTTTTCGAATGAAAGCAAGCGGGTTCAATACAGTGCCCAGAATTCACTGTTGATGTTTGACCATCAGCAAGTTATTCGGGAAATAAACACTCAGGGGCAAAAGCGTCCGGATTATACAGGACAGGAACCATTGTTACAGATTATAATTGATTTTTTCCAAAAGGAATTTGCAAATCAAAAAGAATCCCTGACTATGATAACTGATAAAGAAGCTGCTTTTGCCTCACGGGTATCTGCTATCAGACACCTTCGTAACTACAACAATCACAGACAGGTACCTGTGCTTATTAAAGTGCTGGAAGATAATGAAGAAAATAAAGAGATAAGGATTATGCTTGCGGAGGCTCTTGGCTGGTTCAGACTTAGTATCAATAAGGATGAGATTGTTGCATCTGTGGAAGGACTGCTCAAAGATAAAACTCTGGACAAAGAACTTAGTGACGAGTTAACACAAACCTATTTAAGATTAACAGGTATGATTGACAGGTATGATTGACAGGTAAGGTCTATAGGTTAAGTTCTACAAGTATGACTTGCAGATAAGCCTGACAGGCAGTGATTTATAGAATATTAAACGGGAAAATAAATTAAATTCTTTTAGGGTTAACCACCCATATCAGGAAGAGACAACCAACGCATTTTCCGGATGAACCATCAATTTGAGGACGGGACACACATGACAGCAAATTTTGCAATCATCAGATATTGAGGAATATAGAGTTATTTTCATAAATTATAATTTTTGAAAATAAGCTTATAGCTCTAATTAGTAAGACGTTACAAAATTTGCTGACATGTGGCATTTTCTCCGACAATAATGGGCCACCTAAATATATATATCCTGGTGAAAGTTTTATCGGCGAAAAATTTGTTAACTATCACATAAACACATAAATATAATAAGCAAACTTTATGTACTTAAAGTTTGCTTATTATAAAATCAGGAACTATTGGCGATTAACAAATTTTTCGCCGATGGAGTCCCTACTCAATCTCCAGGCCCCAGTCAATCCCTTTGAGAGTGGCGGGCACTCCGCGGCTCATCCATACAGGCATTGGCGCACCCTTGAGATAGTGGTCAAAGAATTGTGACAGCCTTATTGACAGGTCTTTGGCATTAATTCTACTGCTCAGATTGTGACTCTCCTTGTTGTACTGGAGCATCCAGGCGGGTTTTCCCAAACGCTTCAATGCAGTGAAAAACTCAATACCCTGTTGCCACGGAACGGCCTCATCATTGTCGTTTTGCATAATCAGCACCGGAGTCTCAATCTTATCTGCGAAGAAAACAGGAGAGTTTTCATAATAAAGATCAAATCTCTCCCACAGAGTGCTGCCAATCCTGCTCTGGGTATCTTCGTACTGGAACTGTCTCACCACTCCCGTACCATACCTGAGTCCGCCGTATGCACTTGTCATATTTACCACAGCTGCACCTGCACCTGCTGCTTTCCATTTGAATACCTGTGGTTGAGTTATCATATAGGCAACCTGATATCCTCCCCAGCTCTGTCCCTGAATTGCAACGTTATCTTTGTCAACCCATGGATTTTTACATAACTTCTTTACCCCCGGTACTATGCAGTCCAAAGCACTTTTACCGGGATGTCCGATCTCATAAGCGATATCCGGTACAAATACCAGATAACCATTGCTGGTGAAAAAAGTTATGTTCACAGTAGAACGACTGGGTGCAGGAGCTCTGTAGTAATGCAGCATATCCGAGGTGCGCTCGTAAAAGTAAACAATCATAGGGTATTTTTTGCCCGGGTCAAAATCTTCAGGCTTATGCAGAATGCCCTCCATATCGAGACCAGTAGCAGATTTCCATTTTACAAGCTCGTTGGTTCCCCAGTTATAATCCTTCTGCTGGGGGTTGATGTCTGTCACCTTTGTCTGGGTTTTGAATCCGTCCTTTGTTATCCACATATCCGGGGAGTTGGTGAAGTTATGCTTAACATAAGTGATTACAGGTGCATTCTTGGCTTTTGTCAGGTAAACAAAGGTAACAGGTTCCATAATCCATTTGGTCATTGTGCTTTTACGCTTCCTGACCTCCTTGTAGTAGTAGCCGTTCTCCTTTGTGGTGTTGTCAAATGCAGAGAAATAAATTGTCTCTTTATCTTTTATAGGGTCCATTTTGACACCTGGAGTGCCCGGAGGCAGAAGCATATTGTCCAACCGTACTATTCTGAATGTTTTATTCTCGTTTCTTCCCAGTTCATCTGTAAGGTTAACAAGCTGGGTTTCACCCTTGGGATCAACCTTCCATACATCATAACGGTCATATATATAAAGAAATGCATCGTTTTTATGCCATCCGCCGTGACCATAGCTTGAAGCCATCTGTGGGGTGTCGTGAAGTTCGTCTGTCAGAGAATATGGAATAGCCTGAGTGATATTGCTGATCTTTCCGGTTGCTTTTTCATAGCAAAACCAATTCCTCTCCACCATATCGAACCAAGTAAGATATTTCCCTTCCGGCGAAGAAGAGACATATCCAATAAAAACATCTTCCAGCAGAAGCTTACTGCTTCCATCCTTTATGTCAATAATGTAAAGATCTCTGTGCGGGTCTGCAGACCATTGTGATTCAATCTCATATTTTTTACTGCTTGCTGAGTAAGCCCAGTCAGAGGAAAACTTAGATGGGACATAGACAAGTTCGTAATCCTCTTTTGCAAGTTGCACGAATCCCGGATCACCATCCAGCTCAACCTTGCACAAATAGGATTTTTTCTGTTCTCTGGCCAGATTGATAAGCTGATAGGGTTGAATGTAAGGCTCAGAGTAATGCCAAATGTCCAGTTTGGCTACCTCTGACTCAACAATAGCAGTGTCCTTTTCAGGAAGTATCTTACTAATTCCGAAAAAGAGCCTGGTTCCAAGAGTATCAAACTGAAGTGAGCGGTTCTCACTGATTCTGTAATCTGCAGGCAGAAATGATACTTTGTTATCCAGTATTACTTTTGCTTTGTCAAAACCCTCTCTGTAGTGGAGGATAGAAACATCTTTATCGTGCCCTTTTGCAGTGTCCAGGTTGGCATAGAAGACAATACTTCGGTTATCCTTGCTTACTGTCGGGAGTTTTACACTCTGCTTTTTGTCAGTGTTATAAATTGTTGTCAAAGATTTTGTTATGGGTTGATACAGATATAACCCGGCTGAATAGAGAGAATCTTTTGAGTTGGGAACTCTCACGAAAAACAGAGAATCACCACCCTCACTCAGACTGTAATCAGTAATGTACTTTAATGTATCTGTGATACCTGAATTAAAGTAGTATATCATAAGATCTGAACCCTCTCCTTTATCTTTTTTTGGTGCAGGCTTCTTGCTTTTTGAGGTGTCAGGAGGAGGTGTTGTCTGATAAGCAAAAAAAGCTTTTGAATACTTTGCAATTTTGAACCCTTTCAGGTGAGGAGTTTTTTTGAGCTCCTTTGTGTACAGGTTGAAAATTCCTAGTGTGTCTTTTGGCATCTGGTCAGGTTTTACCTTTTTTTTCCGGGCCTCTTTTTGCTCTTCTATTGTCGGTTTGATAGTGAAGACGGCGTGTTTACCGTCCCAGGTCACCTTGTAGGAAGTCCCTCTGGGAATTGAGAATTGCTCTCCGGTCTGCAGATTGTGAGAGACCAGAGTTGCATCGCCCTCCTGCTGGTTAATCATAAACAGGGAGTAATTTGCATCTTCTGTCATAGTGAAGGCTCCGATGTTTTTCCATCCGTCGTAAACGGAGTGATCCAGAGGCTTCTTTTGCCCCCACATTACGGCAGCAAATATTGTCAGTAAGATCGTTAAAAAATATTTTCTCATTCTTGTTAATTGTTTTTTTGGGGTTTTATAGAATATTTGGTTTAATTTTTCAGCCATTTGTCGAACCACTCAAAGTATATTCTGTTCCAGAGAATATTGTTTTGAGGCTTGAGAATCCAGTGATTCTCATCGGGAAACAGCAGCATTTGGGCAGGAACTCCAAGTGCCTTTGCTGCGTTAAATGCAGCCATTCCCTGATCTGCGGGAACTCTGTAGTCAAGCTCTCCGTGAGTGACCAGTATTGGAGTGTTCCATTTCTTTACAAGCTTGTGGGGTGAGCTGGCGTAATGTCTTTTAGCCACAGAATTTTCATCCCAGGGTGCTCCACCGTTGTCCCAGTGTGGGAACCAGAGCTCTTCTGTCATCATATACATATGTTCCTGGTTGAATATGCCTGCGTGAGACATAAATGCCGAAAATAGTCCGTTGTGAATACCTGCCAGATAGTAAACGGAATAACCACCATAGCTTGCTCCGGAGGCACCCACTTTACCCACATACTTTTCCTTCTTCATCTCCTTCACAGACGATATATAGTCCTGCATATTGAGCCCGGGATAGTCTCCCGATATCTGCTCGCACCACTCCTGTCCAAAAGCAGTTGTGCCGCGGCGGTTGGGCAGAATTATGATATAATCCTGTGCAGCCATCAGCTGAAAGTTCCAGCGATACGACCAGCTCTGGCTTAAAGTTCCCTGAGGGCCTCCTGTGCAGAAAAGAATTGCAGGATAGATCTTGTTTTCGTCAAATCCCGGGGGATAGACTACCCACATATGCATATCCTTGTTATCAACTGTCTTGATCCACCTCTCTTCTACCTTTCCCATATTCAGCTGATCAAGAATATGTTTGTTTTCAAAGGAGATCTGGTTAAAACTTCCGTCAGCAGGGTTAATGGAAACAATTTCATTTGGCATAGACATACTTTTGTAGGTACCTACAAGTCTGTCGCCTGCAAGCTGAACCCCGTCAAAGTCATATTGTCCTTCTGCCACTTTGCTGATAGCTTTGTCTGTGAGATTGACCTTATAGACACCGGTAAGCGCTTTAACGCAGGATGTGAAATAAAGACCAGAACAGTCAGCAATCCAGGTTATTGATTCAACATTGTAGGGGTATTCAGTTGTAAGTTCGCGTTTTACCCTGCTTTCAATATCCATCACAAAGAGTCGTTTTTTGTCGGCTTCATATCCGCCTCTCTCCATACTTATCCAGGCAAACTGTTTGCCGTCTGGAGAAAAAAGAGGATCTGTGTCGTAACCGGGCATTCCTTCTGTGAGGTTTTCTGTCTTTTTTGACGCAATGTCATACAGGTATATATCTGTGTTGGTAGAGTATGCGTACTCTCTTCCGGTTACTTTCCTGGAGGCATAGAGAATGGATTTACCATCCGGGCTCCAGCTCAGCTGTTCAATTCCGCTCAGAGGCAAAGTAGGACATTCGTAAGGTTCTCCCTCAAGTATATCAGACACGTTTGATATTGATTTGCCGTCGAAATCTGCAACAAAGGGGTGGGGTATCTCCTCTACAAAGGTGTCCCAGTGGCGGTACATCAAATCACTTATCATTCTTCCGGTAGCTTTGTCAAGATCAGGATAGCGGTCAGAGGGTTTTTGTACAGAGGGAATATTGCTTATAATCAATATCTTGTCCCCCGCAGGGCTTACCTGGAACTCTGAGACGGGTTTGTCGAAGCCGGGAACCTTTCTGGCTCCGGTTCCATCACTGTTTATGATCCAGATCTCTCCGGAAGTAATGTAGGCTATCTCTTTGCCGGAGTTAATCCAGCGTCCGTTTCCCTCTCCTTTGGGAGTAGAAGTGATCTGTTTGTTTTCTGATCCGTCAGAGTTCATAACGAATAACTCACGGTTACTTTTGTTTTGTGCGATATCGGTGTAAGAAACTCCGTAGAGAATTTTATTTCCGTCGGGCGATACCTGTGGGTCGCTCACTCTGCCGAAGTTGTTCATTACTTCTGCGGTAAGTTTTCCGTCAGCAACAGTGATTGTGCTTTTTGCTATAGGACTCTCTTTTGCTGATTCAGAAGAGTTTTCGCATCCGGCACTGATTATGGCAGTTGAAAATAACATAAGAATAAATTTGGTCTTCATATTTCTGGGATTATTATTAATACACAACATTATGTAAAAATAGTTCAATTTACACTTACAGCCAATAAAAATTTTTCTTTAAATAAACTAAAATATTAGTTGTAGAACTAAAATATTAGTTATATTTGTATAAACAAACAACAAGTATGAAAAACAAAAAGAATTTGAGAGAACTTACAAAAGCTGAACTGCAGATTATGCAATTGTTCTGGGAAAAGGGAAATGTATTTGTAAATGAAATAATTGAAGAAATTCCCGACCCCAAGCCAGCGTATAACACTGTTTCTACAATAGTAAGAATTCTGGAGAAAAAGGGATTTGTCTCCCACGAAGTCTTTGGCAAATCGCACAGATATTTTCCAATTGTCAACAGGGAAAGTTATCTGAACAGTTTTATGGGAAATCTTCTCTCTTCATTTTTCTCGGGTTCCGTTTCAAACCTTGTCTCTTTTATGTCCAGGAAGGAGAAGATCTCCCTTAAGGAGGCAGACGAAATACTAAAAATCATCAATAATATTAAGAAATGATACAGTTATCGGAATATGTGGTAAAATCATTGCTCTGCGGGCTGGCATTCTGGGGCCTGTATAAACTGCTCGCAGAGAAGCTTCTCAGCTATGATTACCAGAGACGTTACATTGTTTTTTCATCCTTTTTCACTCTGATCTTTCCCTTTATAAGAATTTCGGTTTTAAACAATCTTCTCACACGGGGAGAGTTTATTTTTAGCATAGATATCCCGGCACTGATATTTAGAGGAGATGTCCCGGGTGGAGCCGGCATCTCCTCAGTTGAAAAGCTGCTCAGCGGTGAGACAAGCATTGTTTTTCGTCTGTTTCTTGCTGTTTCGTTATTGTATTTACTGTATATTCTTGCTCAGATTGCTTTTTTGTTTCTTTTGCATAAAAAGGGTGATGTTTCCCGGGTGAACGAATTGGAAGTTATTATTAATCCCAGGGTTAAATCTCCCTTCTCTTTTTTCAGATGGATTTTCCTTAAACCCGGGATGAATAAGAATGAGATTGAACAGGTAATCTGTCACGAGTCGTCTCACATAAATAGAGGACATTCCCTCGACATTCTTGCGATGTCTGCAATTAAGATTTTCCAGTGGTTCAACCCGTTTGTATTTCTCCTTGGCAAATCTCTCTCTTCTCTTCACGAATACCAGGCCGACAGCGATGTCCTCAGAAAAGGCTACAGGCTTGAAGATTACCAGCAACTTATTCTTTCACTTCAATTCGGAATATCACCCTTATTAGCTAATAGGTTAAACAATTCATTAACAATTAAAAGATTATTACAAATGAAAAAATCAGCTACAAAACGAAACTCGGTTACAGGAATGATCCTGCTCTCTGCAGGAACTCTTATATTGCTCTTTTTCATATCCGTAACCGGAAACAGCAAAACCAGATCAATTGTAAAGGAGAAGCTTACTCCTGGCACAGAAACATCAGTTCAGGTTGCAAGTTCTTCTTCTGATACAACAAATCAGGAAAGAGAGGTCCCCTTTTTAATGGTTGAGCAGAAGCCAAAATTTCAAGGTGGAGATGAAAATACATTTACACAATGGGTTTATAGTCAGCTTAAATTTCCTAAGGAGGCCAAAGATAAAGGTATTCAGGGGAAAATCACAGTCTCCTTTATGGTTAAAAAAGACGGAAGCGTATCGGATGTTAAGGTTTTAAGAGGTGTTCACGAGCTTCTGGACAAAGAGACTGTAAGAGTTATTTCATCTTCTCCCAAGTGGACTCCGGGAAAGGAAAAAGGGGAAGTCGTGAATGTAAGATACAACTTCCCGATAATATTCCAACTGAAATAACCGGCACGGTTTATCTAAGCACAAAATTTACTCCGCACTTAACCCATCTGCCTGGCTGAGGAATGTTTCCGATGTGCATATATCCGGTGTCTGAAAGATTCGAAGCCTCAACATAAAGAGAGACCCTCTCAAGTGCATAGATTATTTTTACATCTGCCAGTAAAAAACCCTTGTAAGGAATTTCGATGTTGGAGACATCAAGGTAGCTGCCCTCTCTTTTCCTGTAGTTCAGATCCCATCTTGCCTTCACTCTGCCAAAAATTTTGTGGTCAAAATAGAGAGAAGCTCTGTGCCTGAGAAAGTCGGTTGCATAGAGAGAGTGCTCCGTGGCACTCTCTTTTATGACATTGGTATAAGCGTAATTCATCCCCAGATTATTGATAAAGCCTTCTCCGGGACAGTAGTCCCAGGATAGTTCAATCCCGTTAGAGCTTACATTAGTATGATTTCCCGCAGTCCACTGGTCAGAGCCACTCTCCCTTGTCCAGTCAATTATTCTGTAACCGTATCTGTAAAAGACAGAGATACCGGTCTTAAAATGCTCTACTGAGTATTTAAATCCAATTTGAGCTGCAACTGCCTCTTCTGGTTTTAATCCGGCATTACCTGTCTGATTGGGGCTTTTGTAGTAAAGGTCTGTGAATGTCGGATTCCTGTATGAATTGTTCACCCACCCGTTTAACTCGGTTCTTGGAGTTATCTTATATTCTGCAGCCAGACCGGCACACAAACCTGTGTGAACACTGCATGGAGTACTCTGCCCCTGAGGAGATGCGGTGATTGTATGTCCCACCAGCAAGCCTCCGGTAAGCCTTAGATTGCTTATCTGCACTATGTGTTTAAGGTATAGACCGGGAGTCTGGCGCACCTTGCCTTTTGAATAAAAAATATTCTCCTCAAAAATTGCTCTGACAGGCTTGTGAAGCGGATCTCCAATGACGCTGCTGAATATGCTTTCGTTTCTGTATTCTGCTCCGGCAATAGTAATTCCCTTCCTGCCCCAGCTGTAATCTACCTCTGCAGAAGCACCTGTAATATTGGATCTGTGATAATTGTGCCCGGTGTACCATTCCGGATATTCGTTCCTGAATAATTCAAACCTGTCGTAATGTACCCTGCCGTAAAGCGAAAGCCTTATCTGCCACCTGTCCTTTCTAACAGTATATTCCAAAGAGGAGAGCAAAACCTTTGTCTCTTCGTACTGCTCAGGATAAGCCGGAGTGTAAAAACTGGCAGCACCAAAATTCTTACTCTGGAATCCACCCGAAAAAGAGATAGTGTGCCCTTTTACAGGCCTGTAAGTCAGACTTGTAAAGAAATTACCGATTTTAAAATCAGTGTTTTCGGAATACCCGCCTGAGCCGGAATATCCTCCTCCCATCTGGCCGGACAAGGAGCCGGCGACAAATGACATATTTGCAGCACTTTTGAAATACCCATACTCCCCTCCGGTAAAAGAAGCAATTAGTTCATTCCTGTGGGCATCTTTTGTCACAATGTTTATTGCTCCTGAAAAGGCAGACGAACTTCCTGACCAGGCTCCGGGACCCTGAAGGATTTCGATTCTCTCGATTTGTGAAATTTCTATTGGGATGTTCAGTGAGTGGTGCCCTGTCTGAGGATCCGAGAAGTTTATCCCGTTAATCAGAACAATCGTCTGGTCAAATGTTCCTCCCAGTATATTGATGTCTGCCTGAACACCTTCTGCACCCCTGCTTCTTGTATCTGCTCCCCGCACATACCTCAGCAGATCCTGAATGTTCTCTGCTGGCACCTTTGTAATCTCTTCTGAATTGATTGCCGACAGCACTCTTGCCGAAGGATGGAACGATGAAAGTTTTTCTGTGCTAATAATCAGCTCGTTCAAAGCTCTTGCTGTGTCTTTCGCTTGAACAATGTTACACTTTGTTATGTCTTCTTTTGGAAGAATCTCCTGAGCTCTGATCTCCTGTGCAACACAAAGATTTAAGATAAGAAAAGTAGCAGAAAGAAGTTGTCCGGAATATACACAGTACAGTCTCATAATGTAGGAACAATATAAATTTTGAAACGGCAAAAGTGCATAATTAATGTGTAAGCAAAAAATAAAAATGTTAAATCTGAAGAAAATGAAAGAGTATGAAATCTCATACATTGAAGTCACTGGAGCCTGGACTTGATGTACCCTTCTACTATCAAGGGAAAGTAGAGTTGTTCAAGACGGTGAATTTTTTCTGCAAGTGAATCACAGTTCTCATTTACTGACAGATCACATTCAGCCTGAAACAGTATTGTTCCCCTGTCATAATCTTTGTCCACAAGGTGTATTGTTATGCCTGACCTCTTTTCTCCGGCTTCAATTACTGCCTTATGAACATTGTTCCCATACATTCCCTTTCCTCCGAATTTTGGCAGCAAAGCAGGGTGAATGTTAATTATACGGCCCTTGTAATTATCTACAATTCGTTCAGGCATCTTAAGAAGAAAACCTGCCAGTATCAAATAATCAACTTTTTTTGAACTGAGAATGTTGTCAATCAGATTGCTGTTTTGCAACTCGTTGTTAGAGAAGACAACACTATCGGTCCCAAATTTTTTTACTCTTTCAAGCACATAGGCATCCTTTTTGTTGGATAAGAGCAGGACGACTGAGATATTGCCATCTTTCCCAAAGTGCTCAATAATATTTTCTGCGTTGGTGCCCGAACCCGAGGCAAAGATTGCTATCCTGGCCAGTTTCATTTAATTTTAAATTGATTAGATGACAAAGATATTAAATAATACTCAAAATCAGTAAATTCCTAAAACTACACTTTTATTTAACTACCCCAGAAAATCAGTTAGATAAAATTTCACTTTACAGAAATTTTCATTTTTTGTTTTTTTTAGCTTTCTTTGCAAACTAATTTTGAATAACAATTTTTATTAACTAATTTTATTAATCATGGCAGACATTAATGCAAAGGTTAAAGCCATCATCGTTGACAAGTTGGGCGTTGAAGAGTCAGAAGTTACTCCTAATGCCAGTTTTACAAACGACCTGGGAGCAGATTCTCTTGACACAGTAGAACTGATTATGGAGTTCGAAAAGGCTTTTGGTATGACTATTCCTGATGAGGCAGCAGAAAAGATCTCTACAGTAGGAGACGCAATTGCCTACATCGAAAAGAACGCAAAATAACTTACTGAAGCAGGTATTATGGAATTAAAAAGAGTTGTTATAACCGGAATTGGCACCATCAATCCTTTGGGTGACAACATCATGGATTTTTTTGACAACCTCGACAAGGGGCTCAGCGGAGCAGGTATGATTACCCGTTTCGATACTACTCTATTTAAAACTAAGTTTGCCTGTGAGATCAAAAATTACGATCCGCTTAAATACGGAATAGACCGCAAAGAAGAAAGAAAACTTGACTTTTACTCTCAGTTTGCAATGATAGCAGCTGACCAGGCAATTAAGGACAGCGGTCTTAATTCTGAAAACTCAGATCCATCAAGAATTGGTGTGATCCTCGGATCGGGGATTGGTGGAATAACCACAATGTTTAATGAAGTAGAGGGCTATTTCGATGGAGGTAAAATTCCTCGATTTAGTCCTTTCCTCATTCCCAAAATGATTCCTGACATTGCTCCGGGTATGATTTCAATGAAGTACGGATACAGAGGCCCTAACTACGCAACTGTTTCTGCCTGTGCTTCTTCCAATCACGCTATGATAGATGCATTCACACATTTGAGACTAGGTAAAGCAGATGTAATAATAACCGGTGGCTCAGAAGCCGGGATTTCAATTCCAAGCATCGGAGGTTTCAATTCAGCACAGGCTATCTCTACAAATAACGAAGAATATTCTACCGCTTCCCGTCCTTTTGACAAGACCAGAGATGGTTTTGTAATGGGAGAGGGGTCCGGAATTTTGGTATTCGAGGAGTATGAGCACGCAAAGGCAAGAGGGGCAAAGATTTACTGTGAAGTTGCAGGTGGCGGAATGACAGCAGATGCATATCACATAACAGCACCTCATCCGGATGGTTTGGGAGCCGAAAATGTAATGAGACTTGCAGTTGAAGATGCAGGACTCTCTCTTGACGAGATTGATTACATCAATGTTCATGGTACTGCAACTCCTCTCGGAGATATTGCCGAACTTAAGGCAGTAAAAGCAGTGTTTAAGGAACACGCATTTAAATTGAATATCAGTTCCACAAAATCAATGACCGGACACCTTCTTGGTGCAACCGGTGCAGTTGAGGCACTTGTATGTGTTCACGCAATAATTGACAGCATCATTCCCCCTACCATCAACTTCAAGGTTGAGGATCCCGAAATTGACTATAACTTAAATCTTACCCTTAACAAGGCTCAGAAAAGAGAAGTCAGGGCTGCTTTAAGCAACACATTTGGTTTTGGAGGACATAACTGTTCGCTGGTACTTAAGAAGATTTAATTCGAGCAGAAGATTTAATTATTGTGACAGAAAATTAAAGTAGGGTGGCAAAAAAATTTGCTACCCTACTTATTTTTTACACTTGACCGACGAAATGCCACATGCTAAAGTTTCCCACATAATTGTTTCAGCTCGACCGGGAAATGCCACATGTCAGCAAATTTTACAACTTCTAATAATTGAGTAACATAGCGGATTTTCCAAAAATTATAGTGTAACCGTTCGTTGAGACCCGCCTTGTGTATAAAAAAAAGAGACTATTTAGCCTCTTCTTACCTTATCTCAATCTCGAGTGGAATCCATTTGTTTGGGAGCAGCTGGTAAAGCTTCATATTGTTATGATCCATCAGTCTTCCCAGGACGTCAGTCAGGTATGCACACGGATCTATATCGTTCATT
>DIXE01000039.1 GCA_002428635.1 Bacteroidales bacterium UBA6088
AATTTTAGTCATGGATGTTTCATAAAAAATAAATTTGTATAACTTTAAAGATAACTAAAAAAACTGAATAATGTTCATTTTGAGGATTTAATTGGTTTATTGGTTAAGAACAGTGTAATTATAAATCCGATAAAGAGCAAAATTATTCCTGCTACAAAAGCATAAGTTGATGCATTATCAGAATATCTGTCTTTCATAAATCCAACAATTTGCGGGCCAAGCACTCCTCCTGCCGACCAGGCAGTAAGGATCGTCCCGTAAACTACCGGCATAAGCTTTTCCGGGAATACCTGCTTTACAAATGAGGGCATTGTGCCGAAACCTCCACCATAACACAGCAGTACGTAGCAGACCAGTAATGCAAAAATAAAAGGATTCTTAACGAACAGCAGCATAACGAAGGCGATTATCTGGCTTCCCAGAATCGTCCGGAATGTTTCTGCCCGACCGATCCTGTCTGAAAGACCACCCCAAAAAAAACGTCCTATTCCGTTAAACAGTGAGCTTATGGCAATAAGGGTAGCTCCGGTAGTTGCCAGTGTAACCGGGTCGGTACCGGGTCTGAAGCGACTCCAGAGATCCTGCATAAGTAGGGACTGGAAGCTTATGAACATAATACCGGCAGTAATGTTTACAAAAAACACAATCCACATCATCAGGAACTTACGTGAAAGAAGAGCCTCTTTTGAAGTAATCTCGGAATTGTGTGTTTTTCCGGCTATATCATCGCTGGATCCGGAAGTAGGAGAGTACCCATTAGGAAGATATCCCTCAGAAGGTTGCCTGATAAACAGTGCAGCAAAAAATCCCAGTATCAGTATTATCACTCCAATAATTATAAAAGCAGAAACCAGATTGTTCTCAGTGATTTTCATCACAACAGGCGCAATTATCTTTGACATCACCAACGCACCAAAACCGAATCCCATAACCACCATACCTGTTACAAAGCCCTGACGGTCAGGGAACCATTTTGATGCTGACACAACCGGGGTAACATAGCTCAATCCAATACCCGAACCTCCCACAATACCAAAACCGGCAATCAGGAAGGGGAGGCTCTGAGTTTTAAGTGCCAGACCTCCAAGTATAAAACCGGTGCCGTATAAAAGTGCACCAATAACTGCAAGTTTTGTCGCACCAAATCTGGACATATTTATCCCGCCCCAGGCAGCTGACAGACCGAGAAATAGAATATTGGTGCTAAAAGCCCATGCAACTCCTGAGTTTGACCATCCGTAACTGTCCACTATAGGTTTCTGAAAGAAGCTCCAGGCATAAACAGTCCCTAAAACAATCATCAACAAAGTGCCCATAGCGGCCACCAGCCATCTGTTCTGTTTTCTACTTCTCATATCTGTTTCTCCTGATAAATATTTTGTTGATTTTCTTTAAGTTAAGTGCCTTGGATTTTAGCTGTTCTACAGTGTTACCATAACTCTTCATTGCAAATTTAGTAAAGTTCTACCTGATTTAACTTCTAAAACATCTCCAGACCCTCATAATGCTGAGTGACTCCACACTTGATTGCTGTATTCACCACAATGACAAGATTACTTATATAGTCTGATAATGAGACCATTTTGTCTAAAAGTGTAAGCTCCTCGAAGATGTGTACTAATGATCCAGATTAGTGCCTGAGGCAAAATTGTAAAATTAGGGTATTAGTAAGTCTAATTTCTATCTCAACTCAAGGGCTTTTGGCGAGAAGAAAAAATTCGATTTCACATCTTTTTCAAATTCCCGGAGCTTTTCAATTGGTAGAAAGTTTGATCTGATTTTACTAACAGGCACAATGAATAAATCTTCAGGGCAGGTTCCTTTGCCGCCAACTCCAATTGCAATAAATACAGGAATCTTGTGTTCTAACTCATATTCTTTGTAACGCTGTAATTGATCTATACTGCAAAATTCTATCCCTTTCTTGTAATAGAGACTTCTCCATTTGCACTCAACAGAAAATAGAGCGGATTCGTCTTTAAGATTAAATTCTAAAAGTAAATCTGGTTGTCGGGTTGTCTCTGCATAACGCCCTTTTGAATATTTATCTCCGGCCCACTCTTTTATTTTGAAATACTTCCTACTGAACTTATGAACAATGAATTTTTCAAAATCATCTCCATTCCTCTTGCTGATATTAATTAACTCCGTTTCGGCTTCATCAGAATCACGGTTTAGAATCTGGCTTTCAACATCTTTGATTATTTCTTCGTAATTGAAGCCCTTTGACTGTGCTTCACGTTTAATAAGGTCACGTTCATTTTTTGTTAAAACACCATCTGACACAGCCATCTCAATGATGTTGATTAGTTCGTTTCCAAAGTTTTCCGGCTTAATCGTTTTATTTGATTTGGATAATATGACAATGCCGACAATTAAAAGGATTGCTCCTATTGAGGTGAGAATTATTCCTGTCATTCTATTCATTAATATTTAATTTATACAGATTTAGGCAGGGTCATTTACAAAAGACGCTTGATAATCTCTCCTGCATACCTCATATCTGCAATGAGATAGTTTTTCTTTTAGTCGGGCATCTATATGACCCTTTTTGTATTCCATTTTGTTTCTGTGGGATAGATCTCTGATACAATCATCAGTTGTTATTTGAGTTCTTTGATTTTTGTAATGATATAAATACCAGAGTTCTATTGATGGATTAGACAAAATTAGAGACACACCTCTTATCGCATTTAATCTTTCAAGTATAGCAGACACGTCTGCATCATAAATTAAAAAAGTTTTATCGCTCTCATGTTGGGGACTGTCTCTCTTAAACGAGTTTATATATCTTGAGTTTATACTGCTCCCGGAAATTTTAGTGATAATTTCAATAGGTAATCTATACTCTCGTTTCAAGAAATTAACATACTCCTCCTCAGTCTCTCCCTCGCAAAACACCCAAATGTGAGGATTAACCCTCCTGCCTTGCGACGCTCTCCTTCTACTCGTCATTCAATAATCCTTTTAAGTGGTTTGGAGAATCAATTATTATTGGAATTGCGCTGAATCTACCCTGGAGATATGCACTCTCCAGATTCATTGTATCTCTGAAATCCCTATAATCATAGAGCGAATATAAATCAGTAGATCCATCTTGTTTTTTGTTACAGAAGAAAATCTGGTCTTTTCTGAATTCCTTAAGATCAAGAAAGTTTGTATCGTGAGTTGTGCAAAGCAATTGGGCACATTTCCCGGCCCTGAATAAATTAAATATATACTCTACAATCATAGGATGCAGGCTCTCTTCAATTTCGTCAATCAGCAAAACTTTATTTGATTTTACTACATCCAATAGAGTAAGCATAATAAAAAACATTTTGATTGTCCCCTTAGACTCTTCTGTAAAGAAATCGAACGGAACATCCGGAGAATTTTTATGGTAAGTTTTAATCTGAAGGTGGTCCTGTATAATATCTTCTACTTTAATAGTGAGGTTATTCAGATCTGCGAAAATATTTTTCCCGGGTTTCTTAAGCACCTTGATTTTTACATCAACTATATCACTATCTGCAATTTTCAATGCCTCAATCAAATGTTTATTGTTGTTGGCGCAGATCTTTTCTATTGCAGATACTCCAAATCCAACATAATTCAAGATAAAGGTATGATGAAAAAAATTGAAGATCTCTTTAGCAATCTCTCTGTCCATTTGACTGGCACGAGAAATATACAATGTCTTTTCTGATGTGTTTTCAGCCACATCAAAGGGCCTGTTAATAATCTTGCCAAATGAATATTTGTCTTTTTTACTGTTACCTAATCTCTCATCTCTGGAGAAGACTTTTGTAATCCTTCCATTTGGATAGTAATGAAGACTTTCTGTTAATATTTTTGTTCTTGTGAGAGAGAAAGAGTATTCATACTCAATGCCATTAATTTCAAAATGAATAAAATAGGAACTAGGCTTACCTGAATATCTATTAAATTTAAAAGGTTGAAAATTGTAAACCGAATTCTCATTATGATTATGAGACTCGAAAACCATAGCATTGCAAAATCTTATCGCTTTGATAATATTGCTCTTACCGGAAGCGTTTGCACCGTAAATAACAATCGTTTTAAGCAGATCGATTTCATTAAAAGAAGCAACATTATCCTTTAAAGTTCTCGCATTTGCAGATTTGATAGTTGCGGCTCTAAAATCAATACTTAATTCATCCTTAATGGAGAAAAAGTTGCTGAGGCGTATTTCAAATATCATTTTAATAGTTATAATTGTAATAATATTGCAAATATAGCAATTATATTTATTAATTTGAATATTTAGTCTTTTTTTGAAAATTTAATCCTTGATCTTTGCGTATCTTATTTCATCGTAAAGGATATTGTATTTGCAGATAGATTTCCTGAAGACTGCTTCCTTTGTGAATCCGCATTTTTCCAGAACCCTCTGTGATGCTTTGTTGTATTCATAGATCCCGGTGTGTATTCTTACAATGTCCAGATTTCTGAATCCCCAGTCTGTAATAAGCTTAACGGCCTCTGTTGTAATTCCCTTGTTCCAGAATGGTTCCCCGATAAAATATCCTATCTCGGCGCTTTTTCTGTACACATCGTCTAATGGAGTCAGGCTAATGTTCCCGATATACTCACCCTTGTACTCAATGGCAAATATTGTCCTGGGATCCATAGCATCTACCATCGCCTTGAACCAAAGTGCGTCTTCCATTGTGTAAGGGTGGGGAAATTTGTCCCGCAAGTTTATGGCAACCTTTTGGTTGTTGGCATACTCACAGAGCTTTTGCAAATCGCTGGCGAGCAATTCTCTGATAACTACATTCCCGTGTCTGGCAATTATTTTCATTTTGAACCGAATATTAATTCTAAAGTTAGTAATTAAATATTTTCCTTGACAGGTATTTCAGAGGTTGATTGTCAGCATTATTGCAACCAGTTGCGGGACAATCATTAAAGAAGCTGAGCAAGGGAACCTGCAGTAGTATTTGTCTTTTATGCTGATGCTAAGAATTGTTTTCTGATCTTTTATTGATTCTTTTTTCAATATATTTTGAATTCAGCACCCTCAGAACTCCCATATAATCGAGTTTAAATTCCAGCAGGTCACCAACTTTATATCTCTTTTTGCAGGTGGCTTTATGTAAATAGTTTCAATTCCCGGATTTATTTGTTTTATCATTTTTAGGTTGGAGATTCTCGAATCGCATATTTGCTTTATGTCGAACTTGAGTAATTCCTCCAGATAATCTTTGTTCCCACACAGCAATTTTGAAACAACAGCCCATTGAATATTTTGTTTCTTGAACAAATTATCAAGATATTCAAAATTGGATTTTAGCTTTTGCGTGTTAAGTGTTATGAATGCCATTAGTTTCTTTGTTTTACATATCTCATCTCAAGGTATTTATTTGTAAATCCTAGTTTTTCGTATAAGTATCTGGCTGGGTTATCTGGTTCTACATGGAGTGCAATGTTGCCATCTGCTGTTTCTATGGCTTTTTCAATATCTTCTTTTCTGCCTCCAAAATTTTCCAGATGGTGAAAAAGAAATTCTATAATTGTATTTTTTTCTGTGCTGCTTGGTTTGTTCTTGTCATTAAATAGCTTGTAATCAGTCATATTGTCTGTAATCAGAATAGAGTTAAGAACCTGAGTTCTGAATTGTTTCGTAAGGTTCAACGTGTATTGTTGAAATTATTCCAAACCGGTCTTCAATTATTTTTTCTATGTCGGTTGCAATCTCATGTCCCTCCTCTATGGTCAAATCCTTCTTTAATTTTATGTGGAATGTAAGCTCCTGATGACCGACATAATTGTGAATATGGAAGTGATGAAGATGCATCTCCTCTTTATGATACTGACAGATAGTGTTTTGAATTTTTTCAATTAACTCTGGATCTGGTTTCTCTCCAAGGATTTTGCTTATCGATTCCCTCGCTATCTGATAGGTAACATAGAAGAGCATTAGTGAAATGATTGCACCCAGAACGCTGTCAACCCACCAGAACTGTCTGGCGAAAAGTATCCCAACCAGAACAACCACAGACGATAATGCATCAGTTCTGTGATGCCATCCGTCTGCCTTAACGCTTAAATTGTCTGTTTTGCGACCAATGTAAAAAGCATATTGAGCCAAAGCCTCTTTTACGACTATTGAGATAACAGTGACAACAATTGCCAATGTGCCGAACTGAGTAAATTCTCTTTCCTGGAATTTTTCAACGGAATCCTTCATAAACTCATACCCAATAATTGCAAGTATGAAGGCAATGATAAGTGCAGCAATCTGTTCCCATCTTCCGTGACCGAACGGGTGGTCATTGTCAGGCTTTTTGGAAGATAACCTGACAGCTACGATTACAACTATTGAGCTCAGAGAGTCAGAGAGTGTGTGCCAGGCATCTGCTGTAAGTGCAATAGAACCGGTAACAACACCTGCCCAGAATTTTAAAATAAAAAGCACACTGTTTATGATTACAGAAACAACACCTTCCAAATAACCTGCTTTAGTCTTGTCCATTTGAATATTTTTATCGGATAAATGTTTTATCGTCCTGACTCATTCAGAACATTGGTTTGTCTCTTGAGATATTTTAATAACCAGTACATTATAAAAGTCAGAATGCAGCATACAATAAAAAAATAATTAAAATCGGTTCCTTTTACAATAAGTTCTCCTGAAATATCAAGCAAACAGAAGATTAGAAAAATTCCCGCAAGTCCGTTTTTCTCTTGCTTTAATACTTTTTTCCAACTGAAACTTAAATTTGATTTTTTGAAATTTGATAATTTTGGAATGAAAGCAGGAACAGACCTGGTCCATACTGTGAATTGGTCCCCGAACTTGCGGAACAAAAATTGTTCTTCTGCATACATGATTCTTTCGTAGTAAACCCAGAAAAGAAGGCAGAAAGTTAAAATGAACCATAGGCTTCCGGTAAAAACACCCGGGCCTAACCACATAAAAAAATTCCCAAGATAGAGTGGATGCCTGACTATTGAATACATCCCTGTTGTGTTTAAGGCTTCAGCAACCTGTCCTTCTCTGGTGTTTCTTCCGGATGTGTTCTTTGGTGTGAAACCTACAGTGTACAGACGTATAAAAAAACCAAACAAACTAATAAACAGGCAGAAAAATTCATAATAAATTTCGTAGGGGGCTTCCAAAGGAAATGAACTGTGGGGATGATTTTTTGTATCAAGATACACAACAGTTCCTGCAATTAATACAATCAAAGGTAAATAACTCCTGTAACGGAAAAGCCAGTTGCCCTCCTTTTCAAATTTTTCTTTTAAGTCCATATAAAAATTGATTGGTAAAACTTAAGCTATATTTTCAATTTATTTGAAATCCAGTTGTCAACTGAAAATTTGCCCGCTCCTGCAATAATAATTGTTAGGAAAACAGAGGCATAGAGAAAAGGCAGCTCTTTGTTCATAAAAGGATCTTGTGCGTGAACGATCAAAGCAGCTACCAGCATTGTGGTTAACAGCGGAATTGCGGATAAGCGGGTTGCGACACCGAATATCAGGAGTATTGAGCAAATAAATTCGGCAAGAACAGCAAGTGCCAATGTGGCTGTCATTCCTATGCCGATAGGATTGGCAAACTGAACAGGGCCATCTCCGGTAAGCATTAAAAATTTCCCGTAACCGTGGGTAAGCATAAATGATCCTGCAATTACCCTTATAAAAAGTAAGGATAATGAAATGTTGAAAGGATAATTTCCGGCATGAAAAATCAGATTCAATAATTTCTTCATAAATTTTAAGTTTTAGCGTTTTTTTATTCCTTTAAATTTAATGATTTTTCTTTGTTTTACATTAAGACTTCTTTAAAAATAAATCATACAATGCATCTTCAAGACAAATGAATCTAAAATTATAGCCGGTTTCTGAAATTCTATCAGATGATATCCTGCTGCCCTTTAGGAGCATATCAGACATTTTTCCGAAAATCAGTTTCAGAAATAAAGCAGGAACATTTGGAAACCAAAATGGTCTGTTAAGTACACGAGCCAGCCTGGACATAAAATCGTTGTTTGTAGTGTGTTCAGGAGCTACTGCCTCCAGCTCAAATATCTTTTGAGTGTGTTTTTTGAGTCGCTTAATTTCCGGAAAGGTAAGTCCAAGACTTTTCACCAGCTCAATATTGTGCAGCGATTCTGTAATAACCCCGGCCATTTTATTGGTTTCCCTGTTAATAGCCCGTTGAGTTGTTTTTATCTTTTTGCTTAGCAATCCGGTTAATGATCCCAGCACTAATATGCCTATTACAAAAGCCGGGATTAATAACCAGTTTTTTGTCACTGTGTACCAGATTAGAAAGCCGACCCCTACAACAGATGTAAATAAAGTGTTAATGAATGAATTGATAAACATCTGTGTGTCTGTCCTCACTTTTTGCAGTATAGAAAGAGTCTCTCCGCTTTGCTGATCTTCAAACTCCTCAAATGATAAACGAAGTGTCTGCTTTAGTCCGTCATTGAATATTTGAAGACCGAATTTCTGTACAGCCAGACGGGTCACATGCTCCTGAAAAGCCTTTGTGAGGCGTGCCAGCAAGGCGACCGCTATTGCCAGCCCGAGCCAGAACAACACTCCCGAAACCAGATCCTCCTCAGCACGGGAGACCGGTTTAACAGCGTAATCATCAATTATTTTACCAAATATCAGAGGATCTACAAGGCTCAGCAACTGACTTATGCCTGCCAGAGCAAGAGAGAAAATAATCAGCCATTGTTGAGGTTTTAAATATTTCCAAAGGATCCTCATATGGATTATTATTTAATTACTCTTCTGTAATGATTACATCGGCGGGTATTTCGAACTTCTCCCCCGGTGGATCGACCTTGTCAATTGAAGTGACTTTTAGTTTTGTCTTCATTCCCATAGCTTCTCCCTCCATCTGCATCATCAGGTTACCAAACATCATATACTCCATAGTTGTCCCTTGATCGCTTTTAACCTTGAATTTCTGACATTTAAAACCTAAGTATTCCTCTTCTCCCAGTTTCTCCATTTTCATTTTGCCCAGTACCTCATCTGTCAGATTATTTACATCAACACCCATTGTGTTAATAACCCGGCTTCTGGAAAAATGAGTCCCTTTCTTTTCGTTCAGATCAATATTCCAATGATCATCTCCTTTGATAATTTCTATTGTTCTGGATGTTAAATCCTGTCCCATAATCTTCATTGGTACAATAGTCTCTATTGCTTCCCAGTCACCCCATTTGTCAAAATCAATTGTAGTCTTTGTCTCAATACCCGCAACTTCGGTTGTTTGATGAACAATGCCTTTTTCCAATGGATATCTTTTTGTTGTGTTTTCAGATTTAAGCTCTCCGCTTAGAGAATTCTGTCCCTGGTCAGAGTTCTTTTGCGCACCCTTGCAGCCAAATATCAGGACTGCAGTAAGTAAGCTACTTGCAATAAATAATGATTTTGTTTTCATCTTGTACAATTTTAAAATTGATTAATTTAGTGAAAATAAAAATCGATTCCCATTTCTGAGAATATCCCCCGGAAATTGTAAATGTGGTTAATTGATCAGATAACCCTATGCACCCAAAGCTTTTAAAGCTTCAAAAACAAGAAAAGCCGGCCACACAATAGCTTTGAGGATTCCCAGAACTCCTGCCCAGAAGCCGGTTGCCTGCATAATAAAGTAAATTGCTGCCCCGATCAGGCCAAGCCCGTAAACTGCTCCTGAGGGAGCGCATTGTTGTACCTCTTTTTTCATAGCAAAATTATTTAAACACAGTAAAAGTAATAATATGATTGAAAATATTTCAGAAAATGCTTTCGGGATAATCTATGTTTATCAGAAAAAGAGGAAAGGCCGGAACGGAGCTGCCTGCGGCACCTCTGTTCTTTTTTGTCATTACTTCCATAATCCATTCGGGATCCTGCTTTCCTCTACCCACTTCCAAAAGTGACCCTACTACAGCCCTTACCATATTTCTCAGAAAACGGTTTGAAGTAATGGTAAAGCAGTAAGAAGATTCAGGATGTGACATATTTTCAGTGTCATAATCTGACACAGACAAGAGTGAAACCGGAGAGCCGGGTGACCAACAGGCCTCTTTTACAGTGCAAATGTTTGATTTTACATTGGAGTGAAGTTTGGCCATAGAGGTAAATTCGTGTTCTCCAAGAAGATATTTTGCAGCCTGATTCATTTTGTCAATATCAGTATTGTAAGGAAAGTAGAATGAATATTGATCAGAGAACGGGCTTTTTTTTGTATGTATAAAATATCTGTATGTTCTTCCTGTAGCATCAAATCTTGCGTGTGCATCTGGCTGCACAGGTAAAATTTTGTGTATTGCTATGTCAGCAGAGAGAATGGCATTCATTTTGTAAATCAGTCTGGGGAAATCCTCATTAGATAACGGAGAAGGGAGATCAAAGTGAGCAGTGTAATTTATTGCGTGTACTCCTGCGTCGGTCCTGCCAGCTCCTGTCACAGGAATCTTTCTCCCGAAGAGGATAAACAGCCCCCGTTCAACTTCGTCCTGTACAGAAGTGAGGTTGACCTGGTGCTGCCACCCTGAGAAAGATGTGCCTTTGAAAGAAAGAGATATAAAATAACGCATTGCTAAAAATTGAATTAAATTTGTAGATTACTGTGCAAAAATACAAAATCAATTAATATGGAAACCGTAAATATCAAAGAACTAAACGAAAAGATTCAGAGAGAGAGTGCCTTTGTTGATATGATATCACTGGAGATGAACAAAGTGATAATTGGGCAGAAGCAACTTGTTGAGAATCTTATGATTGGTCTGCTGGCAGATGGACACATACTGCTTGAAGGGGTACCCGGATTGGCAAAAACGTTGGCAATCAACACACTTGCTTCTGTAATTGACGCAAAATTCAACCGTATCCAGTTCACTCCCGACCTTCTGCCTGCTGACCTGATTGGCACACTGATTTACAGTCAGAAGAGTGAACAGTTCCAGATAAACAAAGGCCCAATATTTGCGAATTTTGTTTTGGCTGACGAAATAAACCGTTCTCCGGCAAAGGTCCAGTCAGCATTACTGGAGGCAATGCAGGAGAGGCAGGTTACCATAGGTGACAAAAGTTTTAAACTGCCTCAGCCATTTCTGGTAATGGCCACTCAGAATCCTATAGAGCAGGAGGGGACATATCCGCTTCCGGAGGCACAGGTTGACCGTTTTATGCTCAAGGTGATTGTAACCTATCCAAAAAAAGAGGAAGAGAAGCTGATCATTAGGATGAACAACGGAGGAGATTTTCCAAAGGCAAATAAGGTTTTGAAACCTGAAGATATTGTACGTGCAAGGGAGGTAGTCAGAGAGGTTTATATGGACGAAAAAATTGAGAAGTACATAGTTGATATTGTATATGCTACCCGAACTCCTGAGGAGTACGGACTGCCAAAATTGAAAAACCTCATCTCTTTCGGAGGCTCTCCCAGAGCCAGTATAAGTATGGCAATGGCCGCAAAAGCATTCGCATTTATAAGGCGTAGGGGTTATGTAATACCGGAGGATGTAAGGGCTGTAAGCTACGAAGTTCTTCGTCACAGGATAGGATTGACCTATGAGGCAGAAGCGGAGAACATAACAACCGAGAATATTATCACCAAGATAATGAACACTGTGGAGGTTCCTTAGTATGTCAGAAGATCTGCTCAAAAATGTAAGAAAGATTGAAATAAAGACCAGAAGGCTCTCAAAGCAGATATTTGCAGGGGAGTATCATTCAGCCTTTAAGGGGAGGGGTATGGCCTTCAGTGAAGTGAGGGAGTATCAGCCAGGAGATGATGTAAGGAGAATGGACTGGAATGTAACTGCCAGATTAAATGCTCCTTATGTTAAGGTTTTTGAGGAAGAGAGGGAGCTTACAGTGGTCTTGATGGTGGATATAAGCGGATCGAGACTTTTTGGAACTGTTTCAAAAACCAAAAAAGATCTGATGACTGAGATAGGCGCTCTACTGTCTTTCTCTGCTTCTGCCAACAACGACAAAGTGGGTGCACTCTTTTTCAGCAGCAAAGTTGAAAAGTTTATCCCGCCAAAAAAAGGGAGAAGTCATCTCTTGAGGATCATAAGGGAACTTATTGAATTTGAACCCCGGGAGAGCGGTACCGATATCGGAGAAGCTCTCAGGTTTTTGACGAATGCCATAAAGAAGCGCTGCACTGCTTTTTTACTGTCGGATCTTATGGACTTTGATAAAAATGACCGGCCAAGATATGAGGAGGCTTTAAAAATTGCAGTTAACCGTCACGACATTTCTGCCATAAATATCTTTGACAGGAGGGAGAGAGAGCTTCCTGATGTCGGGATGATAAGGATTCTGGATGCTGAGTCAGGGGATGAGCGCTGGATTGACACTTCAAGCAAGAGTGTAAGAAGACAATTAGGTGAGTGGAATGAAAAGGTGCGTCGTTTAACGCTTCAGTGCCTGAGAAAATACAAGGTTGATTCGGTGAGTATCGCAACTGACGAAGATTATGTTACAGGACTGATCTCATTGTTTAACAAGAGATGATTTTTAAGGGAATAAAACGTTGATGCAAATGGATGTTAAGGATACACTGCTTATCGGAGACCATAAGGTTTTGAGCTTTAAGACTAAAGTGGCCAAAGATGTCAAGTACATTTTTCCCACACCTTCAAACCCTGTGACACAAGGAGTGGAAATTATCGGTCAGCCGGTGATTGATACATTGTCCGCAAAAAACGGTGAGCTTGAACTTGAGACCAGAATTACTGTCACCTCATTTGACAGCGGATCCTACACTATTCCTCCGATACCTGCATATCTTCAGAAGCTCGATGGTTCGATTGATACTGTCTGGTACGATGCCGGTAAATTACAAGTAACTACAATACAAATAGATACAACTTCATTTAAGCCTTACGACGTTAAAGGTCAGCAAAATTACCCATATACCGTAAAAGAGTTTCTTCCCTGGGCTGGATTAGTTGTTTTGGCGGTGCTTTTGGGATTACTTATTAAAAAGTACATTAAGAGCAGAAGGGAGAAGAGATCACTCTTCGGCAAGCCTGTTTTACAGGATCCTCCGCACATAATAGCTCTCAGGAGTCTGGAGAATATACTCTCCCGCAAATTGTGGCAAAATAACCAGGAGAAGCAGTTTTATACCGAGATTGTGGATACACTCAGGCTTTATCTTGAGGGAAGATACAATATTCCGACAATGGAGAAGACAACAGGGGAGATTTTGACTTCTCTCTCAGAACACAAAATTGAACCGAAAGAGTATGAAAATCTAAAAGATCTATTCATCTTATCTGATTTTGTGAAGTTTGCAAAGTACAAACCAACAAAAGAAGACAATGAAAAAGCTGTTCCTGCGGCAGTAAGGTTTGTAAACGCTACATATTTACAAGAGATAGAAGAGGAAAAAGGGAGGTAATATGTTTTTTGAATATCCTGACATACTTTGGCTTGAACTACTGCTGATCCCCATACTGGCTTTATACATTTACAGGGAGTTCAGAGGAGAAGCACCATCATTGAGAATTTCAACATCTGCTCCTTTCCTGGGAAAAGAGGGTTGGCTTAAGAGATACTTCAGGCACTTGGCATTCATATTTAGATTTATTGCCATCGCAGCAATCATTCTGGCAATTGCCAGGCCACGATCATCTGAAGATTTTGAAAAGGTCAACACAGAGGGAATAGACATAATTTTTGCGCTGGACATCTCCACAAGTATGCTCGCGAGGGACTTTAAGCCGGACAGAATAAGTGCGGCAAAAGACATTGCAATAGAGTTCATTGCACAGCGTCCGAGTGACAGAATGGGAGTTGTGGTATTTGCAGGGGAGAGCTTTACCCAGTGTCCTGTAACCACAGACAGGGCCACTCTTATTAACCTTATGAAAGAGATTGAAACCGGTCTGATAGAGGATGGCACTGCCATCGGAAACGGTCTTGCCACAGCCGTAGCAAGGTTAAAAGACTCAAAGGCACTTAGCAGAGTTATAATACTTCTGACTGACGGAGTTAACAACAGAGGTGAAATCTCACCTTTGATGGCCGTTGAGATTGCAAAAACTTACGGTGTGAGGGTTTATACTATAGGTGTGGGAGCCATGGGGATGGCACCCTACCCCGTAATGACACCTTTTGGGGTGGAAATTCAACAGGTTAAGGTAGAGATAGATGAACCTCTCCTTAAGGAGATAGCTCAGCAGACGGGTGGTAAGTATTTCAGGGCCACTGACAATACAAAACTGCTGGAGATATACGGAGAGATCAATAAAATGGAGAAGATAAAAACCGAGGTAGACTCTTTCCCGATTTATAAGGAACTCTTTATGAAATTTGCTCTGATCGCACTTGGAGCTATTCTGCTGGAGATAATTACAAGAATGTATGTTTCACGAAGAATAACATCATAAAACTATGCTACAATTCGCCCAGCCACAATATCTGCTAATAATACCGGCCATCTCGCTGCTATTCCTGTTTTACGCAATGGCCAGGAGAGCAAGGCGAAAGAGGTTGCTCAGGTTTGGAGAAAAAGCACTTGTTGAATCACTCATTCCCAGAGCTTCCAAAAGCAGGGGATGGATTAAGCTCACCATTTTCTCTCTAGCTCTGTTCTTTTTTGCAGTAGGTCTGGCCAGACCACAAATTGGAGCTAAACTTAAAGAAGTCGAGACAAAGGGAGTGGAGATAATGATAGCACTTGATGTGTCAAATTCGATGCTTGCCCAGGATTATTCTCCAAATCGTCTTGAGAGAGCAAAACTTGCTATATCCAGGCTTGTAGACAAACTTAAGGATGACAGAATCGGACTTATTGTTTTTGCAGGGGATGCATATGTTCAACTTCCGGTTACGGCTGATTATGTTTCTGCCAAGATATTCCTAAGCAGCATCAATACAGGTTCTGTCCCTGTCCAGGGAACTGCTCTGGGATCGGCAATAAACACTGCTATAAAGAGCTTCAGCCTTGAGAGCACAAACAGCAGGGCAGTCATAATAATTACTGACGGGGAAAACCACGAGGACGATCCTCTGGAGGCAGCTAAAACCGCCAACGATTTAGGTGTAAAAATTTATACACTGGGGATTGGCTCGCAGGCAGGTAAACCGATACCAATGCCTGACGGTCAGCTACTCAAAGATAAAGACGGTAACATCGTAGTAACAAAACTGGATGAAGAGACTCTGGTGAATGTTGCCCAGAAGGGTGGAGGAGTCTATGTAAGAGCCGGAAATAATGATTTTGGACTGGATGCAATTGTAGAGAAGATACATAATATGGACAAACAGAGTTACAAGTCTGTTGTGTTTGAAGATTTTGACGAGCAGTTTATGTACTTTTTTGCAATAACCCTCTTTTTCCTTCTTCTGGAATTTTTAATTGTCAGCAGGAGAGGCCGTAATTTTTTCAAATAAAGTGTTTCAGGTATGAAATTTTACAAAAAAATAATCCGGATGCAGGAGATAACAGCAAGAACACTTGTTTTGACTTTATTTATTATCACAGGTGCAACTCTTTACGGACAAAGCGAGAGGAGTGAGATCCGTTCCGGAAACAGAGCATACAAGCAGGGTCATTTCCAGAAATCTGAAATTGATTACCGCAGAGCTCTTCAGGAAAACCAGAACTCACTAAGGGCAAAGTACAACCTTTCAAATGCCCTTTACAAATTAAGCAAAGGAGAGGAGGCGGTTAATACAATACTGCCCGCAGTTGACTCAATCGATACTCCGGAACTAAAATCTTCAACTTTTCACAACATTGGGAACTATTATCTGGCTCAAAAAAAATACGGCGAATCGATAGAAGCCTACAAAAACTCTCTGAGAATCAATCCTGCCGATATGGAGACCAAAGCCAATCTTGCTTATGCTCAAAAGATGCTTAAAGATCAGCAGGATAAGCAGGACCAGCAAAAGGATCAGGACAAAAAAGATGATAATAAGGATCAGAACAAGAATGAGCAGGATAAAAACCAGCAGAACAAAGACGATAAGCAGCAGGACAAGGAACAGAAGGAGCAGCCCCAGATAACACCGCAGGCCGCCCAGCAGATGCTTCAGGCTATTCAGAACAAAGAAAAGGAGACCCAGGAAAAGGTAAAGAGAGAGAAGACCAAGGTGATGCAGGAAAAAACAAAAGAGAAAAATTGGTAAATTTGCGATATGATTGCATACTGTTACAAAAAAATTGTTTTGTTGGCCGGAGCGATTATACTCTCGCTGGGAGCTTATGCACAACACACTTTTAAGCTGGATACTCCCGGTGTGGTCGCTTCTGATGAGAGTTTCAGGATTGTCTTCACAGCCAATGGGGAATGTTCAGATTTTAATCCCCCTGATCTTTCTGATTTTGACGTTTTAGCCGGTCCTTCTACTTCCACAATGAGCAGTACTCAGATAATCAACGGAAAGCGAACCGAAACTTTTCAGATTAGCTACACTTACATACTTCAGCCTAAAAAAACCGGAAAATATACGATAGGATCGGCAACCGTCGAAATTGCCGGAAGGAGGTATTCATCATCCCCGGCAACTATAGAGGTAATAAAGGGAGAGGGTTCTGCGGCATCTTCTTCTAATCAGCAGATTGCAGGTGTCTCTTCTGAAGATATATTTATGAGGATGTCGGTAAGCAAGAACAGGGTTGTCAAAGGAGAGAGTCTCGTTGTTAGTCTCAAGATTTACACAAGAGTGCCAATTGCAGGATTTGAAAATGTTAAGTTCCCGTCATTTAACGGGTTCTGGAGCCAGGAGATTGAAACCCCTTCTAACATTGAATTTGTCAGAGAGACCGTTAACGGGAAAATTTACAACGCCGCCCTTTTACGCAGATATATGCTTCTCCCCCAGCAGACCGGAACTCTGACAATCGATCCTTCCGAGATGATTTGCCAGGTTCAGGTCAGGTCTCAAAGCAGCGCACCAAGATCGGTGTTTGATGATTTTTTTGACAATTACCAAACCGTACGGAAAAGAGTTATTGCACCAGCAGTTCAGGTTACTGTTAATCCATTGCCATCAGGAGCTCCTGCTTCTTTTTCTGGAGGTGTAGGCAATTTTTCCCTTGATGCAAGACTTACTCGCGACACTATTGACGCAAACGAAGCAGTCTCTCTTATTGTTTCAATAAAAGGTAGCGGCAACATAAATCTCATTGAACCTCCAAAGCTGATATTTCCTCCTGACTTTGAAGTTTATGACACGAAGATTACAGACAAGAGCAGCAAGGGCGGAGGTGGTGCTTCCGGTTCTAAGGAATTCGAATATCCTCTGATTCCCAGAGGTTCAGGAACATTCAAACTTCCTCCGGTTGAGTTCAGCTTTTACGATATAAACAAAAAACAATATGTTTCCCTGTCTACAGGTGAACTTAAATTAAGAGTGGGAGCAGGAAAGGATTCCCAGTCAGGATATGCTTCTCTGCCCGCCGGTGTTAGCAAGCAGGCAGTGAGAAGCCTTGGAACAGATGTCAGATTCATTAAAACAGACTCACCCGGTCTAAACAAATCCGGAAAATTTCTGGTTTCATCCCCTTTCTTTTATATTATCCTTGGTCTGATACTCTTCCTTTATCTACTCATTGGACGTTATATCTCAAAAAAGATTGAGAGAAACCGGAATGTCGCATTTGTGAAAAACAGGAGAGCAAATAAGGTTGCAAGAGCAAGACTAAAAACAGCAGAAGCTTTACTAAGACAAAATCAGTATGCTCCTTATTACGAGGAACTTCATCGTGCAATCCTTGGATACTGCTCCGACAAACTCAATTTGCTTCCCTCTGAACTTACACGAGAGAATATTGCTGAATCTCTTAGAAGTAAAGCTGTTAAAGAGGAGTTGGTGAACGAACTGCTTTCGATGATAGAGGCTTGCGAATATGCAAGATATGCACCTGACCAGGGCGGTGGAGCTATGGAAAACAACTATGAAAAGGCAATTAAATTGATATCAGAATTGGAGGGTCAGAGATGAAAAGATTTTTAACATTGTTGCTTTCTGCACTGATTGTTACCGGCGTTTTTGGTGAGCCCGGACAGAAAGAGCTATGGATAAAGGCCAATAACAGTTATCTGCAGGCACTTTATCAGGAAGCTCTGGATGATTATCTTATGATAGAGGAGATGGGATATACCTCATCGAAACTCTGTTATAATATCGGAAACACTTACTTTAAGCTTAACAACATACCTCGCTCGATACTCTATTATGAAAGAGCTTTGAAAATTGACCCATCTGATGCAGACATTCTCAATAATCTTTCCCTTGCAAAGGAGTACACCCTTGACAGAATTGAGGAGGTACCCGATTTTATTGTGAAAACCTGGTTCAGGAATCTAAATTACTCCATATCTTCTGATGGTTGGAGCTACATCGCAATTTTTATGGCTGCACTTACAGCTTTACTGCTATTAAGCTTTAGATTCAGCTCTCTGTCCAGAACCAGAAAGATATCATTTTTTGCAGCATTGGTTGCGCTGCTGATTTCGGCAGGATCCTTTGGATTTGCCTGGACACAGAGGATCAACTCCCAAAAAATGAATACTGCAATAGTTATGAGACCTGTTTCTACTGTAAGGAGCTCTCCGGACAACTCAGGAAACACACTCTTTATTCTTCACGAGGGAACAAAACTGGAGATATTGGAGAAGATAGGGGACTGGGCAAGAATTGAGCTGTCTGACGGCAGACAGGGTTGGCTTTCATTACCTGACATTGAGATCATATAATCCATCCCTGGAGAGTAAATGATCCAGCTCTGCCAGATTATAAAGTACTATTGCCATTACAACTGAAGTATATTCCATATATTCGGGTATGCTCATATTGTAAGAATCCCTCTCGGTATGCCATATTTCGTAGTAACTAAAACCTGAACCCCTGGGATCTCCTGATCCGAAGCTAAGAGTAGGAACTCCGTTCATTGCAAAGTAAGCGTGGTCTGATCCGCCTGCTATCTTTGGCTTAGGTTGTGGCTTCTCCTTTCTGAGATTCAGTATGAATGGGATTTCCGGGTTAATTCTGTTCAGGGGTTCGCAAACATTTTTAAAATCTTCATACATTGCTTCAGGTACTGTAATTGAGTTTGCTGCAGTTGGGCCTCCATCCCGGTTGAAGTAGTTGGAAATTTTTTCCAGTTTATCAGAATTACTTCGCACCCAAAACTCAGAGCCTTTAAGCCCGAACTCCTCAGCAGCCCAGAAACAAAAGAGAATTGTTCTGTCTGGCTTTCCTCCGGCTTCCATTATCAGCCTTGCTGCCTCCAGATTGGGAGCTACCCCGGAGCCACAATCCACTGCTCCGGAAGCCACATCATAAGAATCAAGATGACATCCGCTCATTACATATTCGTCCGGGAATCTGCTGCCTCTGATTATGCCTATTACATTGTGATATTTCACAGGCCCGGGTTTAAAGTGATTCCTGATGTCGAATTCCAGCAGAAAATATTCTCTCTCTTTAACTTTTTGATCTATAATACTATACTGATGCTCGTCAAGTTTTATGTCCGGACACTCGGGAAGAGAGTCAAAACTCATATACTCAGCATTTTTTCTGTCGTACATTGCCTTAATAGGAACTTTGGAAGACTGAATGGTGCCTAAAATGCCTGCCTCTCTCATCTCTTTGTAAAAAAGAGCAGGTTCGTCCCTGTACTCCCTTAAAGGTTTTGGCTCTTTGCCGGGATTCTTCTCATTGATAATTTTTATTGAATCGTTATATCTCTTTGCGGACTCATTCTCTTCGATTATCTGTTTTCTTATAACATCGGCATACTCGGAGCCATCCAGCGGATATCCGTCATTCTCGCCGGTTACCAGAACCCAGGCACCCTTGAGCTTACCCTTCATCCTTTCAAACTCGGTTCGGGTTTTTGGTTCCTTAACAACCTGACCTCTCTGGACACCTTTGGTCCCGGAAGTGAATGAAGGTGTCGCAAAATGCAGAATAAAACCATCGTGACTCAACATTCTGCCAAACCAGGGTCCCCTGTTGAATCCGACCGGTATTTCGCCTGCCTCCTGGATTTCTACCTCCAAACCCCATTTCTCCAGTTGAGAGGCAACCCAGTAAGTAGCATTTCCGTAAGCGTCTGATCCTGCAGTCCGGCCACCTATCCTGTTGGTCAGGATATCAAGATGCTTCATTGTTCTGTTGTCGCCGGATGCAATTCTGATAATTCTGTCGGGGACAGAAAAGATAGTGTCCTGGTAAGTTTTAACCTGGGAATTTAGCCTGAGCTGGAAAGAAAAGAAGATTAAAAGAAGGTTAAAAAGTGTAATTGAATATCTCATAAATTTAGTTTTGCTTTATATAGCCCGTAATATGGGCGATCTTCTTCTTTCTTAAGAATATGCGGCGGTGAGAGAGGTTTTGCAGGTTGAAAAGCAGGAGGCAGGGGAGGAAAAACACCTGTGGCAATATATGTCAGAGCAGCCTTGAGCCAGTCCTCTTCAAGGCCAAAATCGTGGTAAAGATCATCTGCTCTCCTGTGGTCTGGTTCAATGCCATTTTCATATTCACCGAATCCTAAGCTGTTGACACTGAAAAATGCAATCGGAAGAAATACGTAATCTGGGTTATCTTTCTCGTTTTCAGGATAAAACCAAACATACATTCCATTCGGTTTACCATAAGTTGTCGTCCCAATCTGTACCATATTTATCAGAGGTTCAAAACCGTTAATTATCACTTCGCTTGCAGATGCAGTCCCTCCTCCGGCAAGTACTATCAATCTGCTCAGATCCAGAGAGTTGGCCACCCTTTTTATAATAGTCATTGTATTAGCGTCATCGTCGTACTCAGAAAGTTTGTCATTGTGTCTTCTTCTTGCAACAATCTTTCCCTCAGCAGAAGCCGGTGCCAGGTAATTTGAGAGAAGCTGTGAGGCAGTACCGTCACCTCCTGAGTTGTAACGCAAATCCAGAACAAGCTCTCTTATACCTGCAGATTTGAAAACAGCCATGGCATCTTCTATGTCTGATAGCATTCCGGCCTTAAAGGAGTAGTAATGGAAATATCCTACCGGATAGGGTAGGCCCGGGAAATCAACAGAGTTGATTACCATTGTTTTAAGTGACGATCTTGTACTGACCTCTCTTGCTGTGGTAGTAAATGTAGTTGCTACTCCGTCATAGTTTGTAAATGTGAAGGTATTGCTTGATCTATTTATTATTGAGTTGAATGTGTTTGTGGAAATAAGATCCATTACTGGAACTCCGTTGAGGTGAGTAAGGACATAACCTCTCTTTATTCCGTGTTCAGACATAGGAGAGTTGTCAAAAACATATCTCACCCTTACCGAGTAGTCGTTATAGTGGTCTATTGCCTGACCGAAACTGGCTCCGTAAGTATGATAAACCCCGGTTTCAGAGGCCAGGTAGTCCTCTCCGGACATCATCCATGACCATCTGTCGTGTTCCACAAGCAGCGTGTCAAAATATTTATAGACAGAGTTTATAGGGGCCGGATCGATGTTTCGTGGCATAGTTTTGTACCAGTAGTAAACATCGTTCATCAACCCGAAAAGATATGTTTTTATCTTTGTTAACTCAGAAGGCTCAGGGGGTGTTTTATTGCAGGAAACCAAGGAAAAGATAAGCAGTCCGGAAAGCAAAATTGCCTTTAGCGAATTTATAGAATTGCTCCTGATCGGGTTCTTCATATGAAAGTGGTATTATTTCCCAAAATTAAACATTTAAGTAGAAATATTGTTATTTATGTTATTAAGAAAAAACAAAAAATTAAATAAGACAATAATTATAAAAGATATGGCAGTAACAGAAACAAAGAATTTATTTTTTTCAAAGGGAAATCCTCTCACTTTGCTCGGAAATCAGATATCTCCCGGACAAAAAGCTCCTGAGATTGTTGCTTTGGACACAACAATGAAAGAGGTTAAACTCTCTGATTTTTATGGAAAAGTTGTCATTCTTAGCGTTTTTCCATCTGTGGATACCGGAGTATGTGCCACACAGACAAGAACTTTTAACAAAAAAGCTACTGATTTGTCATCAGATGTGACGATCCTGACTCTTTCAAAAGATTTGCCCTTTGCCCTTGGGCGGTTTTGTGCTGCTGAGGGTATAAAGAATATTCACACTCTATCTGATTATAAATACTCTGCTTTTGGGCTGGATTACGGTTTTTTGATTAAGGAGAATATGCTTTTGGCCAGAGGTGTTGTAGTGATAGATAAAGAAGGAATTATCCGCTACAAGCAGATTACAAGGGACATTACCGATGAGCCTGATTATGACAAGGCGATCAGTGAGGCCGAAAAACTTATCTGAACACACGATAATCCAACAGTATAAATTACAGGAGAGGATGCTTAGATGCTGTCCTCTCTTGTTTTTTTAATAAACAGGTGAACAGTCACTCCTGTGCCGATTCCGGCCAGAATAATTCTCACCCATAGTTTATCGGTGGCATAAGCCGCAGATAGTCCAAGAGTTATCCATAGAACTATTATGCTTCTGACCTTCATCCTCAGTTGTATGCCTTTTCGGGAAAAGTAGTCTCTGATGTATGGTCCCAGATACTTATTGTTGAGCAGCCATTTGAGAAGTTTAGAAGAAGATCTCATATAAAGAATTGTAGCCAGAAGTAGAAAAGGGGTTGTTGGCAGGAGAGGGACAAATATCCCGATTATCCCGCAAACCACACAGAGTGAAGCTAAAGCAACATATAGATGTTTTTTCAACAGAATGATAAAAATTTTATCTTTGTAAAGATAAAACCAAAATTTTAACTATGGAGCTCTTTAATTCTGTTGTGGAGAACATTAGTTCTGCCATATGGGGCTGGCCAATGATAATTCTGCTTCTGGGCACCCATCTGTTTCTTACAATCCTTTTGAGATTCCCTCAGAGAAAAATCTTTACCGGAATAAGGTTATCGGTAACCAAAGACAAAAGCGGCTCAGGAGATGTGAGCCAGTTTGGGGCATTGGCAACTGCACTTGCCGCAACAATCGGCACAGGAAACATTGTCGGAGTTGCAACTGCGGTTGCTCTCGGAGGTCCGGGAGCAGTGTTCTGGTGCTGGATTACTGGTGTTTTTGGCATTGCAACAAAGTATTCAGAAGGATTACTGGCAATCAAATACAGAGTTAAAACTGCAGACGGGACAATGTTGGGAGGACCAATGTATGCTCTGGAGAGAGGCTTGAAAATGAAGTGGATGGCTGTTCTTTTTTCTATCTTTACCGCAATAGCAGCCTTTGGAATTGGCAACTCAGTACAGGCAAACTCAATAGCTCTTCTGGTAACTGAGAGTTACAACATCCCGGTTGTATACATAGGTTTAGCATTGAGTGCACTTACCGCTTTGGTGATTCTCTTTGGAGTCAAGGGTATTGCCAGGGTATGCGGGGCACTTGTCCCCTTTATGGCAATTTTTTATGTTGCAGGTTGTGTGCTTATTCTGTTTGTTAACGGATCATATCTTGGAGAGAGCTTCAGGTTGATTTTTGAGAGTGCTTTTAGTGCAAAAGCAGCCGGAGGAGGATTTGTCGGCACTACTGTTATGATGGCTGCCCGTTTCGGAATTGCCAGAGGGTTGTTTTCCAACGAATCAGGACTTGGTTCTGCCCCCATAGTTGCAGCTGCGGCCAAGACAAGCAATCCGGTAAGACAGGCCCTGGTCTCCTCCACCGGAACATTTTGGGACACAGTTATTGTATGTGCACTTACCGGCCTTGTACTTGTGAGTTCAATAATTGCCCATCCTGATATTGATCATACTCAGGGAGCAACACTTACCAGGGTAGCTTTTTCAAAAATTCCCTTTGGAACTGCAATTCTCACCGTCGGTATTATTACATTTGCCTTTTCAACCATTCTTGGTTGGAGTTATTATGGCGAAAGAGCTGTAGAGTATCTTAGCGGTAAGAGATTTATTTTCCATTACAGAATTCTGTGGATTATTGTTGTGTTTATGGGAGCTGTGACGAATCTTTCACTGGTATGGAACATTGCAGATATCATGAATGCTCTTATGGCAATTCCCAATCTTCTTGCCCTGCTGTTGCTTTCGCGTGTACTTACAAAAGAAACAAGAAAATATCTCTGGAGTTCCGGTGGGTTGAATCTTGAGGACACAGAGGAGATCCCTCTTGTTATCAAAGGTTTAAGAAAAAAGAAAGAAACTAGTTTGTAACAGGCAGAAAGCTGTACTTCTTACCATACTCAAGCATTTGTCCCAGAAAATCATTCGGGTATTCTATCCTATAGTCAGTTACTTTACCTCCTTTAACCACTGGTGTAATTTCAGGATTTATGAACCCTCCGTAGGGTTTTAGTCCCAGAGCCGAGTAGCGTTCCTTAAGCTCTTTGTGAAGAGTCGGGTCAATCTGTATTCCATATTTCTCAACCAGTTTTTTCCCTGCAGCATAGTCGCCTTCTGATTTTATTCTCTGTAGCTCTCCCAGTAGTTCTCCGAAGAGTAAACGAAGCTTTTGAAAATCGTTTATTACAAAGTATGTCTTGTTCTCTTTAACTCTCTTTTCAATCACATTTTCAGACAATCCTTTGTTGTAACACCACTCAGAGATCAGCTTTCTGCCCTGCATATGAGCCTGGGTCACGCTCTTGCCTATGTCGATCCTGGCAAACTGTGTGAAAATCCCGTTTCTGATGTAATTGATGTATTCTGCCTTGAAAGCCTCCTTATCAGGCACAATATTCAGCTCAACAAGCTTTGGGTCTGCAAGGTAGTACAGTGCAAAGAGATCTGCCCTTGCCTCCTCCAGAGTAGAGCTGAAATCTTTGAGAGCGTTGGGAGATGTACCCTGCGCAAGTTGACCTGAACCGTGTCCAAGGCATTCGTGCAGGTCTGTGTGCAGGTTTCCTGTAAGAGTACCCCACTGTTTAACAATATCTATCTCATTCTGGTCCCAGGAGAACTCGCTTATGAGGTTCTTTGGAGACTCTTCTGCTGCTTTTGCATACGCCTCTGTGATATTGGCTATTGTAACTGATTTTGACCCGTGTTCCTTTCTTATCCAGTCTGCGTTAGGAAGGTTAATTCCCAACGGGGAAACAGGATAGCAGTCTCCTCCAATCTGAACGGCAGATATCACCTTTGCCGAGACCCCTTTGACCTCTTTCTTGCGGTATTTAGGATCAACGGGTGAATTATCCTCAAACCATTGCGCATTTTCACTAATAATTCTGGTTCTTTCTGATGCCTCAATATCTTTAATGTTGACCATTGCTTCCCAGGTGGCCTTCATACCAACAGGATCGTTGTAGTTTTCAATAAAGCCGTTTATGAAATCTACCTGTGATGAGGTCTCTGACACCCAGGCCACATTGTAATCATCCCATATTTTCAGATCCCCGGTTCTGTAGTAATTGATCAGAAGGTTTATATAATTTCTTTGTTCTTGATTTTCTGCAACAAGAGATGCTTTTTCCAGATGATAAACAATCTTGTCAATTGCGTTTCCGTAGAGGCCGCCTGACTTGTAAACCTCCTCTGTAATCACACCATCTTTTTTTGTAAGTTTTGAATTCAAACCATAAGAGACAGGTCTGGTGTCATCAGGCTTCTCCATTTTTGCATAAAACATCTCTGCCTCTTCTTTAGAAACAGAATCATAAAAATTGACTGAGCTTCCCAGCAGAAGATCTCCATTACCTGTGATATTCTTTCTGTAGCTGAAAATTCCGGGATCATAGATTATTGGCAGAAGTTCCTGGCAGAGAGAGGAGTCAACACCACTATTAACCATAAGTTCTTCAAAATATTTTATATTGCAACCCGGAATTATCTTCTCTTCTGCATAATGATGGTGTATTCCGTTGCTGAAAAAGACTCTTTTGGCATAAACAACAAATTCTTTGAATTCACTGCTCTCCTTGTCCCCTTTATAATTGTCGAAAATAGATTCAAGCACTCTCCTTATCCTGAGATTATGCTTGAAATTCTGATCCCATAGAATATCCCTTCCGCTTTTTGCAGCTTCACCCAAATGATAGATATACTCTTTTTGCATAAGAGTGAGCGAGTTCCAGCCTGGGACTCTGAACCGAATTACTTTTATGTCTGCAAATTCATCTGCAAGGTATTTAAATGATTGGGGTTCCTCTTGAATAGCGTTCCTGCATGAATTGAGTGAGAGCCCTGTAAATGAAATAATAATAAGCATTGTTTTAAAAATCTTCATAATATTTGGCCTG
>DIXE01000036.1 GCA_002428635.1 Bacteroidales bacterium UBA6088
CTCCTTTGCCCATTCGATAAAGCCATGGTAATAGATACCCTCCTGACGGCAAAACTCTCGTAGTTTATAAAAATATCCCCCGGATACATACCTTTCGTATGCTATCTCATAGCGGCGCGCTGCTTGTGGTGCTGTTTGCATATCTTTATTATTTGAATGCAAAGGTAGATAGCCTAAATGTCTCAAAATAGGCGGGGCTCAACGAACGGTTACCCCATGTATTGGCTTCTGTCACCGAAACTCCGGTAGAAAATCCCGTTGTATGAGGCGTTGAAAACCAGGTGCTTGAAAATGTTGTCGATAGTGGTATTTGCTGTTAGGGATTCCTGCAGATATTTATCTGTGTCTCCGGCACTGTTTTTAGAATAGTTGTAGTGGGTTGCAGAGCCAAGTGTGAACTTTACAGTGCGGGAGAAGTTGCTCGATAAGCTCAGGTCAACACCGGGTGAGTATCTTCTTCTTCGGATTAACTGATTTTCGCGGAGGGAGGGTGTTTCGTCAAAGTTAAAGGAGGGTTTAAAGGTAAGGCTGCTCTTTATAGACCGGATATAGATCTGATATGTTATGTTGAGATTTGCACTCCAAAGTCTGTCCACATTTTTGTATGTTGTAAGGGAAGATCCGGCAGGGGCGCCATCTATCTTGTTTATGTAAGATCTGTATGTATCAGCGGAGTTGTCAGTAAAGACAAGATAGTGGTTAAGTGAAAAAATACCGAGTTTAGGCAATGATATTCCTAAACTGATGTTGTTTGTGTGCATTTTCCTTCCTGATAAGTTCCTGGTTGAGTCATCTATAATACGGCTACTATTGCCACTTTGAATGGAAGGGAAATATATTCTGCTCCTAACGCTTTTGCTTTCCGAAAGATTATCTTTGTATGAGTAGTTTACCCTTAGATCTACAGGTGCAATGCCTTTATCCTGTTCCCAGTGTCTCTCCAGAGCAGCATCAGCATAGGTTGAACGGTTATATTCTGCCCCTCCAGATATTTTCCTTTCCAGCAGATCCTTCTATATATGTAAGTTGAACATCTTTGCCCATCACATTTATCTTCCCTCCCGACATAAGCACGCCCGGCATCTGCTTAAGAATCTCTATGGTCTCGTCCCCTTCCAGGGTTTTGACTGCCGCCGCATTGAATATGATGATGTCGTTTTTTATTGTAAACAGAGGGATGGAGGATTTGACAGTTACACTTCCCAGGTTATATACCTCTTCTTTTAAACTGACCCTGAATTCAGTAATAGCACCCGGCCGTATCTCCACCTCTTTGGTAACCTTTTTATAGCCTACATGTGAAAAGTGGAGAATGGCTTTTCCAACCGGGATGTTGCTGATGTAAAACTCAGACCGGCTTGCGACAGTCTCAATTGTATCTCTCCCGGAACATACAATAATATGAACATTGCTGATACCTGTCTGCTCCTTACCGTTCGCAGATGGTACGGAGATAAACCCGGCAATAGCTCCGGTTTTTGGCTGGCAGAAAGAGAGTTCGTACAGAGAAAAAACCAATACAGCTAAAACTAATCGCCTCATTTTAACCGTCTTTATTACAGATATTGCTTCTCAATAACCATACCATAATAGATTTTCACCGAAAAGTGGAAAACCTTTACGATTAAACGTCCATTGACGGGCCATCACCTCTCCTGATTGATAACAGCCAGCAGTTTTTCTGCTCTTTGCTTGTATGTAAAGAGACTGCCGATCCTCTCTCTGCTATCGGGAATTTCTACTATGGAATAAGCTCTTTTTATGGCAGTTGAGATCTCATCCGGATCCTTTCCCGAAACCATAAACCCGAACTCTCCGGCAACCTCCTTTAAACCTCCGGCAGCGGTGTAAACAGGTATGCAATTATAATACATAGCCTCTGCCATTGCCACACCAAAACTTTCGCTCCGGGATAGCTGGCAATAGACTTTACTTCTGATATAAAGCTCCTTAAGATCTTTTTGCTCGAGGCGGGGAAATAGAATAAGGTTAACAGGCAACAAACCCGGCCATTTCTCTTTCAGCTCAACAGTCTCACTATGCTTACCCGGCCAGTCATGCCCATCCGGCCCGTCATGTCCCCCCTGCTCTCCCAGTCCCCCCTGCTCACCCGGCTTTTCCTCACTCACCAAATGTTTCTCCAGTACCTCCCTTGCGCATCCTACCAGTGCAAACGAAAGTTCGGGGTTGAGGCGGGCGGCGGTAATATATCTGTCTATGCCCTTGATATAGATTCCCTGAGCGGAGGAGGCGGATGCCACACAGAGTACACCGCGTTTTTTCTTCGAATAATGTGAAGTTCTACCTGAAAGTTCGACCAAAATGGGAAAGCCTTGGTTATAAGCACTTTCAGAAGTGAAGAACCGGCTAATTCCGTTGTAAACCAGTTCTGTCTTTGCTGTGGGAGCGATTGCCCTGACAACTCTTTCAACATGGGCGGAGACGCAAAGGCAGCGGGTGCAGTGTGTAAAAGAGTATTTGGTCATAAATCCTCTGACTGGGTTAACAAAACTTCCGTACCCAACTTTTTTGATCCGGCAGACATCATATCCCCCGGCTACTATATAAGAGGGTTTGTTTAAAATCCGGCAGAAGAGTATCGGCAGAAAGGAGTGATAGTCTGCGAACCAGATATATACAAGGCTGAAGCGATGAATGTTGAAAGTCAGAAAAATCAGTTGACGCAAAAGAGAGAAAAACTGGGAGACTCTTGATTTGGAGGAGATTTGCAGAACAGTTACAGAGTATTTCTCTCTGAGGATTGCCAGATCTTCTTTCACAAACGATGACTGGTTTGTGCAGACAAAGAGTATCCGTTGTGTGGTCATACTTTAATGATATGGTCTCTTGTTTATGTTGAGGTGATTATCTTCAAATGAACTTTGAGAAAATTCCCTTTTATTGAGCAATAAGACTGTTAGCCTTTGATCTGCATAACCGCCTCAGAAACATTTATAATGTAGTCTCCGGCCTTTTCACACTCTTCGATGATGTCCATATAGTGGATTCCGGCCTGGTAGCCGTAAACTTTACTGTCAAGGTTTGAAGGATGTTCCTCTTTGAGAACAATTCTCATCTTATTTATCTCGTCCTCGGTATCCTCTGCCAGATCGATATTTGTAATTTTTGTATAGCCTTGTTCCAGATTGTGGATCATAATGTCGAAAGCTTTGTCCAGTACGTCCATTATTTCAAATATATTCTTTTGCATATATTCGTTAAAGAATACCTTCTGGCTCTTTTTTCTCTTGAGAATCTGGGCAATATTCAGACCTGAGTCGCCTATACTCTCTATTTCGCTGATAATTCTGTACATCGATTGCAGTCTTCTGCCGCCCTCCTCACTTAACTGGCCTTCGGAGATTTTATTCAGATAATTCGCAATCTCAATCTCTACTTTGTCTATAACCTCTTCGTAGTGCTCCAGCTTCTCTATCAATCTGTCAAAAGCCCCTTTGTCATTCTCCTTGTCGCTTTCAATCACAGCCTGTCTGGCGTAACTGAACTGTCTCTTTCCCAGATTGGCAAAATTAACAATCTCATGCTTTGCCTGAGTAAGGGATAACTCAGAAGTGCTTAGCAGCCCTCCCTGGATGAATTTCAGACGGAATGTTTCTTCCCCCTTGGGGGGCTTGATTATGAAGGTTACAATTTTTACAATTAATGGAGTGAACCATACCAGTAATAAGGTGTTGGTAACATTAAAAAGTGTGTGGAGCATCGAAATTCCGTACAAGGTAGCGTCAGCAGACAAGAAGGGATTTTCTCCGAATAGGTTTGTTACAATGTATGACACTCCGGATAATATGGGGTTATAAAATATCAGCACCCAGGTCACACCTGTGATATTGAACAGAGTGTGAGCAAGAGCCGCTCGTCGTGCGGAGACATTTGCCACAACCGCTGCCAGATTGGCTGTAATTGTTGTTCCTATGTTTTCTCCCAGAACCATTGCCGCTGCAGCCTCAAAGGGTATCCATCCGTAGCTGGACATTACCAAAGTCAAAGCCATTGTGGCACTCGATGATTGTAATATTATTGTGAGTAAAGTCCCGATCGCCACAAAAATCAATATAGTCCAGAAGCCATAACTTGTCCATTCCCTGAGAAATTCGAGTATCTCCGGAGTAGATCTCAAGTCGGGAACGGAATCCTTCATAAAGGAGAGCCCCAAAAAGAGAAGAGCAAAACCCATAAAGAACTCACCGAGCGATTTCCTCTTTTTTGATTTGAACATCATCAATGTAAATCCTATGCCTATGAGCGGAATAGAAATGATTGAGATGTCCATTTTAAAACCAAGAAGGGTCACCAACCAGGCAGTAACAGTTGTTCCGATATTTGCTCCCATTATCACCCCGACGGATTGAGTGAGAGAGAGTAGACCGGCATTAACAAAACTGACCACCATTACAGTGGTCGCGCTGGATGACTGGATGATTGAGGTAATGAAAAGACCGGTAAGAATTCTCTTGAGAGAGGTGGAGGTCATTGCTGCGAGAATGGAGCGCATTTTGTCTCCGGCAACCTTTTGCAGTCCCTCGCTCATAAGTGTCATTCCATAAAGAAAAAGCCCGAGTGAACCAAGAAGCTTTAGCACCTGAAAGAGAGTATCCATAGTCAAGTTATTTGTACAAAGATAGAATATTTCGTCCATACACCAGACCTTGCCACAGTTTTCGGCAAGTAGTTATTCACCATGTTGTTAAAATCTCTCAAAAAATACCAAACGCATAACCCTGATTTTCTTTGGCTTGCCGAAAACTGTGGCAAGGTCTGGTAATTTGATTAAATTTGTCCAAACATAACTGGAACGATCATTATATATAAAAATCATAAGAATAGTTGGGTGCAGGAATGGTTTTCCCTTAAATTTCCGGCACTTTTATTTCTCATGGCCTTCATCTGCCAGGGGCAGGCGCAATATTATTCCCTCGGGAACGATCCGGCCAGGCTTAAATGGAAACAAATCTCTTTTGACGGGTGGAAAGTGATATATCCACAGGAGGCAGACTCTATGGCCAGAGTGTATGCTGCTCTGATTGAATCATCTTACAGGCATATTCAAAAGCCTCTTAAGGTGCAGAGCCGCCCGGTGCCGATTGTGCTTCATCCATACAGTGTTTATAGTAACGGAGTTGTTACATGGGCTCCCGGAAGGGTTGAGCTCATTACCACACCTCCGGCCAGCGGTAGTTATTCGCAGATGTGGGACAGGCAGCTTGTCTCTCATGAACTGAGACACGTGGCACAGATAAGTAAATTTGAGGAGGGAGTTTTTAAGCCACTTTCCTGGCTGATAGGTGAACAGGCCGCCGGCATAGGCGTTGGTCTCTATCTGGATAAATTTACCCTGGAGGGAGATGCAGTGATTTCGGAGACAGAGTTTTCCTCAAGCGGAAGAGGGCGGGATCCCTCTTTTCTTATGTTTTACAAAGCTGCTTTTCTGGAGGGGGATACCAGGAATCTTCAAAGATGGAAGCTGGGTTCAGGTAAAAAGTACACTCCTGACTATTACTCTCTTGGCTATTTGATCCATTCACATATCAGGACAAAAACGGGCAACAGGGAATACATAGGCGAAGTATCCGAAAGCAAGATAAAGAACTTTTACAATCCTATGGTCTCCCGCATTGCATACAGAAAGGTTACGGGAAAAACCCTGGACGAGCATTTTGATCAGATTAAGAGAGAGTCGCTGGACATCTGGAGCCGGGAGGATTCATCCAAAGCTCCCTTTACCAAATATAAAATTCATTCAGACAGAGGTAACGACTATGTTTCGTACACTAATGCAGTAGCCCTTGCACCAGATTCACTTTATGCAGTTAAATGGGATATGAACGAACCCTCCCGGCTGGTGCTATTAAGAAATAGGGGAAAAAGCGAAAAGAGAATCACCTCTTTGGGAAATATTAACGGACATCCTGTGGCAATGGGCAGTAAGATTTACTGGACTGAAAAAACACCGTCAATCAGGTGGGAGCTGGAGAGCTATTCTGTGCTCAAGAGCTTAGATACACAAACCGGAAAGGTGACTAAACTTACCAAAAGGGGAGTATTGTGCAGTCCGGCTTTCTCACCGGATGGTGATACACTGGCACTTGCGGAATACCCTGCAAAGGGAGGATCAATACTGTTACTTTTCGATAGCCGAAATATGGAAAAGATCTCCTCTTTTTCTGCTCCGAACAACGGGCAGATCAAAGAGGCCGTATTTGTGGGAAAGAAAATCTATGCCTCAGTTATTGCAAAAGAGGGGATTGCTCTTTTTGCCCTGGAGCCGGCGTCAGGAGAGTGGTCCCGGGAGACTCCCTGGCACAGAAGGAGCATAAACCGGCTCGGCAGATTTGGAGAAGATCTGGTTTTTGAGAGTGATCTAAACGGAACCAACAATATATACGGATATAATCCGGTGCTCAAGTTTCTGCACAGGCTTACCAATTCAAGATTTGGAGCCTTCTTTCCGTATCCGTCACAAGATGGCTCTCTGCTTTACTACTCTGATTTTGACAGGAGCGGATATAAAATTGTCTCTGTAAGAAAAGACAGCCTTTTGTGGGAACCTGCCTCATTTCTAACAACTGTATCTTATCCTGCAGCGGAAATGATGTCGCTTCAAAGCGGTTTTTCCATTGACACCCTAACGCTTGATACTGAGAAATATGTGCCACAAAGATACAGAAAGTTTTCGCATCTTTTCAGGATTCACTCTTGGGCTCCTTTTTATTATAACATTGATAAGCTTAAGAATATCTCCTACGATAATTTTTACGAAATTGTCTCTCCGGGGCTAACTCTGTATTCGCAAAACACACTCGGAACAATGACCGGAATGGCCGCCTACTCCTACTCAAATGAAAGACATTCCGGCCATCTTAATCTTTCGTACAGCGGCTTTTGGCCAGTGGTTGAAATTGAGGCCGATTACAACGAGGGTTATTCGAATTACATAAGACTGGCCCAGGACATGAACGGGAGAAGGTATCAGTTTGTAACTCCGGTTGAGGGGACTTCGAGCTTCACTTCGAGGGTGATGTTCTATCTGCCTATGAATTTCGGTGGAGGAGGGTGGTCAAAAGGCCTCATCCCCTTCTTTCTCTGGAGATATAGCAACGATTACTACTACTCATACGAAAAAATGAGATACCTCAACTATCAGTATATCTCTGCAGGACTTCAGCTCTATAAAATAAGAAGCGTTGCTCCGCTGGATATTTACCCCCGTATGGGAATAGGTGTCAATCTGCAATTCAACAAAGTACCATTTTCCGGTGAGAACTATGGTTCCCTCTTTTTTGCAAGAGTTTACGGATATTTGCCGGGGATTTCGTCAACTCACGGGCTTAAGCTCTCATTATCATACCAGCATCAGCATTTTAGTGGCAAGAATTATTTACTCCCGAATGTTGCATCTTCTCCAAGAGGCTACGAGAAGATGTACGGAAAAAATTATGCTTCATTTTCAGCCGACTACGCTTTTCCGGTATACCTGGGAGATTTGAACATACTCTCATTGTTATATCTTAAAAGGCTCAATGTGACGCCTTTTGCAGACTGGGCGTACAATCAGGGAGTTTTGTCCGACAACAGAATGTTCTCATTCGGGACAGACCTGCTTGTGGATTTCAATGCAATAGGGATCTCGATTCCGCTCTCGGCAGGCGTTAGGTATATCAGAACAGACAGAAAGGAGAACCACTTCCAGTTTCTATTTTCTCTGCCGTTATGATTAAGTTCAAAAATATCATCAACCTCAAACCTTTTGACTGGCTTCTGATAGGAGGAGTCGTAACGGCAGGCATTCTCCATTCTCTGCTGGAAGGAAGCATTGACATTGCCGGAACAGTTGCGGCGGTAACAGGAGTGGTGTGCGTGGTGCTGGTGGCCAGGGGAAACATTTTCAATTACCTCTTTGGTCTGGTTAATGTGGCACTCTATGCGTGGATATCATATAAGGCTGAGCTATACGGAGATGCAGCACTGAATGCGTTCTACTATTTGCCGATGCAGTTTGTTGGCTGGTTCCTGTGGATGAAAAGACGTGAAAGGAAGGATTCGGTAACTGTAACTTCCAAAAGGATGATTTTTAGAGACAGAATTCTGCTTGTTCTGGTATCGGCATTCCTTACAGTGGCCGTAGGTTATCTGTTAAAATATGCAGGCGATCCTCAGCCATTCAGGGATTCGGCCACCAACGTCCTCTCTGTTATTGCAATGTTTTTGATGGTTAAGGCCTATATGGAGCAGTGGCCGCTTTGGGCTGCAGTGAATGTGATAAGCATAATTATCTGGATATATGCTTATTTGAGCGGAGAGGAGCACGCAATGCTTATGGTTGTGATGTGGATCTTTTATCTGATAAATTCCCTTAAAGGTTGGTATCTCTGGTATCGGAACTCTCTGACTCAAGCCACGACCTGAGCAAAAAAGCAGCCCTTTTGCCAATAAGTGTTTCTATCTCCTGCTGTGCAGCACTTTTTATAGCTCTAAGGCTTTTGTATTTGGTTAAAAGCTTCTGTTCACTCTTTTTCCCGATACCTTTGACAGATGATATTGAGGATTCTATCTGTCCTTTGCTTCTGAGATTCCTGTGATGCTTTATGCCAAATCGGTGTGCTTCATCCCGCATATTCATAATAAGTCTCAGGGAAGCAGAGTTTTTGTCCAGAAAGAGAGGGTCGGGGTCACCCGGGATAAATATCTCCTCCATCCTTTTTGCAATTCCCGCCAGCCTTATCTTATCTTCCAGACCCAGCTCCCTGAGTGCTTCCCATGCAAAATTCAGTTGTCCTCTGCCTCCGTCAATCACCACTAGCTGGGGCAAAGGACTGTTTTCTGCAAGCAGCCTGGAGTACCTTCTGTTTACAACCTCTTTCATTGTGGCAAAATCATTTGCGCCAACCACCCTTTTTATATTGAAATGGCGGTAATCATTTTTTGAAGGAACCCCCTCCTTGAAAACTACGCAGGCAGCAACGGCATATTTACCCTGAATGTTTGAGTTGTCAAAGCACTCTATGTGCCTTGGAAGGTCGGGCAAATTCAGATCTTTTGCAAGTGCAGCCATTGCCCTCTCTTTATGTTCCTGGGGTCTTAGCATCTCCTCCTGCCTGAGCTTCTCTGACTTAAAGAGGACAGAGTTTTTTTTGCTCAAATCAAGGAGCTTTAGTTTCTCTCCTCTGACCGGAATTTTTATACTGCATTCCGGGAAATTTGAATCAGGTCTGAAAGGGACAATTATCTCAGGGGATAAAGGTCCGTATTTTGATCTGATCTCGGCTATAAAAAGTGTTAGGATTACGGCAGGTTCCTCTTCAATAGGCATCCGGAATTCCAGATTAAGGGACTGAATAATAGAACCGTTAATCACCCTGATAAAATTGCCGAATGCAAGATTGTTTTCAAATGCCAATGAGAAGACATCTACATTTGTAACGGTTTGGCTGACAACCATCGACTTGCTGTAATGACGCTCAATTACCTCAATTTTCTCCTTGTAACGTTGTGCCTCCTCGAATCTGAGAGAGGAGGCCGCTTTAATCATCTCTTCCCGGAAATGGCGGATAATTGAGCCGCTTTCCCCTTTGAGAATAAGCTTGATGCTCTCTATCTGCAGGGCGTAAGCATTGCTTTTGAAGAGTCCTGCACAGGGAGCCTTACATTTACCCAGATGGTAATCCAGACAGGGACGATATCTTTTTGTCCTGATATTCTCTTCTGAGAGGTTAAGTTTACAGCTTCTGAGATAGTATAGGGAAGATATCAACTCCAGCAGTGAATAGGCGTGAGAGGCAGAACTGTAGGGGCCAAAGTAGAGAGAGCCGTCCTTTACAAACTTTCTGGTAAGCAAAACTCTGGGGAAAGGCTCATTGCGGACACATATCCAGGGATAGCTCTTGCTGTCTTTGAGCATAACATTATACCTGGGCAGGAATTTTTTTATAAGGTTGTTCTCCAGCAAAAGAGCGTCTTCTTCACTCTCGACAACTGTATGCTCAATCTCCTCAATTTTGGAGGTCATCACCTTTGTTTTTGGTGAAAGAGATTGTGGGGAGTGAAAATACTGTGAGACTCTGTTTTTTAAATTTTTAGCCTTCCCAATATATATTATATTACCTTCTTTATCCAGAAATCTGTAAACACCAGGTTGCGAGGGAAGTATTTTTACATGCTCCCTCAATCTGTTTGCTCTCTCTTCTTTTTGCTTCTCCATAGAAGTATTGCGTGAAGCCGGGATTAAAGATATATTTTTGTAAAAATAACAATTATCTTATATTTGCTATCTATGTTGACTAAAGTTGTAACAACCCAGAACATCAAAAGTGCGCTTAAAATGCGCGGGCTGACTGGTAATATCGCAGCATCGTTCATTATGTGGTTTTTAGGGTTCAACAGAATCAACAAAAAGTACAGCAGGTTTGCCCAATACAAGGGAAGGGAGTTTACGACAGCAATGCTTAAAGAATTTGGAGTCCAGTATGAACTGGATGACAGGGAGCTGCAGAACATTCCTCAGGAAGGGCCGTTCATATTCGTATCCAACCATCCCTATGGAGCAATAGACGGAATGATTCTTCTCAATATTATCAGCTCAGTAAGGCCTGATGTAAAGTTCCTTGCAAACTTCATATTATCGCAAATATCCAATCTGAATGACTTTTTTCTGCCGGTAAATCCTTTTGAGAACAGTAAGGAGCTGCGGAGCAGTTTTGCCGGACTCAGAATGGCAAGTGAGCACCTTAAGTCCGGAAGTTGCCTCGGGCTTTTCCCTGCAGGCGAAGTTTCCACTCACTATGGGTCTGCCATCATTCAGGACAAGGAGTGGCAGTCTTCTGTGATAAAACTTGTCAAAAATGCAGGCATCCCGGTAATTCCGGTTTATTGTCACGGCACAAACTCCAAGTTTTTTCACACAATTGGCAAAATTCACCCTGCACTCAGAACCATAAGACTTCCGGGTGAGCTGCTCAACAAAAAGGGCAAGGTTGTCTCTGTCAGGATTGGTCATTCAATTTCACCCAATGAAATTTCTGAATACAAGGATATTAAATCTCTTGGCCAATATTTAAAATCCAGAACCTATGCTCTTGAAGCAAATGTAAAAAAGGAGAAGAGCTGGATTGCAGACAAGGAGGTTGTCCCTATAGCCCTCCCAAAGAACCGGAGATCACTTATGAAGGAGATACAATCTCTTCCCCACAACAAGCTGTTCTTTACTACCGATCACTATGCCTGCTATCTTACAGATTTTGCATCTATACCTCTTATGATGCACGAATTGGGAAGAAGGAGGGAGGAATCATTTCGTGCAGTAGGAGAAGGAACGGGGAAACCGTTGGATTTAGACAGTTTTGATGAGTACTACAAGCACCTGATATTGTGGGACAAGCAAAGGTCAAGACTCGTAGGAGCCTATAGGTTGGGCTTTGGCAGAGATATTATAAAAAGTAAGGGAATAAAAGGCTTGTATTCAAATTCCCTTTTTGGTTACGAGAAGCCTATGGTAAATATCCTCAATCAGGCCATAGAACTGGGACGCTCTTTTGTAGTTCTTGATTATCAGAAAGAAACCCTTCCCCTCGTACTGCTTATGAAGGGACTCTTTTATGCTGCACTCAACAATCCGGAAATTAGATACCTTATGGGACCTGTAAGTATTAGCTCTTGGTATCCAAAATTTTACAGAAGTTTAATGATTTACTACCTACAAAAGAATCACTCTGTAAAGGAGCTCGAACCTTACATTATTCCCAGAAATCCTTTTTTCCCTGATTATCACAGGTGTTCTGTTGATAGTTTGATGCAGAACAAGATGGAGAGTGTGGAGAAGTTTGACAGATACCTTATGAGGCTCAGTAATAATGAATACCGGCTACCTACGCTGGTAAAAAAATATCTTAAGATCAACTCAAAAATTATTAAATTTAATGTTGATCCTGACTTCAACTACTGTGTTGACGGAATGGTACTGCTTGACCTTATGCAGATTTCAAAGCAGGAGATAATTAATCTCTCCAAGGATGAATCCAATAAAGAAAAGATATTCAAGCGGTTTGGAATGATGCCTTAAGGAACTGGATCAAATCCGCTCCCTCCCCACGGATGACAACGTATTATTCTTCTGAAAGAGAGGTAAAAACCCTTGAAAATGCCGTGCTTTTTAAATGCCTGTAAAGAGTATTCAGAACAAGTTGGTGTAAACCTGCAGGAAGGAGTCTTATATGGCGAGATGCATATCTGGTAGCATTTAATCAGCAGCAGGAACGGCAGAGCCAGAATCTGCTTCAAGTAGCTTCCCAATTTTTCCCAGGACATTTGCAATGTTTTTTTTAATTTCAATATACGGGAGAATCTCTTCTGAGGAGTATATCAGTACAATATTGGCAGAGGCTTTTCCCTTAAGTATTCCGGCGTTGAGTCTGTAAGCCTCGCGCATTCTTCTCTTGAGAAGGTTTCTGGTTACAGCTTTCCTGTGAAGTCGTTTTGGAACAGTTATCATTACCTTGCAGGAGCCGGCAGCGTTTCTGATAAAAAAGCCCTTTATGCTTTTATCCCTGATAATTTTCCCATTTTCAAAGCACTCATTTACAGAGGTAATGGAAGAGAGTCGGGAACTCTTGGGAAATTTATAACAGGTTGTTTCCATCTTGACAGGGTTACTTCCCTTCAAAGTAGATGGAAAGAGCCTTTGCTATGGATGGTGCTTCCGGAGTGGGTGCAATTACCGATGAGGTTAATTTTGCGCTCTTAAGGGCTTTAAGGGTCGTCTGCCCGAATGTGGCAAACTGAAGACCGTTCTGTTGAAAATCCGGAAAATTCTCCTGAAGAGATTTGATATCAGACGGGCTGTAGAAAACCAGCATATCGTAGTTGTGCAGGTCAACTGAACTCAGATCGCTGTGTACTGTCTTGACAATAACCGCACTGGAGTGGGCGAGCTTGTGTTTTACAAATATTTTGTGCAGGTCTGCTTTGCAGGAATCAGCTACGCACAACAAAAACTTCTCATCTTTATGTTTCAATCCGATGGCATCTACTATTGAAGAGTTGGTGCCGTTTCCGAAAAATATCTTTCGTTTTCTGAATACGATGTATTTCTGAAGATAGAGAGCAATTGCCTCAGATACACAAAAGTACTTCATTGTTTCAGGTACAGTGATTCTTAACTCCTCGCTGAGCTTGAAAAACGAATCTATAGCGCTTCTGGCAGTAAAAACAATGGCAGTATGATCTAAGATGTTGACCTTCTGCATACGGAACTCTCTTGCCTGTAGAGGTTCAACCCTGAAAAAAGGAATAAAATCAACATTGAGTTTATGCCTGGAAATCAGGTCAGTATATGGGGAGCCGTTGACTGGTGGAGGTTGAGAAATGAGAATGTTCTTGATTTTCATATTCTTAATGAGATAGGATAACATTTGCAATTAGTGCTGTTGGCAGTAATTCCAAGGTGCAAAGATACAAAATAATGAAAAAACGAGAGTAATGATTTGAAATAATTATTTGATAACTTCTTAAAAGAAATAGGAGATAAACAAATAAGTAGCAACATACCAATACCTTAAGCCTTGTGCCGATTTCTATGTCCGGCCACAGTAAAGTGATAAGCATTGCAGGCAGAGTAAAGAAAAGAGAGATAATTATATGATTGTAGCTTATCTTCTCTACAAGTCTGAATGTGGTGCGGTCCCGGGTTATCCAAGAGAGGAAACGGTATCCGCACATTCTTGCGAACCAGATTACAACCACTACTCCCAAAGACAAAAGCAGCAACTGCAATTTGTTGACGGGTAATAAAGGCAGAAGTTCACTGTCAAAAAAAAGTGTCAGCAGCAACGGGTACAAAGCTGCGGAGATTATTGCAGTTATATCTCTCTGAAAAACAAAGGATAACTTCTCCTCGTTACGGTATTGATTTCTCAGTTTAAAGATACTCCGGGATGTTAAGATTATGGTTGAGAGAATCTCCCGGGAAAAAATAACAAAAACCACAAAAAATGCCAGAACAATAAAAGAGACGGCAACGCTGTTACTGCTCTGCAATGAATATGTACTTCCGGGGTACATCAGTTGCCTCTTTTTGCTTTGTGGCCAAGAGAGAGCAGAATGTTCACAACCTTGTCCCGGTGGTCTCCCTGAACAAGTATCTCGCCGTCTTTAACCGAGCCACCAGTTCCGCATCTGGTTTTAAGTGTTTTTGCAAGCTCCTCGAGATCTTCCTCTTTACCCTTGAATCCACGGATGAAAGTGACCTGTTTTCCGGCTCTCTGCCTCCTGTCAATTGCTACAATAAGATTCTGCTTTGCAGATGAAGGTGTTGCGGGTTCCTGCTCCTCTTCCGGGCTCTCGTAACCAAAGTCCGGATTGGTAGAATAGACAACTCCCAGTCTGCTTTTCCAATCGTTCCGGCTCATCTTTAAATTTATTTCGGGCAAATTTAGCCAGAAAAATCCAAAATGTTATCTTTGCGTGATAATATGGACAAATCCTGAAAAACAACACAATGGAACAGAAGAAATTCAGATTGATAAACAATATTCTGGGGCTTGCACTTTTGCTCGTCTCTGCCTTTGTATATCTTTCAACAATCGAACCGACAACCAGTTTCTGGGATTGCGGTGAATTCATTGCATCTTCTTATAAGCTGGAGGTTGGGCACCCGCCTGGAAACCCTGTTTTTCAGCTGATAGCTAGATTCTTTACGCTCTTTGCCGACAAGGAGAATGCTGCAATGATGGTTAATGCAATGAGTGCTATATGCTCGGCTTTGACCATAATGTTCCTTTTCTGGACAATCACTCACATTGCAAGAAGAATGTCCGAAAAGGCAACCGGAACCCTTTCCCTTTCGGCTTCAATCACAGTTTTTGCATCGGGAGTGGTGGGTGCTCTGGCATACACATTTTCTGATACATTCTGGTTCTCTGCAGTTGAGGGAGAGGTTTACGCCATGTCTTCGCTTTTTACAGCGGCAGTCTTTTGGGCAATGCTCAAATGGGAAGAGGATGCAGAAAACCCACATTCAAACAGATGGATAGTGCTGATAGCATTCCTGATGGGGCTTTCGATAGGCGTCCATCTTCTGAACCTTCTTACCATTCCGGCACTTGTGTTTATCTATTACTACAAGAAATACAATGTAACCAAAACAGGGATTTTTTATGTCCTTATGATTTCTGCACTCATTCTGGCTGTAATATTATACGGAATTGTTCCACTTGTGCCCAAGATTGCCTCCTGGTTTGATCTCCTTTTTGTGAATGTCTTTGGAATGGGCTTCAACTCCGGAGCTGCATTCTTTGTACTGGCTCTTCTGGCATTTTCTTTCTGGTTTATATGGCATACATACACCAAGGGCAAAGTGCTTCTCAATACCATAATGCTTTGCTTTACAATGATAATAATCGGCTATTCCACATTTGCAGTAGTTATTATAAGATCTTCGGCAAATACTCCCACAAACGAAAACCAGCCTGATAATCCATTCTCTCTTGTGAGATATCTGGGCCGGGAGCAGTACGGTAGCAATCCGCTGGTTTACGGTGAGACATATGCCTCTCCATACGAAATAGTTCAGGAAGATTATTATGTCAAATTGGGGACCAGATATGAGAAGGTGCAGGGCCCTGTTAAACCTGTGTACAGCTCCGATTCCAAAATGTTTTTCCCTAGAATGTGGAGTGCATCACCGGATCATATCCGCTTCTACCAGATGTACACACAGAGTAGGGGAACTACTATTGCCGGGTCTGACCAAAAGATGCCGCTATTCAGAGATAATCTTTCATATTTCTTTGACTATCAGATAAACTGGATGTATCTCAGATACTTTATGTGGAACTTTGCCGGAAGACAAAATGACATTCAGGGAAGTATGCCCGGTGAACTCTTCAGGGGCAACTGGGAGAGCGGCATAGGATTTTTGGACAAAGGCAGACTGGGAGATCAGAATGAAGGTCCGGATTATCTTGTGAACAATAAGGCCAAGAATCATTACTATATGCTGCCGTTGCTGCTGGGTGTGTTTGGGTTGATTATGCAACTGTTAAAGGACAAGCGAAACTGGTGGATTGTAATGCTTCTTTTTCTCCTTACTGGGATAGCTGTTGTGGTTTATCTCAATCAGCCCCCGTTCCAGCCAAGGGAGAGGGATTATGCCTACGCGGGATCGTTCTATGCCTTTTCAATCTGGATAGGGCTGGGCGTTGCGGCCATATACGAGTTTTTCAAAAGATTCCTTCCCGAAAAGATATCGGCCCCTCTAGCCGGAGTCCTCTGCCTTTTTGTTCCTCTGCAGATGGCTGCCGAGAACTGGGATGATCACGACAGAAGCAACCGCTACACAGCCAGGGATCTTGCCTACAACTATTTAAACTCTTGCGGGGAGCAGGCAATAATTGTAACTCACGGCGACAACGACACATTCCCTTTATGGTATATTCAGGAAGTAGAGGAGGTCAGGACCGATGTGAGAGTAATGAATACCTCTCTTTTGGGAACTGACTGGTATATAGACCAGATGCAATACAAAGTTTATGATTCTGAACCTGTGAAATTCTCTATTCCCAGAAGAGAATATCTTTACGGGACAAATGATATGATACAGATAGTTGACCGGCTTGAAAAACAATTGCCCATAAAAGCGGTAGTGGATCTGGTGTCAAATCCTAACGCCAAAATCAGGGCACAGAACGGTCAGAGTTACAGCTTTTTTGCATCAAGAAAGTTGTTAGTTCCCGTGAATATTCAAAACGCAATTAAATCCGGCATAATTTCAGAAAGCGACACAGCCTCTGCACTTAGGATGCTTGAGCTTAACCTTCCGGAGGGCAAGAATATTCTTACAAAAGCAGAACTGATGGTTCTTGATCTCCTGGCCAACTACAACTGGGAAAGGCCTATTTGCTTTGTGGCTATGGGTGGTGATCTTGAGATTGGAATAAAGGATTATCTGGAGTACAACGGATTTGTTTATAAGCTTGTTCCTTTTAAAACGACAGTTACTGTCGGCAGTCCCGGGAAAATCAGTGGGGATGTGATGTATGACAAGGTTATGAATGTTTACAGATGGGGTAATATGAATGATCCGCAAGTAAATATTGATTATCAGAATCTGCTAACATTCAGTGCTGTTATATCTGGCAGGAATATTCACGTAATTACTGCAAGGGCGCTTCTGAAGGAGAATAAACCACAAAAAGCGGCTGAAATTCTGGACAGAATGCAGGAAATATTCATCCCTGAACAATTCCCGCTCAACTGTTCATTATTGCCTTCTATGAACGAATATTCAATTATGGAGGCAATTGATATATATCTGGCTGCCGGAGAAAGGGATAAGGGAATCGCGCTCTTTGATAAGTTCAAGGATGAGACTATTGTTTCGATAACCCTTTTTGCAAAAGAGTTTAATGGTTCATATCTCTCGAAATCAGATATTGAGCAAAACCTGGCTTATATGTTCCATCTCGCTGATATTCTCACAAACAGAGGAGAAGAAGATATTGCCAGGAAACTCGAAGAGGAGCTCAACACTCTTATTAAAGAACTGGAGGGGGCCTATGCCCGTTAGTCCAGAAGCAGGTTACACCCTCTGAGTTCGGTGTGCTGAATACGGCCGAGGACTTCAAAAGAGTTCCCGGCCCTTTTTATTCCCATATCTCCGGTTTCAATAAAGGAGCAGGAGTTAAGGTTGGCAAGATCAATAATGTTTATTCCTCCTCTCTTTCCTGGAGAAAGATGTCTGAAGGGGTTGTTCAGGTCACGAATAATTACTTTCATCCAGGGTGGCGGGAAGAACAGACCTTCTCTCCGGGAGTATGCCTGAGACAGCAGTTCTGCCATGCCGTATTCAGAGTGCACAGTATTGACTCCGAATCCTTTGCATATAATATTGTGAATCTCTTTTCTTGAAAGTTCTCTGCCGGTATTCTTCATTCCTCCGGTTTCCATTACAATAAGTCCAGGGAAGTCCAGAGGAAACGCACCGGCAAAATCCACCAGGGCAAAGCTTACTCCCAGCAGAATGCACTTTGAACCACTCTTTTTAATCTTTACAAGTTTTTCGTACAGCTCCTTTTGGTTGTACAGATAGAATCCATTATCAGGGTGCCCGGATTCTTTCATCAGTATTTCAGCCATATACACCAGAGAGGACCCCTCTCTTTCCAGATATGATGGAAGAAGAGCAACAATTACATAATCTGACGCTTTGCCGTATCTTATCTTAAATCCCAGGCTCAGGCTGCGATTGTACACTGATAGATCGGTCACGTGGTGCCGGGATGGAGTCATTCCTGTAGTTGCACTGCTACTGAACACTTTTTCTGCCGGAGTGTTACCGGTTATCACCTCTCTGCTCTTAAAAAAGGAGACTGGCAGGTATGGAATCTCACTCACTGAGGAGACATTTTTAGTATTGTAGCCCAAATTATCCAGATACTCTTTATATGGCTTACATTCTAAAGCCTGATAGTAGAAAATCTTCAGGGCAATCCTCTCAAACTCCCTCTTCTCCTTTATTGAAAAGATCTCCTTTGGATTCAATATCAATGAGTTGTTCAACATATTCTCTGTCGTTTGATAATCTTGGCACTTTGTTCTGACCTCCCAGCTTCCCTCTCTCTCTCATCCACCTGTAGAAAACCCCTCTTGAGACAGGTGTGAGTGTCAACCTTTTCATTGTCGCATTTTTTTGTCTTTTTGCCTCGTAATCAGAGTTAAAGAGAGATATACTCTCATCCAGCACATTGGCAAACTCCTCCAGATCGGCCGGAAGTCTGGAGAATTCCATAACCCATTGGTGAGAACCTTTTCCTTTCTCCTGCATAAAAAGGGGAGCCACAGTGTAGTTGAGAACCTCTGCGTTGCATATACTGCAGGTTCTGGCAAGAGCCTTCTCAGCGTTGGAGATCATAAGCTCTTCTCCAAAGGCATTTATGTACAGCTGTGTTCTCCCTGATATTACAAATTTATGTGGTTTGAGGGAGGTAAAGATTATACAGTCGCCTACAAGATACCTCCAGAGCCCGCCATTTGTGGAGATTACCAGAGCATAGTTGACCCCTTTCTTTACGCTCTCCACTGTCTCAAATGAGTTGTAACTACCCTCAAGAGCCCTCACCAGCATATCCATAGGGATAAATTCGTAGTAAATGCCGTTGTTTGTCAGTAACAGCATCGATTCGTCAGACGGATCGTCCTGAAAACCAAAGTAGCCCTCGGAGGCGTTGTAGTTTTCTCTGTAATTCATCTGAGGATCCGGGATTAACCTTTTGTAAATCTCCCTGTAGGGATCAAAATTTATCCCGCCGTGCATAAATAGCTCAAGATTTGGCCAGACCTCTTTCAGATTCTTTTTACCGGTATATTCAAGTATTTTATTAATAAGAATCAGGTTCCAGGAGGGCACACCCGAAAAGTTAGTAACATCATAACTGTTTGCCAGTTGTGCTATCTTCTCTATCTTGTCTTCGAAATCTGCCATTAAGGCTATAGATTTTTCAGGAACCCTTTTAATTTCAACCCAGGAAGGAGAGTTCCTAAGCAGTATTGCAGAAAGATCTCCTGTCTGACTTTTGCCGTTACCCATCTCGTCAATTTTTGCACTTCCGCCCAGAGTCAATGACTTTCCCTCAAGTAGTCCGGATTGAGGGTTTGAATCCATATAGGATGCAAGCATTTTTTTAAAGCCCTCAAAGTGGCACTGGTTAAGGGACTCTTCGGTTACAGGAATGAATTTACTCTTTGAGGAGCTGGTTCCGCTTGATTTTGCGAACCATTTTACACGGCTGTTCCATAGTACAAAATCTTCTCCCCTTCTTAGTCTTTCAATATAAGGCTCAAAAGCGTCATAGTCCCTGAGAGGGATATTGTTCTGAAAATCAATGATATTTCTGACAGAATCAAACCGGTGTTCTTTGCCAAAAGAGCTGCCTTGACCGGATTGTATAAGATAATTGAAAAGTTCTCTCTGGTATTTTCCGGGATCAGTCCGGTTTTTTTCCAGAAGGGAGAGTCTTCTAGAAGAGTAAAGGTTAAAAATATCGGTTGTAAGTGGCATAATCTTTAATTCAATCCGTACACATCGTGAAGCACCTGCAGGGATAACAGTTCAACCCTGCAACCTGAATGATTGCTTATATAGTCGCACATCTCCCTGATGAAATTATATCTGTCTGATCCGTTAATACAGAGTCTTGGACAATGATCATTCTCCTTGCTCAAAATCTCTGCCAGGATTACCGAACTCCTTTGAGAGAGGGTGTTTTCTGAGAGCAAAGGATCATAGCCGATGTGCCGGCAGAGTGCCACCATAAAGAAAAGATGAAAATCTGCAAAACCCTCCTCCATCTTTTCCAACGACAAAACGGAGCTGGAAATAAAATTATACAGGCTCCTGTTCTGCTCAACCTCTTGCACTGTCTTGGAAATCAGTTCGCTCATAAACATGGCAATTGTGCTTTTTTGCAGGTTGCATCTAATTTCCTGTAAAGGGGAGGCAGTTGTAAACTCTTTAATAGTCTTCATTTCACCTTTTGAGTAGCTGCTTAACTGTGCGTCAATTATGCTCAGAGGATGAAGTTGTTGAATTGCAGCTCCGTTTTTTGGACCTTTCACATTTCTTAGAAAAAAGCTCTGGCGTCCTCCATTGTCAGAGTAACCGCGGATTACCATTCCGGAGTCTCTGTATTTTACAGTGTGCAGCACAACTATTTGTACCGAGTGGAGCATCAGAAATCTTTGCTGTTTATAAAAACCGAAAGCTTTCTCAGGGAGACGCCTCTGTGTGAAATTCTGTTTTTCTCCTCCGGGGAGAGTTCGGCAAGTGTACAGTCATATCCCTGGGGAATAAAAACCGGATCGTATCCGAATCCTCCGTAACCAAAAGGCGAATGAGCTATTCTCCCGTTGAGTATCCCTTCAAACATATATATTTCTCCTTTGATAATAAGGGCTACAGCCGTTCTGAAACGTGCCGTTCTGTCTTCTGCTCCTTCTAGTTCCCTGAGCAGTTTTTTCATATTGGAGGCAGAATTTTGCTCTATGCCGGAATATCTGGCAGAAAAAACACCGGGAGCTCCGTTTAAACTTTTTACCTCAAGACCGGTATCGTCGGCAAAGCAATTCTTTTGCAGTTTTTCCCAGATATATCTTGCCTTAATAAGGGCGTTTCCTTCCAGTGTGAGAGCGTCTTCCGGGATATCTTCATTAATGCCCAGCATAGCCGGTGACAATATGCTGAATCTCTCTCCCAGTATGGCCTGTGCCTCCTTAAGCTTGTGCTGGTTGTTGGTCGCGAAAATAATATCCATAAAACAATATTGCATCAAAGATACTAAAACTTTACTTTTGTAATATTAATGAGAAAAACGAGCAAATGAAAAAGATCAGAAGGATTTGCCTTATAATTTTGGCAATCACAATAATAACCCCTGCGCACTCCCAGTCTGAGTGGTTCAGGACAGGAAAGAGTCTTGAAGTTCAGATGGCTGTACTGAGAGAACTCTCTGCCTTGTATGTCGACAGTATAAGTATGGAGAACCTTATCAGGACAGGCCTGGATGCAATGCTGGAGTCTCTGGATCCTTACACAATACTTATACCAGAGGAGGACGAGGAGAACCTTGAGCTTATGACAACGGGCAGTTATGGTGGAGTAGGGGCCGTAATCAGGAAGGTTCAGGGGGGAATTCTGATAAGCGAGGTTACAGAAAACTCACCGGCTGCCAGAGCCGGTCTTGCGGCGGGAGATACAATTGTAATGGTTTCTGGGTTATCTACTGCGCAGATGAGCACCGACTCCTGCAGCACTCTTATGAAAGGGGTGCCCGGAACAATCGTGACACTCAGGGTTAAGAAGATAAGGGGTAACGAACTTAAAGATTTTGACCTGGTAAGGGATAAAATACATTTTCCGGATGTTGCCTACAGCGGAATGATAAACGACTCTCTGGGATATATAAGGATAAGCGGATTTACGGTAGGAGGATCAAAAGATGTAAGGGAGGCCTTTCTGAATCTTAAGAATAACACATCTCTGAAAAGGGTTCTGATAGATCTGAGAGGCAACGGTGGAGGACTGCTTGACGAGGCTGTAAAAATAGTATCACTGTTTGTACCTAAAGGAACAAAGGTTGTTACAGCAAAAGGGCGTTCCCGGCAGTCTGATATGGAGTATTTTACAAAAGATGAGCCGGTTGATACCCTTGTGCCTCTTGTGGTTTTGGTCAATTCCTCTTCTGCTTCCTCTTCTGAAATAGTTGCAGGCGCACTTCAGGATTTGGACAGGGCAACCATTGCAGGGACAAGAACGTTCGGAAAAGGACTTGTTCAGTCAATAAGAAATGTCGGGTACAACAATACAATAAAACTAACTACCGCAAAATACTACACTCCAAGCGGGAGATGTGTTCAGGCAATAGATTACAGCAGACGGAACGAAGACGGAAGTGTGGGTTATATACCTGATTCGCTCCGTAAAAGCTTTAAGACACTCAGAGGGAGAACTGTTTACGACGGAGGCGGAATCACCCCAGATGTTTTCATACCGGCCAGGCCATATTCCCGTCCCGCTCTTTCACTGGTGTACGAAGAGGTACTTCTTGAGTACTCAATGTTGTACTACCGTGACCACGACTCCATACCGGATCCTTCAATCTTTTCCCTGAGTGACAAGGAGTACGATGACTTTGTAAAATTTGCCGTAAAAAAGGAATTTGACAGCAGAACTGCCTCTGAGGTGGAGTATGATAAATTTCTGGAGACAGCCCGCAAAGAGAGTTTCTATGAGGATTACAAACAGGAGATAGAGAGCCTGGGAAGCAAAATCAAACCGGGAAAAGAGGCAGTGCTCAGAAGGGAAGCCGGGGATATAAAATCTCTTCTCGAAGAGGAGATTACAAGCCGGTATTATTACCAGACAGGGAGAATCAGGAGCATTCTCAGAAACGACACCCAGGCCCTGGAGGCCGGAAGAGTAAAGCTTACAGGGTTGAATTGACAGACAGATGTATTTTGCAGATCTGATACTGCCGAGGATTTGTCCGGTGTGCGGGAGGATGTTACTCAGGGGGGAACGATATATGTGTCTTTATTGCCTGTCTGATCTTCCCTACTCCTACTTTTGGTCCTGGAGGGGAAATCCGGCAGAAAACAGTTTTGCAGGCAAAATTGGTGTGGAGATGGTCTCCACTTTGTTAATCTACAGGCAGGAGAGTCCTTATTCAAAGATTGTGCACGCCTTTAAGTATCAGAACAGAAGAGGCCTTTGCAGTTATATGGGTGATATGCTGGGAGATAAAATGGCAGAAGGTGGCTGGGCAAAGAGCTTCGACTTTATTATACCCGTTCCGCTTCATCCCTTGAAGAGGTGGATGAGAGGATACAATCAGGCAGAGATATTGTCAGAAGCTCTGGGTGAGAGAATTGGAGTTCCGGTGCTCAAGGGTGTGCTGCAACGGAAAAGATATACAAAAACCCAGACCAGAAAGAGTGCTCAGGAGAGGCTTTCGGGTATGTCGGGAGCATTCAGGGTGAGGGATAAAAATATTCTTACGGGAAAAAATCTTCTGTTGGTGGATGATGTTATGACAACCGGGGCAACCCTTTCTGCATGTGCAGGTGAGATACTCAGAAGTCAAGGAAGCCGTGTCAGTATTGCTGCACTGGCTTTCGCGGAGTAGAATAAATTTTGTAGATTTGTTGTTTACATATGTTCGGATTCATTAATATCGAGTTAATAGATATCATTGATATTTCAATGGTCGCACTACTTATTTATCAGGTTTATAAACTGATGAGAGGTACAGCGGCATTGAATATATTTACAGGCATTCTGGTTTTTTATTTTATCTGGCTAATAGTGAGAGCTTTAAATATGGAACTGCTCTCTGCAATTCTTGGCCAGGTGATAGGGGTAGGTGTTATTGCGCTTATTGTTCTTTTTCAGCAGGAGATAAGAAGGTTTCTTTTGAAGCTGGGTACATCCTATCTTGACTCCAGAAACAAGCTTAAGATTATCAACCGGTTGCTTGGAACAAAGAGCGAGAGGGCATCCCTGATTCTGCTGGACGAAGTGACAAATGCCTGTCGCAGAATGTCTCAGAACAGAACCGGTGCACTCATAGTGCTTGCAAAAAGTTCTACCCTTGAATTTGTGATAGAGACGGGCGACAGGATAGATGCCCTTATCAACAGAAGATTGATAGAGAACATATTCTTTAAAAATTCACCCCTGCACGACGGAGCAATAGTAATAGGCAAGGACAAGATTATAGCTGCCCGCTGCACACTTCCCATCTCTGAGAACCCCAACATTCCAGCATCTTACGGAATGAGGCACAGAGCAGCTGTTGGCATATCAGAAGCTACTGATGCTGATGTGATTGTGGTCTCAGAAGAGAACGGCGAGATTTCCTTCATAAGCAATGGCGAAATCAAGAAAATCAACAGCATAAATGAGCTCAGGCTTGCTATTGAAAACTCTTACATCAACTCATCTGATTCAAATGAGAGAAAGAGTTGAACAGAAGCTGGGTTTCGACCGCATCCGGAGTATGACGGAGAGCCGTTGTACAACGGTCATCGCTGCTTCAAAGATCAGGGAGGAGCTCTTTTCAGATAATGCCGGGGTTGTGGAGCACAATCTCTCCCTGACTGACGAGATGAGGCAGATACTGATGTTTGAGGCCTCTTACCCGGATTCCGGATATGCCGATATTTTCCCTTTTCTTAAAAAACTAGAGTTGCCGGCATCATATCTGGATGTTCTCTCGATTGTCCGTCTCAAGGAGTCGCAGGAGCGTCTCAGGCTTACTGTCCATTTCTTTAAAAACACAAAGGAGGGTTTGTATCCCTCTCTCAAGGAGATGATTAGTCCTATTGTGTTGTTTCCGGAAATTAGCAGGCGCATTGATGCAATCGTGGACAAGTACGGAGAGGTTAGGGATAATGCATCAGAAGAGCTCTCGGTAATAAGAAGAGCAATTAAGGACAAGGAGGCTTCAATATCCAGAAAGATATCGTCAATCCTGAAAAAAGCACAGGCAGAAGGCCTTACGGACGAAGACGCCACACTTACGGTAAGAGACGGGAGGATGCTTATTCCTGTACCGGTTTCCAATAAAAAGAAGATATTGGGTTTGATTTTTGACGAATCTGCATCCGGCAGGACTGCATATATTGAACCTATTGAAATTGTAGAACTGAACAATAAGGTAAAAGAGCTCCGCTTTGCCGAGCAGAGGGAGATACTTAAGATACTGGTCGAATTTTCTGATTTTCTCAGGCCATACCTCCCCGAATTGCTCCAGTCAGCAGAGATACTCGGAGAGTTTGACTTTATAAGGGCAAAAGCTCTTGTGGCAATATCGATGCAGGCAGGAAGACCTGTGATATCCAAAGACAAAGAGTTGATTCTTTTAAAGGGGAGACACCCTTTGCTTGAGGCAGCACTCAAAAGGGAGGGGAGGGAGATTGTACCTCTCACCTTATCCCTTAACAAAGAGAAGCATATTCTTGTGATATCCGGCCCTAACGCCGGGGGCAAATCTGTATGTCTGAAAACTGTGGGGCTGCTTCAGTATATGCTTCAAAGCGGATTTCTGATTCCTGCATCGGAGAGCTCCGAGTTATGCCTTTTTAAGGAAATTTTTATCGACATAGGGGATGAGCAATCTATAGAAAACGACCTGAGTACCTACAGCTCTCACCTGAGAAATATGAGGGAGATACTCTCGGGGGCAGATAGCGATTCTCTTGTTTTAATTGATGAGTTTGGTGCGGGGACAGAACCTGCCGCCGGCGGGGCAATTGCTGAGGCAATTCTCACTGAGCTGGAAGAGAAGGGGGTATTTGGAGTAATAACAACACATTACAGTAATTTAAAATATTACGCCGGCACAAGTAAAGGGGTGATTAATGGTGGGATGCAGTTTGATGTCCAGAACATTATGCCGCTGTTCAAACTGGAAACAGGTGTCCCGGGCAGCTCTTTTGCATTTGAGCTTGCAAGAAAGATGGGGCTCCCGGAGAGTGTTGTCAGGCTCGCAGAGGAGAAGGCGGGAAGCGAGTACGTCGATCTGGAACGAAACCTTAAGAAGATTGCAAGGAACAGGAGAATGTGGGAGGAAAAACTTGCAAGAATAAAGACCACAGACAAGACTCTGGAGAATATTACCGATAAGTATCAGAAGGAATTATCAGAAATCCAGGCTCTTAAAAAGGACATAATCAGCAAGGCAAAGGAGGAAGCTTCAAAAATTGTATCGGAGGCCAATAAAAAAATTGAATCCACTATAAAAGAGATAAGAGAGAGTCAGGCGGATAAGGAACGTACAAGGCTGCTAAGGAAAGAGTTGCAGGAGTTTGGTCAGGAGACGGTTGCAGTTAAGGCAGACGAGAGCGACGAAAAGATTGCGGCTAAAATGGTACAGCTTCTCAGAAGAAGAGAGGCAAGGGATAAAAGAAGAGCAGAACGTGAGAAAAAGAGTTCTCTGGCTCCTGTTGCCAGTACGCCTGTAAAGCCTGTAGATTTGACTCTCGTAAAGGGTGACAAAGTTAGGATTAAGGGAGGAGATCTGGTTGGTGAGATTCTCAGGCTGGACGGGAAAGAGATAAGCGTTGCAACCGGAAGCATAATATCAAGAATGAGTTCCGGGAAGGTGGAAAAGATATCAGAGAACGAGTACAAGACTCTGCTGAAAAGAGGGTCATCTGGTTATATCCACAAAAGCGAATCTCTGAATTTTTCTACTCTTAACTTCAGGCCGGCAATTGATATCAGGGGTCAGCGACTTGATGAGGCTCTTGAGAGTGTAACCAGATTTATTGATGAGGCCCTTGTTGCCGGGGTTTCTCAGGTGAGGGTACTCCACGGAAAAGGCAACGGAATACTGAGAGAAGAGATACGTAAGTACCTTAAAACCATTGGAGGCGTCTCCTCTTTCAAGGACGAACATATTGAGCAGGGAGGCTCAGGAATAACGGTAGTTGAATTAATGTGATTATTAGAAAAATTGTAAAAGGGATTATTAGAAAAACTGGTAATATGAGAGGACAAAGAGTGATAATAATTGCCGCCGCAATGGCAACTTTTGTTTTGCTGCAGGGATGCAAAACATTTGAAAAGGACATCCGTACGGTAACAAACAGTTTTCTTGAATCCTATTTCAGTGTAGATTACGTAACGGCTGGCAGCTTCTGTTCAGAAAATCTGGCGCAGGAGCTATCGGAATCCCTCAAAAGCCTCGATTCGCTTGAACCAACAGTAAAGGAGATGCTTGTAAGACAATCGAAAGGAGTGAAAACTGAGATAATTTCGGTTGACAGGATGGAGAGCAGAGACTCTGCAGAGGTGCTTTACAAAATTGTACTTCCAAATTTCCCTTCCGGAATTGAAAATCGCCTGATTTTTGCCCGAACAGATAAAAAAAACTGGAAGATTGTATCACTTGGAAGATAGCAGATATATTTATAAACAGACAATTACAGAGACTCACATACACATTTATCCTTACATTGAAATACATAGACACACATACTCACAGCGATTTCTCTCCCGATTCCCGGATGACTATTGAGAGAGCTGCTATTGTTTGCAAAGAGAGGGGATTACCGGGAGTTGCCCTGACAGATCATATGGATATTGATACCCCGACAGGTGTGGACAGGTTTATGTTTGATCCCGGGCAGCAGCAACTTATGTGCGACAAAATATCCCGGAAATACGGAGTGGAGCTTCTCAAAGGGATTGAACTCGGGCTGCAGCCCAACACTGTTGAAAAGAGCAGGGAGAGGCTGAGTCCGTTTACTTTTGACACTGTTATACTTTCCGTTCACTTTGTTGACGGCCTTGACCCCTACCATCAGCCAGATTTTTTTGAGGGTAAGGATTATATCAGGGCTTATGGACGCTACCTGGAGACAATTCTGGAGTGCATAAAAGGTTACGGTGACTTCGATACCTTGGGCCATTACGATTACATTACGAGATATGCTCCATACAAAGAGAGAGTTATCAGGTACAGTGATTTTCCGGATCTGATGGATTCCATTCTCTCCTATCTGGCACAAAACGGAAAGGCTCTGGAGATAAACACCAACACCTACAGAAGCAGATACAGGGGAGCTTCCTCTCCCGATCCTGATATTTTCAGAAGATTCAAAGAACTTGGAGGCAAATTTGTATCACTTGGGTCAGATTCACATACAGATGACAGGATATATGATAATTTCGGTTTTTTTGCTGATTTTCTTTCAAATTGCGGCTTTAGATACCTGACAATGTTCAGGGGAAGAAAAGCCTCATTGACCTCCATATAATTTGGTTGATATGTTCGACAGATAACAATAAAATAATTATAAGATAACTAATTAACTTTTTAGAAATGAAAAAAATAATAACAATTGCCCTGACTTTGTTGCTGATAATTGCCTCTGTAGACAAGGGGAAAGGATGCACAAATCTGATAATTACAAAAGGAGCAACAAAAGACGGCTCTGTTATGGTTACCTATTCTGCTGATTCACATGTACTTTACGGAGAATTGTACTTTACCAAAGGGGGTACTCATGCTCCCGGGACAATGCTTGGGATTTATGAATGGGACTCAGGTAAGTATCTCGGCCAGATACCTCAGGCCTCTGTTACCTATAACCAGTTCGGCAACATGAACGAGCACCAGGTTATTATTACCGAAACCACTTTTGGAGGCCTTCCCCTTTGGGATACAACTGCTATGATGGATTACGGTTCACTGATATTTGTCACTCTTCAAAGGGCAAAGAGTGCAAGAGAAGCAATAAAAATTATGGCTTCACTTGTAGAAGAGTTCGGTTACTGCTCACACGGTGAAAGTTTCTCCATTGCAGACAAAGAGGAGGCCTGGATACTTGAGATGGTAGGAAAGGGTGTTAAGATGGTGGATGGTAAAAATGTAAACAAAGGTGCAGTATGGGTTGCAGTCAGAATCCCCGACGGATATATATCAGGCCACGCCAACCACGCACGAATAACTCAATTCCCCCTGAATGATCCTGAAAACTGCCTCTATGCACCCGATGTAATAAAGTTTGCACGGGAGAGTGGTCTTTATAAAGGGAAGGATAAGGATTTCAGCTTTTCTGACACTTACGCCCCGCTGGACTTTAGCGCAATGCGTGCCTGTGAGGCCAGAGTGTGGGCTGCGTTTAATATTCTGGGCGACGGAATGATTGGCGACAAGCCATACACATACTATCAGGAGTATGCAAGAGGATTTGACCGGAGCAACAGGATGCCTCTTTACGTTAAGCCCGCCCGCAAATTATCCGTAAAGGATGTTGCGGATGTTATGCGCGACCATTTTGACGGGACGGTTCTGGATATGACACAGGACATTGGCGCGGGCGGACACAATCTTCCTTACAGATGGAGACCGATGACATTTGAGGTTGATAGTGTTAATTATCTAAACGAAAGAGCAATCGCGACCCAACAGACTGGTTACTGGATGCTGGGTCAGGCCCGCAACTGGCTGCCTGATGAAATCGGAGGGATATTGTGGTTTGGAGTGGATGATGCATCAACCTCAGCACTTACACCAATTTACACAGGCTCACTTAGAGTTCCGGAGTGCTTTAGGGTAGGCAACGGAAACATGACCACCTACTCTCCGACTTCTGCTTTCTGGATCTTTAATAGGGTTTCCAATTTTGCTTACCTGAGATATGATCTGGTAGCTCCTGAGGCAAAAGCTGTCGCCGACGAACACGAGAAAACCGCTGCGGTAATTATTCCTGCCATAGATGCGGCAGCACTTCAGCTTTACAAACAGTCACCGGAGATGGCCCGTGAATTTCTCACCGATTACACTGTGAGCACAGCCCAGTCACTCTTTGAGAAGTGGGTGGAGCTGGAGCGTTACCTTCTGGTTAAATACATAGACGGCAATGTTAAAAAGCAAAATCCCGACGGCACCTTTAAGGATAACGGATTCGGCAAAAACATTCCCGCATCACCATCTCAGCCCGGTTACTCCGAGAGGTGGAAAAGAGCGGTTAAAGAGGATGCGGGGGAGAGGCTGATCTCCAAGTAGACTATCAGGTACTATAAATTGGCAGCAAAACATAAATGCTGCCGAAATATGGAATGAGTATATTGTGGAATTCAAAAAACACAACAGGTTGGTTATCACAACAAACCTTATTACTATTAAAGTGGCAAGGTATTAGTAAACCAGCCCGAACATCCACAATGGTATTTGATTGAAAAATCCGGTTTCTATGTTATCTTTAACAATATAGGCATCTTTAAGGCCGGAAATCTGTTTTTGATTTTTGCCCTTACCTCCTATTTCAAAATGATATTTGTTATCCACCGTAAAATCTGTTTTATCGGAATAGCTGACTTTGTTTGTTGCATTCAACATTGAATAAAAGAAGGTCTCCCTCAGGTTTCCAATGTTTACATTGTCTCCGGAGAAGGCATAGGCAAAATTGGGATTCCCTAGGTATATCTTTTCCGGTTTTACCAATCTTTTAAGACCCTCAGCCTCCTTATCGAGCATTAATATCGCCTGTGCCTTGTCAAGAGCGTCAAGATAATTCAGCAGACTCGGCCTTGTGGTTCCAGTCTGTTCTGCCAGCTTGCTTATGTTTGGTTTGAAAGGGGCGCTTGAGGCGATGATAGAAAACAACTTTTTAATTTTTATGATAGTCGGATATTCAATATCAATATTTGCTGGCAGGTCAACCTCAATCACAGTGTTTATGGTTTCAGCTACCCGGTTCAAATACCCTTCTTTATCTTCTTTATAGAATGGGAAATACCCATATTTGAGATATTCTCTGAATACAGCCACAGGCCTGAAAGATTTAACCAGTTCAACTGCTATCGGTATGTGATCTGTAAGTAAATCACTGAGTGTAATAGGAGCTATTTTAATTCCATGCTCAAACTCAATATATTCTCTGAGTGACATTCCATTTAGTGTGTACTTTATAGCCCGGCGGCTAAGATCTGCCCCGGAGCGGTAAATATCAAGCATGGAAGATCCTGTGAACACGACTTTAATCTCAGGATATGAGTCGTAAATGTTTTTTATCTCCCTTGACCATCCCGGGTATTTGTGCACCTCATCCAGAAAAAGAGTTTTACCGCCATTTTTGTGAAACTCGTCGGCAAGCTCCAGCAGAGAGTGACTTGCAAACCATAAATTGTCCAGAGAGACATAGAGCACTTCCGGAGAGTTGATGTCGTAATTCATTCTTATATGCTGAAACATCATTGTTGTCTTACCGACACCGCGCGTTCCGGTAATGGCTATAAGCCTGTTGTTCCAATTAATGCCGGAATATAAATAACGCACAAAATCCAGCGGCGTTCTTGAAACCAGATATCTGAAGGTTGAATACAGGTTTTCCATATTGCAATATTGTTTTTACAAAGATAATTGTATTTTCTGATATACAAAACGGGGGTATAGAATAGCTTTGGTTTATGGCAAGGTATAATGGTGGCGACATAATATTCGTCCATAGCCGAATAATTGCTGTATTAGCACAAAATATTCAGCCATGGACGAAAAACTTAAAGTCTTTCCTAATACATAAACACTTCCAGTTTATTTTTCCATTTTTTCCAATCCGGCATCTCGGTAGTGAGTAAGTCGTAAAAATCTTTTGTATGGCTTCTATTGAATATTCTGGACCATACTGGGCC
>DIXE01000028.1 GCA_002428635.1 Bacteroidales bacterium UBA6088
ATTAAAATTTTAACGAACCATTGATTTATTGCTCTTAATAATTATCCAAAAATTTCAGAATAAGATAACAGAGCTGCCTCCTTTTCTGGCTTGCATTTAAGTTTGTACACAGGAGTTGACAAAATTACAGAAGAGATCATTGAACATATAATCTCTTCAAACCTATCATCCTTAATAAATTGTGGCGGAAAAGAGGGATAAAGCGCTGCAAAAGCCTCAATTTTATTCATTTGCACAATATTATTCTCTTTGCTCTGTTCAATACGAACAAATGCTGACACCGGATATTGTTCGTTAAGATAAATCCTCCCTTTTCCGCTCCAGGGAGACCCGCCGGCATATATCTCGCCTGTGGACGGGATGGTTAATACCGGGCTGTCGTCGTTAAGATGATGTGTTCCCGGTATATGGTTAAGCCATAGAGAGGCCTGGGTACTCTTTCCGGTTCCGGATTCCCCTAGAAATAGAACGGCTTTGCCTTTGCGAACAACTGCAGAAGAGTGCAACGGAGCTATAGAACTTTGTAATCCGTAAAATGCAAATATCATCCAAAAAGCAAAAATCAGATTTCCGTGATTGCACTTACCTGTATATTCGCAGACCGCATCTCTTTTCTCTTTGCGAAAAGTGACCTTTATCGCTCCTTTTTCCAAGTTGGTTTTCTCTTCAATCACCAGATAATACCCATCTTGTGCCCGGGTTGAATATTTGAAGAAACGACATACTCCTGTATCAGTCTCAAAACTGCTGATAAGTACGGAATCCGGAGCAACAGCAAGAATATCTGCATCATTGACCGGCTTAACCGAAACTTTAACCAAAGAACCGTTCCTCTCTTTCTCAGGAAAAGAGCCATCCCCGGAATTCTCCTCTGAACAATATGTAAAAGGCAGGAAGGTTTTCAGCTTTTCACGAAGAAAAATTGATTCCGGAAAACTTATCTCCAGAAGTATCCCTCCAATTTTATAGATTACTCTCTGCATTTAATGAATATTGTATCCGGGATTTTAGTCAAAGTTTAACCTTATGCCTGTATATTTTGAAAGCATAACCGATTCGTATAATAAATTCCTTAAAGAAATAGCCCTTTTCAATGAGATCATATTTCCACTTTGCTCTTATAATTCTCTTTGTACCCAGCATCTTTCGTCTGACAACAGACATTGCAGATAATTTATCTGCTTTTCTTTTTTCTATGATACCCCCAAATGTATCCTCATAAAGACGGTCAATTACATTTTCGTCTTTGGGAAACTCTCCCAGCGGTTCAAGGACACTTTTGTCTGCAAAACACACCGAAATAAGATGAACAATTTGCCCAAACATAAGAAATTGCCGGCTATCTTTCAGTACCTCAGTAATTTTTTCAAAATTGATTCTCTCTCTCTCCCTCGTCATCAACAGATAGAGGTCGGCGAGATGTCTCAATACCAGACCTGAACTCATAAGGTGCACTATGATATGCCTTATGTTGAACAGCAGATGGAAATCGGGGTTATTCTCTTCCCTTGCCATTTTGCGCAATACCGGCCTCCAGAGTGCGATCATATTTGTTGAGTGCTACATTGAGTAAATTCTTGTGATTCTCCACCGTTACCCCACAGAAGCGGAATTTTGAGTGTTTGAAACCTGTCCTGTCAACTTTGATCCCTTGCTGCTCTATCAACCGGTTTCCTTTGTCGTAATCGTCAAAGAGAAAAATGTCAATATCTCCGCACTCTCTGTGTGAAGGTACCGGATAATACTCAGACAAACCTATACCTTTGAGAAGCCGCATTTTAATCCCGTTGGCGCAAATCAATCCTAAAAGTTTGTCATAGGCCATTTTCTGTTTCTGATATCTGCCCTCAATTTTCTCTACGCTTAATTGCCATTTGATTCTCAACTCTGCGGGTATCTTTTGCCATTCAGGCTCTTTGAGACCTTCCATTGCAACAGCCAGGACTCCGTGAGCCGCTGCCACATCAATCAATTCGCACCAGTCTTTGCAGTCGAGCACTTCTTCTTTGCTTACATATTCAAAATGATCTGCTTTAAGCACTCTTCTGAGCAAAGTTAACAAGCAAACTTCTGTATCTGAGAAAGTCAACATAAGCGAATCTTTCGTTGATTTTTTATTGTTATTCTGTAATCAATCCGGCCCTTTTCATTGCATTAATCCATTTTTGAACATCTTCCTGAGCCCGCTCAAACCTGATATTGTACTTTTCTGCCAGCATATCAGCTGCTTTTTCTGCAGTAAAATCCTCCCCCCTTAGTTTTTCAAACAAAAATTCAGCACTGCTGTTAAGCATTACAACTCAGGTCATATCTACCGCCTCAGCAGATTTCAATAATATCATCTTTTCACCGGCAATGCTTCTAACCTTACAATCACTCAATATTTTCATTGATTATCTATTTAGCTTATAAAACTAAGAAATTCTTTTGTGAAAGGGTTAGAAAAGGTATATTTTCTTTGCCCCCAAGCGTTATTTTGCGCTAGAGTAAATTTCTATTTGATTGATTATCTGGCGTTTTAAGAAGGGAAAAGCGTTAGTTTCTGCTAGAGCCCCTGCCTGCTGTCTCAAGAATACAAACATTGAATATATTTGACACCGATTTGGTTGACATAAAAACGGAAACCCTGATTGTTCCAGACTGTTATTAATTGTTTTCAAATAGTTTTTTGGGGTTAGAATCATTTGATACGGATTCAGGGTTTCTGTTTTTTAATTATTTAGGATATTTATATGAAATCTCTTTTTCTCCTTATAATATCTCTTCCTCTGTTCTTTTCCTGTAACAACAGCAAAATTTCAGAGATACCAAATCCAATTCCGCTCAAGTTCTCGAAAAATGTGCTACCCTCAGATATTATGGCAAAAGAGGCTGCCGGGCTACAAAAACAAGAAGCCTCATATCCCAAAGAGGTTTATAATTATCCCGCAATTGAACAGTTATCAGACGAGCATCTGCTTCTTTACGGAATAGCTGATCAGCCAATTTCAATCTTTAATCTTCGCAAAGAGAACAAAAGGGATCTTCCTTTCATAAGATACTACAACAATTATGACTACATCAACAACATAATGATTAACAGGTCATTAGTTGCAGTAAACCGTGAAGAAAACATCTTTTTTGTTGCTTTGGACATTCTGGATAGAGTGGTTTTATTCAACAAAAGAGGAAACATAAAGAGGCAGATTGTTTTTTCAAATCCTGAGCCCTTTGACCCGGGGAAATTCTGCTCTCATTTTGGAGATATATTCTGGGCCGGAAAGTATTGCTACCTGCACAGGTATGAAAAGGATAAAAGCGCAGAAACCTCCAGGCTGATTGTGCTGGACAAAAGAGGAAGATTAGTAAAATCATACTCTTCTACGTTAGGTTTTGGAAATGTTTCAGTTTCAGAAGATGGCAAGATATTTTCTTCAATTCCCGGAGAGAATGATACTGTTTTGTACCAGTTGACAGAATGAATAATAAAACCTAATCTCGGGAATGGCACTATGTATGTGAATTTTTAAATCCTTTTGTTAACATTCTTGCAGACATACAGAGTGCTTTTCCCCTGATTAATATTAATAATGGAGCTTTCTATCCTTTCTCTTGACGGGGGCGGAATCAGGGGAATTATTACCGCCTCAATTCTTGCACACATAGAGGCACGAGTACAGGAACTGAGCAGAAATAATCAACTGAAAATAGCCGACTGCTTTGATTTGCTTTCAGGCACATCAACCGGTGGAATTATTGTTGCCTTAGCTCTGACTCCTTCTGATAAAAATGAAATGACAGCTAACGGCATTACTTCCAAAGAAGAGATCTCTGCTATCAGCAGGCCTAAATACAGTGCTGCTGATATTCTGGAGCTCTATCTTGAGATGGGGCCTCTTCTGTTTCAACGATCACTCTGGTACAGACTCGGCTCAGGATTTGGCCTGTTTAAGAGCCGCTACAACAAGGAGGCCGTTGAGGAGCATTGCAAAAAGTGTTTTGGTGATAGATGGATATCAGAAGTGGTCAAAGATTGCCTTATTACTTCATACGAGATGAACACGCGTAAGGCGCTTTTTTTTAGTAAATATAATGTCTTAAAATACGGAGATTCTGCAAATTACAAGCTATCTGATATTGCCCGGGCAACCTCTGCTGCCCCAACATACTTTTCTCCGGCCCTCATTAATGCAAAAGACAAAACTTTCCGTCACCTGGTGGATGGAGGGGTTTACGCCAATAATCCCGCTATGTGTGCTCTGGTGGAGACAGTTAAATTGTGGCCCGGAAACGGAGTGAAGGATTACTTTATGCTCTCGGTTGGCACCGGTAAGGTTATAAAGTCCTACGATTGGGAAAAAACTCATAAATATGGCTTTATAAAGTGGCTGGAGCCGATAATTGACATCCTCACTTCGTCTGTTTCAGAAACAGTTGACTTCCAAATGCAACAACTTTTCTCCTGCAATGGCGTCCCTGACTCCTACATTAGGCTGGAGCCTCCTCTTTTAAGCTCTGATTCAAGGATGGACAACGCTTCTAAAAGGAATGTAAAGGCCTTGTCAGAGGCTGCAAAAAGTTTTATTGACAAAAACAGTGAAGTGCTGGAAAAAATTTCACAAAGAATTATCCTACCATCCAGACCATTACGTGACCTTCAAAGACTAAATATTCCAGCTGGAACTCCATCTCCTCTCCGTCTTCGTGAATGAAAAATGCCTCAATTTCACCCTCGTCTCTGGGTGTGAATTTTTTTAGTTGAATCTGTTTTGAGAAATCCACTCCTGAAAGGGACATTCTTTTGAATATGGCCTCCTTTGCGCTCCAGCACAAAGCCAGATGGAGGTCTCTGTTTCTTTCGCTCAGGAAATCAATTTCTTCCTCAGAAAGAGCCCTCTTTTCAACAGCCGAGAAATCTCTGCCAAGAGTCTCTATGTCAATACCTACGCTCATCTCAGGGTGTGTCAGTACAGCCACAAATCTTTGAGTGTGGGAGATGCTTATCTCAATAATACTGTTTTGAAGAAAGGGGCGGCCGTTGTCGTGATGACCAAGATAGACTTTTCCGTCGAAAAGCTGATTGAGCAATGCCCTTACAGCAAGCCTTTCCCTCCTTCTGTTCGCGTTTTTGATAAGGCTGAGCTCCTCCAGTTCATCACTTGGAACAGAACACAAAGAGAGCAATTCATTTTCGCTCTCTGTTATTTCCCACACAGAGATTGATGCTCCGTTCTCCAGTTCCCGACTTAAAAATAGTGCCATTTCTGATAATTATTTATAATCTGTTTAATTATATTTCTACCTTCTATGCTATTCTGCAAGATCCGTTTCGTCTGATATTTCTCCAAGTATCTCCTCAAGAATATCCTCCAGCGTAACTATTCCGTGGGTGCCTCCGTATTCGTCAACAACTATTGCCATATGGATCTTCTTCTGCCGGAACTCTTCCAGAAGTGTGTTTATTCTCTTGCTGCCCGGAACAAAATAGGCCTCTCTGATATATTTGTGCCAGTCAAAATCCTCTGTATTTTCTCTCAGGTATTTGACAAGATCTTTTATATACAAAAAGCCTTTAACATCATCAGGTCCCGTCCCGTAAACAGGTAATCTGGAAAATCCGCATTCCATTTCTCTCTGAACCACCTCTTCTGAACTCATCTCCAGATTCAGGGAAATAACCTCTACCCTGGGCCTCATTATCTGAGAAACTGTTTTGTTGGGTAACTCCACTATTCCCTTTAAAAGCCTCTTCTCCTCAACCTCCTGATAGTCACTCTCGTCATTAATCTCAACAATGTCTTCAATAGACTGGGCGTTTCTCTCCAGAACAGCCTTGCTAAAGAGCCCCTCTATTCCCTTGAACAATCTGTTGACCGGAGATGCAAAAAAGAGAAGTGCAGAAGCAAAGGCTGAAAAGAGCTTTGACCTGTTTGTATGGCTGCCGGAAGAATTCCCTTTGCAAAACAGATAAGATACAAGTCTGAGAAACAGCATCAGCACAATAGTTACCAGCAAAGACCTCAGGAATACGCTCCATACTGTACTCTTTAACAAGGTTATAGAAAGATTGTATGCAAGAACTGCGGAGCAGACAGCAAAAAAAGTTTCTGCCTGCATTATAGCTCCGGAAAAAGATTCATTGTCTGGTATTTGATTTGACCGTCCCGGTTTGTCAGAAGCAATTGTGGCCGAATATGCTGATTCGGTGCATCTTACAAGGACATAGGAAAAAAGAAAAAAGATCAGGGCTATCCCCTGGGAGAAATAATCGTCAGATAAGCTACTCGGAGGTTCCAATTCTCAAAACTAATGGTATATGCTGCAAATATAATTAAAATAAATGTGCAGAAAATTTTTCGACCATAAAAATGGGATAATAAGACTCTTTTGCCTGTCTTAAGCCATTGTCTCCGGCATCATCCTCTCTGTTGACATATCTTAAAGAGTCTGGGATTCTCTCTGCAAACTCTCTGTTGATCATCGGATAGGCACCTCTGATATCTGCAAATGCTTTCTCTATGTGGATGATAAATGTGTCTGAATTTATTTTTTCTCCAACAGTGTAGGCAACCATCTTTCCGTCAACCCTGAGGATTCCTCCCATAAGTGCAAGGGAGCTGTAATTCTCAAGACATTTTTTTACGGCACAACTCTCCAGACCAAGAGATTCGCTCTTTGAACAATCTACCTCTTTGCACCACTCTCTGGTAAAGCTCTTTACCTCCTCCACCTTGCCGGGAGTGAACTCTTCGTAAGACCAGGCATAATTGCTTTTGAAAAAATTGATGTGGTTTCTCTTTGATTGTAGTTTTTTCCCCGATAGAGATACCAGTTTTTCTCTTTCGTAAACATAGTCAAAGCTGTACCGGTAGGGCTTGAAGCTGAATCTGCCCGGATACAGGCTCTCAAGCTCATCTTTGGCCTCAGGAGAAATGCCTATCAGCATCATTTTTACCCCCCTGTCTGCGGCATCCTGCATCAACAGCTCAATAGCCTCTCTTTTGTCGCCACTGCCGGCCGGATATAGATATCTGGTGTTCTCTCCATCTCCCGAAATAAAGAGAAGAAAATCCTTGTGTCTGGCAATTCTGGAGTTATATACCCCATCCCATATAAAAAGGTTTGTGTAACAATATTCAGCTCCCCTGTAATTAGAAGAGGCCAGCAACTTATCGATCCACAACTTGTCGGTTAACTCGATTTTTCTGAAATCCGTCATATTTGCAATTAATCTGCAAGCCAGAGATTGAGTGTTTCCACGGCCTTTTTTCTCATCTCCTCGGGAAGAGTACTTATTCTGGCCCTGTGACTTCCCCCCGGCTGCACAAGAATAACAACTCCGTCGCTTTTTGGTTCACTCACCTTAACTGCACTCCAGGGATCGAACTCCCCATAGATGAACATCATCTTTTCGTCTGTTTTGGCAACAAACTTTTTTAGCTTGCGGTAGAGACCTTTATCAAACCTGGTTGCGGACTCTTCCGGTAAAAATATCTTCTCCAGATACCCTTTGGCGTTCTTTATCCTAAGCAAACCTTTGAATGGCCTGGTATCGTAACCGTAATACCCCAACTCTTTTGCAGCCTGTACAAAAAAAGCCTGTGTAGAAGAACTGTCCCTGAAGTAATCGGGAGAACTTATCTTCATCCAGTATGCAAACAGTGAATCGGGATGTGCACCCGGAGCAGGTACTTCGGAAATGGGGCTGCCCCACTGCCAGAATGCAAATGGCAGTTCGAGCACAGAATAATCGTATATCTCTTCATTAGGAAGTCTGAACCTGTAACCCTTGACACTGCACAGGGAGTCAAATTTCGGCTGCAGTTCTTCTCTTCTTTCAAGTATCTCTCTCTGCAGATTTGTAAGCTTTTCCCTCTCCCGGGGAGTACCCGCAAAATCGCTCAGAAAGGGCTCGTGACGGCCATCCTCCCTGCTCTTACACAAAGGGGCAACGTATGGAACTGCAATATCCACATCTTCCGGAAAGAAGGCTGTGTATATAAGTGCAGTCTGCCCTCCTTTGCTGATTCCGGTGGCTATCCGCTTTCCTTTGAATATCTCTTTGAAAGCTGTTGTTACCCTATGTAAGTCATAGGCAGAGTTTTCTGCTGTAAGATATTTCCAGTCAAGGGTATCAGGGACGGACTCAAGGAAGTAGCGGTGCTCCACAAAAATAATATTTGCATCGAGAAACCTGGAGATTTCATCTCTGTATTGAGGACGGGATGCATATGCTGCACCATACCCTTCGGTAACAATAACTGTAGGTCTGTCCAGTCCTGCGTTCATTACGAAAACTCTTTGCCTGAATGTTCCCTTTTCCGGCCTTTTGTGATCAAGAGGCTGTTCGAACATCAGCACGTACTTATCTTTGAAGTGGGTGCTTTTAAGCCGTTCTACACCGGTAACGCCGCTTATGGAGCTGATTCTGTCAAGGAGTACATCATCCTGCTTCTCTTGTGCCTGCAGAGCAGATGCTGTTGTAAAAAACAGGAGGGCTGCAGCAAGAGGTAAATTTATTAAGATTGCCAATAATTTTTTCATACGGCAAAAGTAAAGAAAAAACTGTATTTTTGCCTGAAATCAGAAACAGTAATGAACAATTTTGTACAGGAGCTCACCTGGAGAGGGATGATCCACAATATAATGCCGGGCACAGAAGAGCAGCTTGCAAAGGAGCTTACCACTGCTTATGTTGGTATAGATCCCACTGCAGACTCGCTGCATATTGGCCACCTTGTGAGTATTATGATGCTCCGGCATCTTCAGGTTTGCGGCCACAGGCCTGTTGCTTTGGTAGGAGGCGCAACAGGTATGATTGGAGATCCCTCAATGAAATCCTCCGAAAGAAATCTGCTGGATGAGCAGACTCTCAGACACAATCAGGAGGCAATTAAAAAACAACTGTCAATATTTCTGGACTTTGAATCAGGTGAACCCAATGCAGCCTTAATGGTAAACAATTACGACTGGATGAAGGATTACACTTTTCTTGGCTTTATCAGAGACATTGGCAAGCATATAACAGTCAATTATATGATGAGCAAAGACTCGGTCAAAAGCAGAATATCCGGTGAGGACCGAGAGGGGATGTCTTTTACCGAATTCACCTACCAGCTGGTTCAGGGCTATGATTATTTGTATCTGTACAGGCACTACGGCTGCAAGCTTCAGATGGGGGGTAGTGATCAGTGGGGAAACATTACCACCGGCGCCGAACTTATCCGCAGAAAAGAGAGCGGAGAGGCTTTTGCGCTTACTTGTCCGCTGATTACAAAGGCCGATGGAGGAAAATTCGGGAAGACAGAAAAGGGTAATATCTGGCTGGATGCTTCATATACCTCTCCATACGAGTTTTACCAGTTCTGGCTAAATGTGAGCGACGAAGATGCTGCCAGATACATAAAAATATTTACGATGCTCACCAGAGAACAGGTGGAGAAGGCAATCTCTGAACACAATCAACAGCCTCACCTACGTGAGCTTCAGAAACTTCTTGCCAGAGAAGTAACCGTTATGGTTCACGGGCAGCAGGGGTACGAAAAGGCACTGGACGCTTCTCAAATCCTTTTTGGACAATACACTTCTGAAAAGCTTAAAAACATAGACGAGGCAACTTTTCTTTCGGTTTTTGACGGGGTGCCTGGCTTCGAGATTGAAAGCAGCGACCTTCCTGAAACAGTTTTAGAACTTCTTTCTGTAAAATCATCCATATTCCCTTCGAAGGGTGAGTGCAGAAAGATGATACAGGCAAACGGACTCTCAATTAATAAAGAGAGGGTTGAGAATCCTGAATCTCTCATTACTCAGAACGATTTGCTAAATAATAAATACATATTGGTTCAGAAGGGAAAGAAAAATTATTATATTTTAAAAATCAGATAGTTATGGAGATGGAAAGCACACGGCAGCAAAAGGTTGCCAAACAGGTACTCAGAGACCTTTCTGAGATCTTTCGCGAGAGGGGAATGGCTGCCTTTAACGGGGCAATGATCTCTGTCACATCTGTTAGAGTGAGTCAGGACCTTGCTTCTGCAAAGGTTCGCCTAAGCATTTTCCCTTCTGAAAAGGCTAAGGGTGTGCTTGAAATGGTAGAAGCTGCCTCCAGATCTATTCGTGGAGATCTCGGCAAGAGAGTTTCAAAACAGTTGAGGATAGTTCCCGAATTGACCTATTTTATTGACGATTCTCTCGATTACGCCTTGAAAATTGATGAGCTTCTGAAAAAATAACTTTCACCGTTTGAAAACTTCTCTCTTCATAGCCTGGCGGTACCTCTTTGCAAAGAAGTCGCACAATGTGATAAACATCATTTCGATGATAAGCGCATCCGGGATTGCCATAGGCACTGCCGCCCTCATCATCATTCTATCGGTTTACAACGGCTTTGAAGATCTTATCCGTTCACTCTACAGCACTCACGAGTGCGACCTTTTGATTATTCCTGCCGCCGGGAAAAGCTTTGATCCCGGAACGGCAGACTTTGAAAAGGTAAGAGAGATGGTGGAGATAAGGCATTTTTGCGAGATTGTGCAGGAGAACCTTTTTGTCAAGTACAACCAGGAAGAGTCTGTGGCCACAATCAAAGGCGTTGATTCTGTTTTTCAATCTTTTACGGGCTTAAGGAACTATATGTCTGAGGGGGAGTTCAGTCTTTGGCACGGAGAGCTTCCTCAAGCGGTTCTCGGCAGGGGACTGGCAATGAATTTGGGTCTGAGAGTGCATTTTGTGGATCCTCTTGTTCTCTATCTGCCCTCAAGGACGCGGGAAATATCCCTTATAAATCCTGCTTCCTCTCTTAACACAGAAAAGGTCTTTCCGGCAGGTGTGTTTTCACTTGAAAAAGGCTATGACAACAGCTTCATTTTTGTACCTCTGAGTGTTGCCCGATCGCTCACCGAATACGAAAACGAAGTTACCTCGGTTGAATTATATCTCAATGAGGAGGCCGACAACGAAAAGGTCAGAAAGAAGATACAGAGCATAATAGGTGACTCATTTATCATCAAAACCCGGTATGAGCAAAATGAGACTCTGTACAAGATGATGACCGCCGAGAAACTTTCTATATACATAATTCTGCTGTTTGTTATTATCATTATTTCTGCAAATCTCTTTGGCTCTCTCTCAATGCTGATAATTGAGAAGAGGGATGATGCGGCTGTTCTCAGGAGTATGGGGGCAGATGAAAAAACAGTAAGAAGAGTGTTCCTCTTTGAAGGCTGGATGATCTCCCTGCTGGGAATACTTGCGGGTGTAATAATCGGTGTAGCCGTTTGCCTTCTTCAAATCAGGTTCGGACTTGTGCCAATGCCCGGTAACTTTATTGTAGAGGCATATCCTGTTGTGGTCAAATTCTGGGATATTGTCTTTACTGTGCTGGGGGTTGCCCTCATAGGGTATTTTGCATCCTTTCTGCCGTCACAGCTCTTTAAAAAAAGTGAAAAAGCAAAAGATTATATGCAACCTTTTTAACCTTATATGCATCTTATATATGTAGGTTTAGGTTTTAGTACACAAGAAGGGGCCGATTTCCATCTCTGGGGGTCGCCCTTCGTCTTTTATATTAATTTTGTTTTACTTAAATTTGAATTAAATTAAAAACCAATGAAAAAACTTTTAATCTCTTCAATAACTCTTCTGGTTTTACTTACAGGCACTTTTGTTCCTGTAAACAGCCTGTTCTGTCAGGAGGATAAACTACCTGTTGTTGTGGTTCTTGCAACCGGAGGTACAATTGCCGGATCCGCCAAAAGTGCTGTGGATGCCTCGTACAACCCGGCCACAATAAGCATTGACCAGATAATTGAGTCAGTTCCCGAAGCAGCAAAGATTGCCACCCTGCAAGGCATTCAGGTGTGCAATATAGCAAGCCAGAATATTGAGCTCTCTCTATGGCTGCAACTTTGTTCTATTATTGATTCACTGTTTGTTAACGATGTTTGCGATGGTGTTGTCATAACACACGGAACCGACACAATGGAGGAGACAGCCTTTTTTCTCAATCTTACAGTCAGACACAAAAGCAGAGTGGTTCTTACGGGATCTATGAGACCATCCACAGCCCTGAGTGCCGACGGCCCTTCAAATCTCTATAATGCAATTGCTCTTGCTGCGTCGGAAGAAGCGACAGGCAGGGGCGTTATGGTGGTTATGAATGACTATATATTTTCTGCCGATGATGTTACTAAAATCAACACTTTGAACACCAATGCGTTCTCCTCTCCCAATCTGGGACCTTTGGGAAGAATGAGAGGAGGAAAACCCGAATTTTTCAGAGAGAACTTAAAAAGGCATACATTCAAAAGTGAATTTGATGTAATTGGAAAAGAGATTCTTCCCTCGGTTGAGATCGTTTATTGCTATGCTTTTGCTTCCCCCGTTGCCTTAAGGGCTTTGACAGATTCTGGAGTTGAGGGTATTGTAATAGCCGGAGTTGGTCACGGAAATTACAACAGGGAGATTGCAAGGGAGATTGAGTACGCCAAAAAGAGAGGAGTCTGTGTGGTTCGCTCCAGCAGAATCGTTTCCGGAGGTGTGGATACATCTGCAGAGGAGTATGATGTTTCAACCCCGGTTGCTTTTATGAACAATCCTCAAAAAGCCAGGATATTGCTTATGCTTGCCCTCTCTAAAAAGACCGGAGATATTAATAGAGAGCCAATAACCGGTAGGAACCCGATTGTAGGCGAAATTTGCAGAATTTTCAGTGAATATTGATTTTTCTGCCTCTTAACTCTCTCCCTTTGCCTTCTAACTCTCTCCCTTAAAGAGGCCGAAGATAGCTGAGCCGCTGCCGCTCATTGATGCGTAAAGGGCTCCTTTTCTGTAGAGCTCTTCTTTGCAGAATTTAATAAGTGGATATTTTTCAAAAACACTCTTTTCAAAATCATTCACCAGAACATTTCTCCAGCTTTCAACAGGCTGTTGTAGTACGTCCTTGAGTGATGCTTTTGATTTATAGGGTTTTACCCCCTTGTATGCCTCTGTGGTTGAAACAAATACAGCCGGGAATTCTAGAACCATTTTCAATCCTCTCAGTTGTGGCACATATAACCGGGAAAGCTTTTCTCCCCTTCCCTCTCCGTAAATACCCTCTCCGCCTTCGACGTCCAGTTCAGACGCATAGACAAAAAACGGGCAGTCGCTTCCAAGTTCAGCGGCAATCTCAGCCATACGGCCGGTAGTCAAACCCAGGGAGAATAATTTGTTTAAAGCAATTATCATAAATGAGGCGTCAGACGATCCTCCTCCAAGACCGGCACCCACAGGTATCCGCTTATAGAGATGAACCTCCACCGGGGGCAGGGAGAATTCTTTTCTCAAAACCTCATAGGCCTTTATGCAAAGATTTTCTGCCATTGGGCATCCTGTCTCAAGCCCGTAAGTTCTGAGAGTTGTTTCCTGTGCCTCCACGACTTCAAGAACATCTGTAAGTGATGTTGGAAAAAAGAGAGTCTCAAGGTTATGAAAACCATCATTTCTCTTTTCAATAACCCTCAGACCAAGATTAATTTTTGCACAGGGATATACTATCATTATCCGCACTTTGAATATCCGCAGCTCATACAGTTGAGGCATCCCTCCTGATAAACCAGATTTGTTGAGCCGCACTTGTCGCACTTCTTTCCGGTGTCTTCCTTGGTGCCATCCGGAATGTAGCGCTTAAGGGTTCTCTCTACTCCGTTCTTCCAGGTATTTATGGTTTCGCTGTCCAGTTGAAGACCGTTGACCAGGTTAACTACGTCAATTATTGGCATTCCGTTTCTTAAAACGCCTGATATCAGCTTTGCATAGTTCCAGTACTCCTTGTTGAACATATGTGAGATCCCTCCCACAGTGTTTTTGTATCCGTATCTGTCTATGTACTGGAAATCGTACCTCGATTTGCCGTCTTCATTTCTCTCCTTTATGATGTATCCCATAGTAACCGACTTAGGGATACTTCTTGTGTCCTCATCCAGGATACCGGTAAAAATCTCGTAAGGTGTTCCGTTCATTATTCCCACAAGAGCAATCCACTGTTCATTCCCGTTTTTGAACCTTATCACCTCTGCCTGAAGGGATTTGGGCCTGTCTCCTCTTCTGTATGCGCCCTCTTTCTTTTCAGGATCCTTTGCAGAAACCAGCACTCCTGAGCGGGATCCCTCCCTGTAAACTGTAACCCCTTTGCAACCGTACTCCCAGGCTGTCTTATAAACATCTGCAACAAGTTCTTCGGTTATCTCCCTTGGCAGATTGACAGTTACGCTTATAGAATGATCTACCCATTTTTGCATTCTGCCCTGCATCTTTACCTTTGCAAGCCAGTCAATGTCATTGGAGGTTGCCTTGTAATATGGCGATTTTGCAACGAGAGCTTCTATCTGATCCTGTTGCATCGATCTTACCTTATCTATGTTGTTGCCGTTTACCTCGCACCAGGTGAGAAATTTATGATGGAAAACATAGTACTCCTCCCAAGCATCCCCCAACTCATCGACGAATGTAATATTGACATTCTTGTCGTTGGGATTGACTTTTCTGCGCCTCTTGTACACCGGCATAAACACCGGTTCTATGCCTGAAGTGGTCTGCGTCATAAGAGAGGTAGTCCCTGTTGGTGCAATGGTAAGCATTGATATGTTTCTTCTTCCGTATCTTACCATCTGTTCGTATAGCTCTTCGTCCTCCCTCTTTATTCTGGCTATCATAGGACTGGAAGTTTCCAGCTTTGCATCGTATATCGGGAATGCCCCTCTCTCCACAGCCATCTGCACAGAGGATCTGTAGGCCTCCACCGCAAGTGTCTTCTGTAATTCTACAGCCAGATCTATCGCATTGTCGCTTCCAAAAGCAAGACCCATTGCAGCCAGCATATCCCCCTCGCCGGTAATGCCCAGCCCGGTTCTTCTGCCTCCCAGTGTCTTCTTCTGTATCTTTTGCCAGAGTTGAAGCTCAGCTCTTTTAACCTCCTCGTCCTCAGGGTCAGCTGCAATTTTTGCAATAATTCCCTCGATTTTTTCCATCTCCAGATCTATGAGGTCATCATTAAGCCTCATACCCATTCTTACGTGCTTCTTAAAGAGCTCTTTGTCAAAAGAGGCCTCCTTTGTAAAGGGGTTATTCACGTAAGAATACAGGTTTATGGCGATAAGGCGGCAAGAGTCATAGGGGCAGAGAGGAATTTCACCGCAGGGGTTTGTACTTACGGTTTTGTAACCAAGGTCTGCATAGCAGTCTGCTACCGATTCCCTGATGATGGTATCCCAGAATAGAATTCCGGGTTCTGCCGATTTCCAGGCATTGTGTATTATCTTTTTCCAGAGGGCTTTTGCATCTACCTCCTTAGAAACCTTAGGTTTATCTGAATCGACCGGATATTTTTGAGTGTAGGGCTTTCCCTGAAGAGCACACCTCATAAACTCATCGTCAATTTTTACCGATACATTGGCACCTGTAACTTTGCCCTGTTCCAGTTTTGCGTCAATAAAACTCTCAGAATCAGGATGTTTTACCGATATAGAAAGCATCAGCGCTCCTCTTCTGCCATCCTGAGCCACCTCCCTGGTGGAGTTGGAGTATCTCTCCATAAAGGGAACAACTCCTGTAGAAGTAAGGGCGCTGTTGAGCACGGGGCTGCCGGCCGGCCTTATATGGGAAAGATCGTGTCCTACTCCTCCCCTTCTTTTCATAAGCTGAACCTGCTCTTCGTCTATCCGCATTATTCCGCCGTAGGAGTCGGCCGGCCTGTCGTGACCTATCACAAAACAATTTGACAACGATGCAATTTGATGATTGTTACCGATGCCTGTCATTGGCCCGCCCTGGGGAATGATATACCTGAACTCTTTAAGCAGTTCATATATCTCATCCCTTGACATCGGATTGGAATATTTGTTTTCTATCCTTGCAAACTCATCGGAAAGACGTTTATGCATCTCTTCCGGAGATTTTTCATAAAGATTCCCGAAGGAGTCCTTCATTGCGTATTTATTGATCCATACCGATGCAGCCAGTTCATCGCCTTTAAAATATTCCAGACTGGCGGATAACGCCTCTTTGTAGGTATAAGTCTTCATCTCTGTAGGTTTTTGTGATAGAAAAAGCCGAGAGATTTCTCTATCGACTTTGACAAATTTAACCTAAATAGGTATTGCAGGTCTTTAAAAATTCAATTTCTTATCAACACTTAATTAACAAGGCCGGCCGGCTCCCAAATCTGAGTCCTTCCCAACAACCCTGTTTTGTCAAGAGAACCCCTGAGTTTGAGTTTCCTGCTCTTTTGATCGAAAGTAATAGTACAATTGTAAACCTTTCCGTTGGCAGGATCCAGAATTGTGCCCCCGCTTAATTTTTGTCCATCTGGCTTTAATCCCTTGATAATCTTCATTCCCTGAATGGGTTTATCCTTATCGGCTCCGGTGCAGTTCACGCACCTTCTGTTTGGATCACCGGTGAGAAGCTTCTCAATAACACCTTCGTATGTTCCGTCAGATGCCTTGTAAATTTTAACCAGAGACTTTCTGGCTCCTGTCTCTTCTATAGTGTACCATTTCCCGGTAATTTTGTCTGCCTGGGCAGAGGCTGTAAGCGCAGAGATAACAAACAGCGCTGTTAAGAGAACTCTTATTCTTTTCATCCCTTGTAATTTTCAGTCTTTAATACAATATCTTTGGTACAATAATAGATAATTTTAACAACAATTCATACTGCAATTGGCACAATGTGCAAATTCTCCTCTGAGTCTTGATTCCACAAGCTCCAGGAGTCTATCTCTCAAATGCACATTGTCAATCTTTTCCAGTACATCGTAAACAAATGCAACCTGTTGCAGAAGCTTTGCCTCTGCGGCACAAATGCCTCTGGAGCGCATATAGAAAAGTGCCATCTCGTCCAGTCTGCCGCTGGTGGCTCCGTGTGAACATTTTACATCGTCTGCGTAAATCTCCAGATGGGGCTGGGCATAGACTTTTGCGCTTCTGGACAGTAGAAGATTGTGGTTTGCCTGGTATGCTTCTGTCTTTTGCGCATCTTTGGCCACATTGATCTTTCCTGAGAAAAGAGCCTTGGACTCATTGTCCAGGATTCCTTTAAAAAGCTGTCTGCTGATGCATCCGGGCACCAGATGGTGCATATTGACCATTGTGTTGATTACCTGCTTTCCGTCTACAAGATATGCTCCGTTCAATTCACAGGAGGCATTACTCCCCTCCATCCTGACATCTATAATATTCTCCAGAAGACCCCCATGCAACGAAATAATATTCAGTTTCAAAGATGATCCGGCTGACTGCCTGATTTTGAAATTGACAGTATGGGAAGAGAGGTTATGCTCGTTTTGCATAAGTACTATGCTTGCTGTTGCACCTTGATCAAGTTTGATGACCAGTTCTGATTCGGTTCTGAACTCTTCCATTGTGAGAGTGTGTGCACACAAAAGCATGGACGACAGAGAGTTTTCTCCAAATTGAAAAGTATTTGAATAACTGATTGGCCCGTTGCCCTCCGAGTCTCTGATGCTTATTACCTGAAGCGTTTCCGGCATAGTTGCTCCGGTCTTGACATTAAGCACAAATCCTCTATCTGCATTGGCAGAAAGAGAGATTCTTCCATCCAGAATGCTGAGCCCCTCTCTTAAAACCCCGTTCATCAGAAAGGCCTGAAGAGTGCCCGGCAAAGGCACCCTGCACCTGAAAGGTTCCGGTATTTCCGGTGTGTATTTGTATTGTGGTGTCATCTTTAACTATTTATCAACCAGTCATAACCCTTCTTTTCTACCTCCAAAGCAAGCTCTTTGCCGGCCGTCCTTATTATCCTGCCATCATAGAGTACGTGCACAATGTCCGGAATAATGTAGTCCAGAAGTCTCTGGTAGTGAGTGATTATTATAAACGCATTTTCAGGTTTTTTAAGCTTGTTCACACCTGCTGCAACTACCCTCAGAGCATCAATGTCAAGGCCACTGTCTGTCTCGTCAAGAATTGCAAGCTTTGGTTCAAGCATCGCCATCTGAAATATCTCGTTCCTCTTTTTCTCACCTCCGGAAAATCCCACATTCACACCTCTTCCCGAGAAGGAGTTGTCCATCTCAACTACTGCCATCTTCTCTCTCATTAGCTTGAGATATTCAGCGGCTGTCAGTGGAGGAAGATTTAGATATTTTCTCTTTTCGTTTATGGCAGTTTTCATAAAATTCACATTGCTCACTCCGGGAATCTCAACAGGATACTGGAACCCGAGAAACATTCCCTTTCTTGCACGTTCTTCCGGAGCAAGATCGAGAAGATTCTCACCCTGATAAAAAACCTCGCCGGATGTAACAATAAAATTTTCTCTTCCGGCAAGCACTGCCGATAATGTACTTTTTCCGGAGCCGTTGGGCCCCATTATTGCGTGTATTTCTCCTGCCTTAACCTCTAGATCGATGCCTTTAAGTATCTCCTTTCCTCCGATTTCTGCGTGTAAACCTTTAATTACTAACATATTTTATTTATTTCATTTACTTGTTGATTCTCTTTTCATCTCTCTTCTCCACATTGTAAAACCAAACACTGCCAGTATAAGGTATCCGGCACTTACAAGCGGCATAAATATCAGACCTGCAAGTATGTATAATATAATATTTGTCACATTTACAGTTAACCACGCTCCCCAACAGTCGAGTTTCTTTTGTGCAGATAGATATTGGGCAGTCAAAATTGTAACTGTTACAAATGCGTCAAGATAGGGCCTTTTTGCCTCTCTGAATATCTCAGGCCACAGGTTGTCCAGATAGGTAAGGGCAGTGCCCCAAACAGCAGCAATAACTATCAGTTGAACAACGTAATATATCCTCTTTTTATTGGTTAAAAGAGTTATTTTAAGCTGATTATTTTTGTTCTCCTCTCCCTTGGAAGGGTGAGTCCATCGATAGTGGCCGAAAAAGTTAATCACAAACGAAACCGGTTGCACAAGCATACTGGAATATAGTCCTTTCTGATAAAACAGCAGAAACAGAAGTATATTGTAAAGATACCCGACCCAGAAATTCGCCACTTTTGCTTTAGTGGCAAGATAAACGCAGGTAAGACCCGATAATACTGCAACGAATTCCAGTAAGCTTACACTCTGGCTGCCCAGGGTAAAAAGGATGTTGTCTATACTGAACAAATCTGGCATAATAGATTAATATAGTTTTCTTATAATTAAATTTAACCTACACTGCCCTCAAGAGTAATTTCCAGGAGCTTCTGAGCTTCTACCGCGAACTCCATTGGTAGTTGATTGAGCACCTCCTTTGCGTAACCGTTGACTATAAGCCCTACAGCATCTTCTGTCCCAATTCCTCTCTGAAGGCAGTAAAACAGTTGATCTTCACTAATCTTTGATGTCGTAGCCTCGTGCTCCAGAATTGCGGTTTCGTTTTCGTTCTCTATATAGGGAAAAGTGTGAGCACCGCATTTGTCTCCAAGCAAAAGGGAGTCGCACTGAGTATAGTTTCTGGCGTTGTCTGCATTTGGAAGTATCTTAACCAGACCCCTGTAGCTATTCTGACTAACACCAGCAGATATCCCCTTGCTCACGATTCTGCTTTTGGTGTTTTTGCCTATATGAATCATTTTGGTTCCTGTGTCGGCCTGTTGATGATGATTGGTAACTGCAACCGAGTAGAATTCGGAGTTGGAGTTATCTCCTCTCAGTATTGTACTTGGGTATTTCCAGGTTATTGCCGAGCCGGTCTCAACCTGAGCCCAGGAGAGCTTGCTGTTCTCTCCCTTGCATATACCTCTTTTGGTGACAAAATTAAAGATACCTCCTTTCCCCTGTGAATCCCCGGGATACCAGTTCTGCACCGTTGAGTACTTAACCTCTGCGTTTTTCATTACAATAATTTCTACAACCGCTGCGTGTAGTTGATTTTCATCTCTTTGCGGAGCGGTACAACCCTCCAGATAGCTCACATAAGAGTCTTCTTCTGCTACTATAAGTGTTCTCTCAAATTGTCCTGTCCCTCTGGCGTTTATCCTAAAGTAACTAGAGAGTTCCATCGGGCATCTTACTCCTTTGGGAATATAACAGAAAGAACCGTCACTGAAGACTGCCGAGTTAAGCGAGGCAAAATAGTTGTCACCATAAGGCACCACAGAAGCAAGATGTTTTCTTACCAGATCGGGATAGTCCCTTACTGCTTCTGAGAAAGAACAGAAGATTATTCCTTTTTCTGCGAGTGACTCCCTGAATGTGGTCTTTACAGAAACTGAATCAAAAACAGCATCCACGGCAACCCCCGAAAGCACATTTCTCTCATCCAGGGGAATTCCCAGTTTGTCGAATGTTGCCTGAAGTTCGGGATCTATAGTTCCTCCCTCCTGTTTCTTTTTAGGTGCGGCAAAAAAGATTATATCCTGGTAGTCAATTTCAGGAATTGTAAGATGCGGCCAGGTGGGCATCTTCATTGTTAACCATTTATTGTAGGCTTTAAGTCTAAAGTCGAGAAGCCATTGGGGTTCCTCCTTTTTTTTGGATATTGCCCTTATAATGTCTTCGTTAAGACCTTTTGGAAAGTACTCCTGTTCGAGAAGAGTTTCGAATCCGTGTTCGTAATCGGATTCTGTTACTTTCTGGATTATATCGTTTTCACTCATAGTGGCGCAAAGTTATATCTTTTAAACTATTTTTGTACACAAATATCACAATATGAAACACCCCGAAAAACAGAACAGCAAAAGAACACCCGTAGAAGAGATTGGCCGGATTAACCTCATTGACAAGTTATTGTCTTTATCCGGAGGCCTCTTTGCTGAATCAGTGGAGATAAAAGAGAGCGAGAACTTCCACATAATCTCTTGCCACAAACTGCTGCTGGAAGGTATTGATTTTAACCTAATATACAATCCCCTGAAACATTTGGGATATAAATCGGCTCTTTCTGTCTTTGGCCCCTTATATGCAGCAGGTTGTGTTCCTGCAAATCTCTCTGTTAACCTGGGATTGTCGGGCAGGTTCTGCGTGGAGGATATAGAGGAACTCTGGGCTGGTGTAGCCGCTGCAATCACTGAACACAATATAGGTTCTGTATCTTTGGATGTACAGTCTTCTGTCACCGGTATGGCAATAAGTTTATCTTCTCAAGGGAAACAACCCAAAGAGATCTTTGTTCAAACACCAAAAGCAGTTTCAGGAGACCTGATATGCGTTACCGGCAATCTTGGAGCTGCCTATATGGGGCTTCAACTGCTCGAAAGAGAGAAGCTGCTGTTTGAAAAAAACTCCACGCAGCAGCCGCAATTAAAAGGCTATGAGTACATTCTTAAGTCTTACCTTTCACCTGAACTCAACAGCTCTGTTCTCTCCCTTTTCAGGGAAAATTCTGTTTTTCCATCCGGAGGGATTTTTATTACCGACGGACTGGCCGGAGCAGTCAGGAGACTATGCCGCAAATCCTCACTGGGAGCCAGACTATACCTGGAGAAGATTCCTGTGGCATCACAAACCTTCAAAATGGCAGAAGAGCTCAATATTGAGGCAACCACTGCTGTTCTTAACGGAGGAGATGATTTCAGGCTGCTTTACACTATCCCGCTTTCCAAGCACGAAATCCTGTCAAAAGAGGTTCCATCACTGGACATAATCGGGCATCTTACCCCGGAAGGGACCGGATGCTGGCTCATCACTCCGGACGGGAGTCAGATAGGTCTAAAAGCTCAGGGTTGGAGTGAATGAAAAATCAAGCCCCTCTTTTTCGAGATAACTGATAAGCGGAGGATTAAGTGATATTTTATACTTTTCCGAGACAAACTCCACACTCATCTTGTTGTTGTAATCCAGCACGTTGATAATAACAGTTGTACTTCCTTTATTCTCTTTAAACTGAGAAGTAAGGCCTTTTCTAACCTGAGAGTTGAGTCCGTCTATAGGAATTTTTATAGTTATTGCTCTTATAAAATCATCCTTGGTGTTGGCCAAATGTCTAATACTCTTGATTCTGAGAATTGCTTCGTTGTTTTTTTCTGCCTCGGGCTTTGAAGAACCAAATCCGTATCGCTGCATAAGAGAGCATTTGATCAAAAGGGGCATATTGGGCTGCAAGTATTGCATAAACCCTTCGTACTCCTTTGAATAAACAGTGAATGAAACTGATCCGTTGTAATCTTCTACGGTAAAGTTTGCGTATGGTCTGGATCCGTTTTTGGTGTAAGCAATTTTTAAGTTGGTTATGATGCCTGCAATGAGCATCTCTTTACCCAGGAGCGAGGAATCGGTTTGCGCCTTGTCAATCATCTCTTTGGTTTGCTGCAGATTGTGAGTGGTAAAATGATTCACTTCAAATTTGAAGTTGTCAAGAGGATGAGCCGAAAGGTACATCCCCACAAGCTCCTTTTCCCTGTTAAGGAGTTCAAACTGATCTGCAGACTGAGTCTCGGGCACCTCCGGTTTTGTCAAAGATATGTTCTGGGCCTCTCCAAACAGTGAGTTGCCTCCATTGAGTACATCTGACTGATATTTAGCCCCGTATTTCAGCAAAGACTCAAGAAAAGGCTCTTCTTTAAGGTTTGGGGCGAGGTACTGTTCTCTGCGTATATCCGAAAAACAATCAAAAGCCCCCGAATAAATCAGCGATTCAATCGTTTTACGGTTTACAGAACTCAGATTTACCCTCTCCATAAATTCATAAACCGTGGCAAAACTACCCCCGATCTCCTCTCTGGCCTTGACAATGTTCTCAACTGCAGAGCTTCCCACCCCTTTGATACCTGCCATTCCAAAGCGAATATTCCCTGTTTTGTTAACTGTAAAGGTGTCGGAACTCTCATTGACATCCGGCCCCAGCACCTTAATTCCCATCCTTTTGCACTCATCCATCAGTTTGGTTATCTCCGTGATGTCATTCTGATTCCTGGTGAGGGTGGCTGCCATATACTCGGCAGTATAGTTCGCTTTAAGATAGGCTGTCTGATATCCTATCCAGGCGTAACAGGTGGAGTGAGACTTGTTGAAAGCATAAGCAGCAAACGACTCCCAGTCTTTCCATATCTTCTCCAGAATCTCTTCTGTATGACCTCTCTCTTTTCCTCCCTTGATGTATTTGGCTTTGAGAGTGTCCATAAGATTCTTGTCCTTTTTTCCCATCGCCTTCCTGAGCTGGTCGGCATCTCCCTTTGTAAGCCCTGCAATCTTCTGGGAGAGAAGCATCACCTGTTCCTGATAAACAGTCACACCGTAAGTCTCGGCAAGGATCTCCTTCATTTCAGCCAGGTCGTATTCAATCTGCCTTCTGCCGTGTTTTCTTTCAATAAAGTCTGGTATGTACTCCATTGGACCCGGCCTGTAGAGTGCATTCATTGCAATTAAATCCTCGAATTTGCCCGGTTTTAGCTCTCTTAACCATTTCCTCATCCCGTCACTTTCAAACTGGAATGTCCCCACTGTGTCGCCTCTGCTGAACAGCTCGTAAGTATTTCTGTCGTCAACCGGAATAGAGTCTATGTCCAGCTCAACACCTCTCGATCTTTTGATGTTTTTAAGGCAATCCTTGATTATCGAAAGAGTCTTGAGCCCCAAAAAGTCCATTTTGAGCATTCCCACTTTTTCTATATGGGATCCATCGTATTGGGAGACCCAGATTACCTCTCCTGTTTCCTTGTCCTTTGTGGTGGATATGGGAATATACTCGCGCAGATCATCCGGACCGATAATTATTGCACAGGCGTGGACTCCCACATTTCTGATGTTACCCTCCAGCTTCATAGCATACTCCATAGTGTCCCTGATAAGCTTGTTCTCTGATCTGAAAGCCTCTTCTATCTCGGGTATCTTCTTAATACAGTTTTCAAGAGTGACCGGAACAGGATCTCCGTTATCATCACTGGAAAAGCGGTTGGGAATATATTTTGCCAGACGATCCGATTCGCTCAGGGGCAGTTTCTGGATTCTTGCAACATCTCTGATTGCACTTTTGGCGGCCATCGTGCCAAATGTGATTACGTGAGATACGTGCTCTTTCCCGTATTTTTCCTCAACATATTTGAAAACCTTTGAGCGGCCGTCATCATCAAAATCAATATCTATATCGGGAAAAGAAATCCTGTCCGGATTCAGAAATCTTTCAAACAGGAGATCAAACTTGAGGGGATCTATATCTGTTATTCTCAGACAATAAGCCACCACACTCCCGGCTGCGCTTCCCCGGCCCGGCCCAACCGAGACATCCATCTTTCTTGCAGCCGCAATAAAGTCCTGTACAATAAGGAAATAGTCTGGATATCCCATCTTTTTGATGGTTTCCAGCTCAAATTCAATTCTTTCCTTTATCTCTTCGCTTAATGTGCCGTATCTGCTTTCTGCTCCGCTGTATGTCAGATCCCGGAGGTATTCGTTGGAGTCGGAGTAGCCTTCCGGAATTGGAAAGTGAGGCATTATGGGCTGTGATTCAATGCTGTACCGCTCAATCTTTTCTGCTATCTCAAGAGTGTTGGCCAGCACCTCCGGCACATCCTCAAAGAGTTCTTCCATCTCTGACTGAGTCTTAAGATACTCCTGCTTGGTGTACCTCATCCTCGAGGGATCATCAATATCAGAATTGGTGGTAAGGCAGATAAGACGATCGTGCGCCTCTCCGTCCTCTTTGTCCACAAAATGTACATCGTTGGTAGCAATACATTTGATATCGTGCTTTTTGGCAATCTTAAGAAGTTCTTCGTTTACAAACTGCTGCAGCGGATATACTGTTGTGTTGGCTCCGGGAAGATCGGTTTTGTGTCTCTGCAACTCAAGGTAATAATCCTCTCCAAAAAGATTTTTGTACCAGAGTACTATCTCTTCTGCCTCCTCCTGCTTCCACTGCATTATTGCCTGAGGCACCTCTCCGCCTAGACAGGCAGAGGAGCAGATAAGCCCGGCGGAGTGCTTTTCGAGCAGCTCCCGGTCAATTTTTGGTCTAAAGTAAAAGCCCTCTATATATGCAAGAGATGTAAGTTTGATAAGATTACGGTATCCTTCTTTGTTCTTTGCCAGTAGTATAAGGTGGTTACTGCCCATATCCTCCTTGCCTTTTTTTGCAAAGCGCCCTTCACGGTTCAGGTAAAATTCGCAGCCTATTATCGGCTTTACATCGTGAAACTTTTTGGCCGTATTCAAAAACTCCGTAACCCCGAACATGTTTCCGTGGTCAGTGATTGCAAGAGCAGCTTGCTTGTCGGCAGAGGCCTTGACAAAGAGTTGTTTAATGTTGGCAGCTCCGTCTAGTACAGAGTATTGTGTGTGAACATGGAGGTGGACAAAGGGCATTTCTGAACAGGTTTAGATAATCTTTTAGATGGTCTTAAAGATAGTAAAATTCAATCCCGGTTTCCGGAAGTATTTGAAAATTTTTTCAACAATTGTTGGTAATCACACCAGAGAGGTGCCTGTCATCTCTACAGGTGAGGGAATTCCCATTATCCTGAGTATGGTTGGAGCTATATCTGCCAGTATTCCGTTGTGAACCTCCCGGATATTATCGTCCACCACAATAAAAGGCACCGGATTCAGAGAGTGGGCCGTGTTGGGGCTGCCGTCCGGATTTAAAGCAAAGTCTGCATTCCCGTGATCAGCAGTTATTAGCACCGTGTAACCCTCTTTTCTGGCAGCCTCTGTAACCTCACAGGCACATTTGTCAACTACCTCAACAGCCTTTCTTATAGAATCGTAAACACCTGTATGGCCCACCATATCCCCATTTGCAAAGTTCAAAACTATAAGGTCATAGATGTTTTTTTGCAATTCGGTAATAACCGCATCCTTCACCTGGGGAGCGCTCATCTCAGGCTTAAGGTCGTATGTGGCTACCTTTGGGGAGTTAATCATTATTCTCTCCTCTTTTTCAAAAACCTTCTCCCTTCCACCGGAAAAGAAAAAGGTAACGTGAGCATATTTTTCTGTTTCTGCAATACGCAATTGTCTTTTGCCGGCAGCAGAAACAATCTCTCCCAGAGTGTTTCTTACATTCTCCTTGTTAAAAAGAATTTTCAAACCCCTGAATCTGTCGTCGTAAGGAGTAAGAGTACAATAGTAAAGCGAAATCCTCTTCATTCCCATTTCAGGCATATCCTCCTGGGTGAGAACTGTTGTGAGCTCCCTTGCGCGGTCGTTTCTGAAATTGAAAAATATAACTGCGTCTCCCTCCTTGATTGTTCCGATTGGATTTCCCTGCTCGTCAACTCTCACCATCGGTTTTACAAACTCATCAGTTACGCCTGAATCATAGCTGGTTTGCATAGCCTCAACCCCTGATGTGAATTTTATTCCAACCCCACCCGTAAGCAAATCGTATGCAGATTTTATTCTCTCCCACCGCTTGTCTCTGTCCATTGCATAGTATCGTCCCACAATTGACGAGAGTATTCCGGCAGAATTGTCCATCTTCTCCTGAAGCGTCTCTATGTATTTAATTCCGCTCTTTGGGTCTGTGTCCCTGCCGTCCATAAATGCGTGTACGAACACATCTTTTAATCCCGTCTCCTTTGCTGCATCCAGAAAAGCAAAAAGGTGCTCCATAGAGCTGTGTACCCCTCCGTCACTCATAAGTCCCAGAAAATGCAAAGCTTTTCCTGACTCCTTTACATAGCTGTAGGCTACCTTAATCTCTTCGTTTTCTAGTAGTTTGCCCTCCCTGCAGGTCTTGTTTATTCTCACGAGATCCTGATAAACCACTCTTCCGGCACCTATGTTCAGGTGACCGACCTCTGAATTCCCCATCTGTCCTTCGGGCAAGCCTACCGCCTCTCCGGATGCCAAAAGCTGAGATACCGGATAAGCAGATCTGATTTTGTCAATATTTGGCTGCCCCTGGACATAAATCACATTTGACTTATCCTTTTTGCCCTCGCCCCATCCGTCCAGGATCATTAAAAGTACCTTATTATTCATATATTTATTAAATTTGTCAAATAGCAAAAATAGATAAAAATGCATCAAAAGAGAAACGCAAAGCAGGACAGAAAGTTCAGCAGGACGGGAAGGGCTCAGAGGAGCACAGAGGAGGTAACAGGTACAGTTAGTATGACAAGAGAGGGTTATGGATTCATTATAAGAGAGGGTTTCGAAGATGACATTTTTGTCAACTCCCGTAAAATGCGCGGAGCTCTACACGGAGATAAGGTCAGAGTGGCGATAATGAGCAAAAAAACTTCCACAAAAAGAGTAGAGGGAGAAATAATCGAGATCCTGGAAAGATCAAAGAGACCACAAACCGGAATACTTCAGATCACAGGAAATCAGGCGTGGGTAATTACTTCAGGGAAAAATATGCCTTACGACATTAGTGTTCCGGCAGAAAATCTTCCTCCTGACAGTAATGGAATGAAGGTGTCGGTTGTGGTGGATGAGTGGCCAAGAAAATCTCCCGAACCCATCGGCCACATTATTGACATATTGGGAAAACCAGGGGACAACAACACCGAGATGCACGCTATTCTCTCAGAATATTCACTTCCATATAAGTTTAGCGCAAAGGTTGATGAGGAGGCAGGACTTATATCAGATAAGATAAGCAGGGAGGAGATTCTCTCAAGAAGGGACTTCAGGGAAATACCCACATTTACCATCGACCCGGCTGATGCAAAGGATTTTGATGACGCTCTCTCCCTCAGGAGGCTGGACAACGGAAATTATGAGACCGGAATACATATTGCTGATGTTACTTTTTATGTAAAACCTGACACAATTATTGATAAAGAGGCACTTGAGAGGGCAACATCTGTGTATCTGGTTGACAGGACCGTTCCGATGCTGCCGGAAAAGCTCTCCAATAACCTGTGCTCTTTAAGACCTAATGAGGATAAACTTTGCTATTCGGCTGTTTTTGAGATAAATGAAAAGGCAGAGGTTCTAAGCCGATGGTTTGGCAGAACAATAATCAACTCAGACCAAAGATTCAGCTATGAGGAGGCTCAGGCAATTATTGAGGGTGGAGAAGGGCCTATGAAAGATGAGATCCTCACACTTCACAAACTGGCATCAAAACTCAGGGATGATCGTTTTAAACAAGGAGCAATAAGCTTTGAAAGGCCGGAGATGAAGGTGGTGGTTGATGAAAACGGGAAGCCTGTTTCTATAGGTTCAAAGTTCACAAAAGAATCCAATTGGCTGATAGAGGAGTTTATGCTGCTTGCAAACAAGGAGGTTGCAAGACTCATAGGTGCAAAAAATGAGAGAGAGGCAAAAACCTTTGTTTACCGGGTTCACGAACAGCCCAATATGGAAAAAATTGTAGAATTCAAGACTTTTGTAAAGCACTTTGGGTACAGCATTAAATCTGTAAACACCGGAAGGGAGCTGTCCTCTGAACTTAACAAGCTTCTTGCCAGCGCAAAGGGAAAACCCGAGGAGAGTGCCATAGAGATTATGGCTCTTCGCTCTATGGCTCGTGCAAAATACTCCACTGACAATCTGGGCCATTACGGACTTGCTTTCGATTATTACACTCACTTTACCTCACCCATCCGTCGTTATCCGGATATGATGGTTCATCGCCTTCTGCATATGTACCTGAACAATGCAAAGTCGCAGAACAAGAGTTTTTACGAAGAGAGGTGCAAGCACTCCAGTGAGAGAGAGCAGCTTGCAACAGAGGCTGAGAGAGCTAGCATTAAATACAAGATGGTGGAGTTTATGCAGGATAAGATTGGTGAGGTTTATATGGGGAACATCTCCGGAATAACTGAGTGGGGAATGTTTGTGGAACTTGCCGAAACTAAGGTTGAGGGGCTGGTGGCACTTAGGGATATTAAAGATGATTATCTGGTTTTTGATCAGGATACTTACTCTCTCTTCGGTAAACAGAGCCACAGGAAATTTGTGCTGGGTCAAGCTGTAAAAGTGAAGGTGGAGAGGGCCGATCTTGATCAGAAACAACTGGATTTTTCACTTATATGGGAAGAAGGCATTTCCGAAGAAGAGCAGGGCGATCAAAGATATACACGTTCTACCGGAGATTACGGCTCATCCAGAAATACGCCCACCACAAGAGATTCACACTCATCGAGGGATTCACGTTTCAGCAGAACCGGCGGTGGTAGCAAACCCGGTAGCGGTAACAGACCTGACTACGGAAACAAATTTGGCAGAAACACCGAAAGCAGAAACAAAGGATACAGAGGAGGACAAAGAGGAAGCAGCGGCAGAAAAGGCAGCTGATATCCTAATTGCCCTCCAATGCCGGATTACCAACCCTCCCGGCAAACAATATCACTCCTGAAGTGTTCTCGCGGATTGCAAACAGAAAGGGCCTGTCCAGCCTGAACTCGGTTACCTGGGGAACACTGGTGACTCCAACTGTAACCACGGTTACTGCTGCGGCTTCTGTTCCTTCCTCATCTACATTTATATAATTCAGCTGCTTTACATCTGTAACTACCAAAGGAACACCCCTGAATGAATCAGTAAAGTCAGCCCTTAAAGGATCGTAGACAATTGCCATTCCCCTCTCTTTAAGAATATCATTAAACGAAGTGTTAAACCTGAATTTGAACTTAGGCACTTCTACTCTTACAGTTTGCTGCTGGTTTTTTTCATACGCTTCTTCTATTACACTGTTCAGATACTCCTCATTGGAAAGAAGAACTGCAGTCTGAAGAGGATCTTTTGTGGGCGCAGGTAAAAAGAAGAGCATACTGAAAGCTCCATTCCCGTAAGGCATAGAAATCATTGAAAGGTTTTGATCGGAGTAATATGGAAGCTTAAACTCAGCCTTCATCATATTTACCTGCGCCACACCTCCGCGGGCAAGGTTAAAGCTCTTGCTTACAGTATTCTTTTTGTCAAATTCGTATCCTTTCTGCCATATTGCCTTGAAGTATAGAGCGTTTATCATATACATAAAGTCATCCGGCTTGATTATGTCGATAGCTTCATTTATCAGGCCGTTTGTCTTGTCGCTGCACCAGTCGTTTATCAGCTTTACATTGCCCTGATCAGAAAAATCAATTGGCTTGATCTCTGCATTAAAATAGCTTTTGTTGATATTGACAAACGGTGTTTCGGGAGTGGCCTCCTGCCTGTACCATATAGAATTGGCGATAATTACCTTTGTAGTATTGTCCGTACTGAGAACTGCTTCCCTTACTTTCTTGAAGTAGCTGTTTACCTCCGAAATCGTAAAATCGTCATACCCCATAGCCTTCTTCACCGAATCTTTTGAAGCCCCTGCCACTGCGTTCAAAAGCATTGCCAGGCTACTGTTCAGGCTGAATGGGGATATTGAAATGTTTTTATCAGTCTCCTCTGATGAAATTACTGAGGAGAGCAGAGAAAAGGTAAAACTTTTGCCTTTTTCTGCAAGTAACTGTTCGGGAGCGTTAAGGGTAATCTCTATCGGCTCAGTAATCTCTGTGTTATCAGTGTTATCACTCTGTTTGTCGCATCCTGTAATTAGATTCAATCCTGCTGCAACAGATATTCCGATTATCAGCGAAACCACGGCTTTCATAGACATTATCTTTAAGTTTATCAATACTTACAATACGAAGATAATTACAAAAACGCTACAGTAATCTATTGATTATGCAGCAAAACTGTCCCGCCCTGAAATAGGTTGACTGATTTTAGGGCGGGACAGGGGATTTTTTCATTCTACCGTAACGGACTTTGCAAGGTTTCTGGGACGGTCTACATCACGTCCTTTATTTACAGCTATATGGTACGCCAGTAGCTGAAGCGGTATTACCGAAAGAAGCGGTTCCAGGTATTCGTGGGTGTCAGGTATTTCTATTACATAGTCGGCCATAGAGCGTACCTGGCTGTCTCCCTCTGTCACTATCGCTATCACCTTGCCGTTACGTGCTTTAATCTCCTGGATATTACTTACAACCTTGTCGTAAAGATTGTTTTTGGTCGCTATTACCACAACCGGCATTTCGGAGTCGATAAGTGCAATCGGACCGTGCTTCATTTCTGCGGCAGGATATCCTTCTGCATGAATATAGGAGATCTCTTTCAGCTTGAGCGCCCCTTCCAGAGCCGCCGGATAACTGAATCCCCGGCCCAGGTATATAAAGTTTCGGGCATAGGTGAATATCCTGGAGAAATCTTCAATTTTGTCGTTTTTCAGGAGGATCTTCTCAATCTTTCCGGGAATCTCAATAAGCTCACCTATAAGATTTTTAAGATCGTGCAGGGAGATTAAGCCTTTTACTTTGGCAATGCTTAGAGCCAGCATTGTCAGAACAGTCACCTGTCCTGTAAAAGCTTTTGTGGATGCTACACCGATTTCCGGGCCGACGTGAATATATGAGCCTGAATGTGTGTTTCTTGGGATGGATGACCCCACCGCATTGCAAATCCCGTAGATGAAGGCTCCCTTAGATCGTGAAAGTTCCACAGCGGCAAGAGTGTCAGCAGTCTCGCCAGATTGTGAGATTGCTATAACAATATCATCATTATAAATGACCGGGTCTCTGTATCTGAACTCAGAAGCATACTCCACTTCAACAGGTATCCGGCATAGACTTTCAATAAGGTGTTCACCGATAAGGGCCGCGTGCCAGGATGTTCCGCAGGCCACAATGATTATTCTCCTGGCTTTCTCAAATCTCTCACGGTTGTCAATGACTCCGGATAGAACAACATTGTCTCCCTCCAGGTTAACTCTCCCCCTCATACAATCTGTAATTGTTCGTGGCTGCTCGAATATCTCCTTAAGCATAAAATGCTCGTAATCTCCCTTTTCGAGCTGACTGATTGTTAGTTCCAGATGCTGGATCCTGTGGCTTTTCTGAACATTCATAAAGTCCATCACCTGAAGTTTTTCTCCCCTTTTCATTATGGCCACCTCATTGTCATTGAGATAAACCACATCTTTTGTGTACTCCACTATTGGAGAAGCATCAGATCCCAGGAAAAACTCCTCTTCACCTATCCCTATCACAAGAGGGCTGCTTTTTCTTGCAGCAATAATCTTATCAGGTTCATCGGCTTCTATAACCGCAATCGCAAAAGACCCCACAACCTGCCGGAGAGCAAGCTGCACTGCACGAGAAAGAGGAGCGTGCTCCTCTTTCTGAATGTAATCTATAAGATGTACAAGCACCTCTGTATCAGTACAACTGCGGAATTTAAACCCTTTTTGAATAAGAGCCTCTCTCAAAACGGTATAGTTTTCAATAATACCGTTATGTATCAGGGCGATCCTCTCTGACATAGAAAAGTGGGGATGAGCATTGTTGTAATTCGGTTCTCCGTGGGTAGCCCACCTTGTGTGAGCAATACCAATGGTCCCGGAAATATCTTTCTGATTACAGAACTCTTCCAGCTGGGAGACCATACCTTTGGTCTTGTATATGCTTAATGATCCATTTCCGTTTACCAGGGCAATCCCGGCACTGTCATAACCCCTGTACTCCAGCCTGTGCAGACCTTTTATCAGTATGGGATAAGCCTCTTTGTCTCCGACGTAACCAACAATTCCGCACATTTTTCAAATTATTTTGCGGGTTCAAGTAAGATTGTAAAGTGCCTCATTATGGGCATCTCTTTTTTGATTACATAACCTCTGGTAATCTGTTCCCTGCGGTCAAAAACATTTTTCAGGGCTGCTGCTATGTAGTCCATATGGTTGTTTGTGTACACCCTTCTGGGTATTGCGAGTCTCAGAAGTTCCAGCGCAGGATATCGGTTTTCACGGGTTTCAGGATCTCTGTCTGCAAGCAGAGCACCAATCTCCACTCCTCTTACACCGGCTTCCAGATATAGCTCTATTCCAAGTGTCTGGGCTATGAATTCCTCTTTGGGCACATTTGTAAGTACCTTTTTTGCATCCACAAATATTGCGTGACCACCTGCAGGACGTTGATAAGGAATTCCATACTCATCAAGCTTTTTGCCCAGATAGGCGACCTGATTGATTCTGGTCTGAAGATAATTAAAATCGGTTCCCTCGTAAAGGCCCTGTGCAAGAGCGTTCATATCCCTTCCGGCCATTCCGCCATATGTTATATACCCTTCAAACATAATGTTGTACATCTGGCATTTCTGCCAATCCTCCTCATTCCTGAAGCCTATAAAGCCTCCTATGTTTACAATTGCGTCCTTTTTGGAGGACATTGTCATAAAATCGGCATAGCTGAAAAACTCCCTGGTAATATCGACAATACTCTTATCGGAATAACCTTTCTCCCTGGTTTTAATAAAGTAGGCATTCTCGGCAAATCTTGCAGAATCAAAAAGCACTTTTACTCCGTATCTCTTTGCCAAAGACGATATCCCCCTGATATTCTCCATTGATACAGGCTGTCCTCCGGCTGTGTTGTTTGTAATTGTAACAACTATGCAGGGGATCTTCTCCTTTGGGTGACTCCTGAGTACATCTTCCAGTTTGTTCAGGTCCATATTGCCCTTGAACGGGAGCTCCAGATTGGTATCGGCAGACTCGCTTATCGTGCAGTCAATGGCGTGTGCCTTGCGGAACTCTATATGCCCCTTTGTGGTATCAAAATGGGAGTTGCCCGGAAGAATGTCTCCGGCCTTAATTAAAGAAGAGAAGAGTACATTCTCGGCTGCTCTGCCCTGATGTGTCGGTAAAAAGAAGGGGAATCCGGTGATGTTTGTAATTGCATCCTTGAGCCTGAAGAAGGAACGTGCACCTGCATAACTCTCATCTCCCTCCATAATTGCTGCCCACTGTTTGTCGCTCATTGCGCCTGTACCCGAATCTGTTAGGAGATCTATGAACACATAGTCACTTTTGAGATTAAAAAGGTTGTACCCGGCCTCTTTTATCCATTTTTCCCGCTCAGCTCTGCTGCTCTTGCGGATGCTTTCTACCATTTTGATCTTGTAGGATTCTGCAAAAGGAAGTTCCATATTTATATTTTTATTGTTGATTTACTGCAAAGTTGAAAATTATTGGTGCTTTTTGCAAGATATTTTTAAAAAAAACAAAGGCTGCCCGATTATAGACAGCCCTGTTTACAATTTTATAAAAAGTTAACGTATCTGTTTACTTCTTAACGACACCTTTGGCAATCAATTTTTTATCCTGCTTTCCGGCCATTTTTTCATAAATATCGTACACAATTGGTGTTGCCACAAAGAGAGTTGAGTATGTTCCCACAATAACACCCACAACAAGAGCAATTGCAAATCCTCTGATAACATCTCCGCCAAAGAGTGCGATAGAAAGTAATACGACCAAGGTTGTACCGCTGGTGTTGACCGTTCTTGCAAGAGTGCTGTTGGCAGCTTCATTTATATTCTGCTTAAGGTCTCTCTTTGGATAGAGTGTTCTGTACTCCCTTATCCTGTCAAACACTATTACTGTGTCGTTGATCGTATAACCGATAATGGTAAGTATGGCAGCGATAAAAGTTTGGTCAATATCAAGTGTAAACGGAAGAATCCCTGTGAAAAGAGAGAAGAATCCGATTACGATTACAGCATTGTGTGCAAGTCCGAGAACCCCTCCTGTGCCCCACTTCCAGCTACGGAAACGAAGAGCAATATAGAGGAATATCGCAAACAATGAGAGAATCACAGCCACAACTGCATTTCTTTGAATATCATCTGCAATTGTAGGACCTACCTTTTCTGAACTAATTATCCCGTTGGGATTATCTGTTGTAGAGAGGAACTCCTCCAGGGTTATTCCATTTGCATACAGACCATTAAGTGCATTGAAAAGTTTGCCGTCAACCAATGCGTCTGTCTCGGAGGAGTTATCCTCGATCATATACTTGGTTGTGATTTTCATCTGACTCTCACCTCCGAACTGTTTTACCTCAATACCATCCTCAAACTCTTTGACAACCGCATCCCTTACAGTCTCGGAACTTACGTTCTGATCGAACCTTACCACATAGGTGCGCCCACCTGTAAAATCAACCCCGTAGGAGAATCCCTTGAAAGTCATTGATGCAAATGAAATAATTATGAGTACACCTGATATAATATACCCGATCTTCCTCATTCCAATAAAATTAACCTTTGTATTGCTAAGGAAATTCTGAGTAAACTTATTTGAGAATGTAATGTTCCTGTTTCTTGAAAGCCTGCCTTCAAAGATAAGTCTGGTTACGAAAATTGAAGTTGCAAGTGAAGTTATTATACCAATCACGAGGGTAGTTGCAAAACCCTGAACAGGACCTGTTCCGAAGATTGCAAGTACAATTCCGGTTATTATTGTTGTGAGCTGACCGTCAATGATGGCCGAGTAAGCATTCCCGTAACCGTCCGCTATGGCAAGCCTTAATGCTTTGCCAGCCCGCAGCTCCTCCTTGATTCTCTCGTATATAATAACATTCGCATCCACAGCCATACCCATTGTCAGAACAATCCCGGCAATTCCGGGCAAGGTAAGAACAGCACCAAAAGAGACTAAGGTTCCTAAAAGGAATACTACGTTTGCAATAAGTGCAAAACAGGATGCAACACCGGCCCCGTTGTAGAAGAATATCATATAGAGCAGAACCAGCATAAATGCAATTGCAAATGAAAAGAGTCCTGCATTTATAGATTCTGATCCGAGTGTTGGTCCAACAACAGCCTCTTGCACTATTCTTGCAGGTGCAGGTAGTTTGCCGGATTTAAGCACATTGGCAAGGTCATCTGCCTCCTGAACAGTGAAGTTTCCTGAAATTGCAGAACGGCCTCCTGTTATCTCGGAATTAACCCTTGGATAAGAGTAAACCATTCCGTCGAGAACGATTGCGATACATTTTCCTATGTTGTTGGCAGTCATAGTGGCCCAGGTTCTTGCGCCCTCTGCATTCATACTCATTCCAACTTCTGGTGCTCCACTGTTGCCGAATTCCTTGCGGGCATCGGTTACAACTCCACCGTCCAGAGGTGCTTTGCCGTCTCTGGTGTTAATCTTGATTGCTACAAGTTCAAATATGGTTTCTGCCGGATCAATGGCTTTTACCGACCACATAGGCTTAAGGTCTGCAGGGAAAAGTGCCTGAATCTGAGGATGTCTCAGCCATACACCAATCTTAGCAGTATCTTTATAGTGTGCCCTGCCAATGCAAGGTCCGGGAATCAGTTGACCCTGACTCACATTCGGATTCAGCAGAAAGAAGAGAGGGTTTTGTTTTGCAAGGGCTGTCTGATCAACAGAGAGAGAGTCCTCTCCAAGTATCTGGCTTAACAATGTGTCAGCAGCCTCTTTTTTTACAGCAGAACTGTCAGTCTTTGTTGCTGCTGTCTCTGTCTGGGCAACAGTGTTTGGCTGCACCACAGAAGAGTCAGAAAGCACCTCATTCTCCATAAGGCTTCTCACTGTTTTGTCTGCCTCTGTCAGGTACTGATAAACCTCCTGGTTCTCATATGTCTCCCAAAACTCTAGAGAAGCAGTCCCCTGAAGAAGTTTACGAACACGCTCAGGCTCCTTTACCCCGGGAAGCTCAACCAGTATACGGCCGGTGCTTCCAATTTTCTGAATATTGGGCTGAGTTACTCCAAAACGGTCAATCCTGTTTCTGAGAACATTGAAAGAGTTGGAGATTGCACTCTCTGCCTCTTCCCTTATAACGTCAATTACCTGGGCATTTGTAGTTTCAGGTTTGATCCTGTCTCTCATTTCGTATGTGCCGAAAACCTGAGATAATCTTTGTCCGGGGGCTACTTTCTCCCACGCTTCAGCAAAAAGAGTAATGAAATCAGATCTTGAACTTGCCATATTGGCCTTTGCAAGATCCAATGCCTGAATGAACTGTGGCGTTGTGTTGTCGTTAGATAGCGCTGTGATAAGTTCTGCAACGCTCACCTCAAGCATTACGTTCATTCCTCCCTTAAGGTCAAGACCAAGACTTATCTCTCTCTCCTTGGTCTCCTTATAGGTAAAACCAAGAAAAACTTTTTCTGCGGTAATTGAATCTATATAAAATTTCTCTTTCTGGTTTTTTAGGGAGTCCAGATAGAAAGCTTTGTGCAGATCGGAAACAGCTTTGAATGAGGGCTTTGCCTGCTCCTGCTGAATAGAGGTCTCTGCGAATTTTTTTGCCTTACTCTCCTGGTTTCTGGTTGCCCAGGTAAACGATAGCTGATAAATACAGACCAGAGCTATCGCAATTGTAAGAATAGTGATGGCACCTTTACTTTGCATGAAATTTATTTTTATTAAGTATAACTCACGGAAATTAGAGTGCAAAAGTAGTATTTTTTCCTAATATATGAAGAAATTAGTACTTTTGTTCGCTATTAGTTGTCTATAATTTATTAGTTGTGTATGATCAAGTCCAGACCCCTGCTTTTTCTCTTTTTGCTTGTTGGTAGTCTTATGGCAGGGCAGACTCAGGTGGAAAAACCTCCTTTCTCGTCTGCAGAGGATTTAAGAAAGAATTATCGTTTCACAGAGGCTATTGATATTTACAAAAAGATTTACGACACTTGCTCTGACAACAGTCTCAGAGAGAAGGTCATTACAGCCATTACCCTCTCCGAAAACGGAATAAGTATGCTTGCCTACAGCACAACACCTTCTTCAAGAGGATCTTTTATTGTTCCGATTAAGGATTTCTATCTTCATTACCCTGATATGCCAGACAGCACCTGGTCCCTTGTGCCTCTTTATTTAAACAAGCACAAGAGAGACTACCATATTAACAATGCAATGATCTTTTATTCAGAAAGAGAGACTCAATATTTTTCTGCGCAGGACAGTTCCGGAAAATGGGATATCTATTTTATTGAGAAAATCGATTCCGTTAAATGGAGTTACCCCGGAAAACTGGATACCATAATCAACTCACCCGGAGATGAGCTGTTCCCGGTTCTGAGCGAAGACGGCAGGCGACTATTCTTCTCTTCTGACGGGCATTACGGAATGGGAGGATTTGATCTGTATGTATCAACCTGGGATCATGCAACCGGAAGCTGGGGACAGCCGGAGAATCTGGGATTCCCTTTCTCGTCAACCGGAAATGACTACCTGTATATCGATACAAGAAGCGGAAAATATACTGTTATTGCATCTGACCGCGACATTTCTGACAGTGATTCCATAAAGATCTATGTTATGGACTTTGAGAATCTTGCAGTAAAGACACCCGTTCTCTCCCCTGAGGATGCTATGAAGATTTCAAAACTGGAGATGCCAGAAAACTTTCCGGAAGAAGATAAAAGTGTTGATGTTCTGACTCCTGACACTGCTGCTACCGCAAATGGCAATGTGAAATCGAGCTATTCCGTAATGATGAGAGAGGTAAAGAAGATACAGTCTGAGATTGATTCTACCATCGGTCAAATAAACATTGACAGAACTTTGCTCTCTACTCTTGAGAACAAAGACGACAAGGCTATGCTTGAGAAAAAGATAGGTGAGGCTGAATACCAGCTAATTGAACAGCAGACAAGGCTTCGTTCCGTAAAAATGCTGGTTCAGGAGCTGGAGATGGACTTTTTAACCAAAGGAATAATTATACCCAGGGAGGAGTTTCTGTCTCCGACTCAAACCAAACCTCAAAAAGTTGTTAAAGAGGAGATTCCAATTAAACTTTCCAGCTACGGTCAGCTTCCGGATATAGAGATAGTTGAGCCTGCACAGCCAGTTGACTTAAGCTTCAGGGTAGAGCAAGAGAGCATAATTCTCGAAGATGTGCCTCTGCCAAAAGGTTTGATTTATACAATCCAGCTTTTTATCCTGTCGGCAAAAACAGATGCGTCAACTTTTAAGGGTCTGACTCCGGTATTTGAAGAAACATTGGCATCCGGCAAGTATGTATATAGTCTCGGAAGGTTTGAATCTTATTCTGAGTTATCTGCTGCCCTGTTAAAAATTCGTTCAATGAGGTTCGCGAATGCTTCTGCGAAAGCTTATCACAACGGCAAGATATTAAGCATAAGAGAGGCAAGACTGCTAGAAGAAAAGCTGACAAAAGAACAAAGCTTTCAGGTTGTCCTGCAAGGTTTCCCGGAAGGGTTGCCTCAGCCTGTTATGGACGTTATACGCCAGAACACCGATAAGGATTTGGCAATGAAGGTAATAGATGGCAAGAGTGTATATATAATCGGCCCATACTCCTCAAGGGCAGATGCTGAGAAGCTGGCCGGTGTACTGACTCCGGTTTCTGAAGGCGTATCCATTGAGACAATCAAGCAAGAGTGAGTTGAATTTTAAAATGACTAAAATATGTCTCTAATAGTAACATTGATTATTATCGGGATTATCCTTCTGGTAATCGAACTAATAATTATTCCCGGCTTTGGTGTTGCGGGGATACTTGGTCTTGCCTCAATCGGAGGGGGCATTTATCTGGCTTTTTCGCAATTCGGCCAAACGACTGGGCTTATTGTGCTGGGGGGTGTCATACTTCTTACAGGGCTGGTCACCTGGCTCACTCTCAGGTCAAAGACCTGGAAACAGATATCACTTAAGGAGAGTATTAAATCCAGATCAAACGCAGATCCTTCTGAAAGCGGCATATCAGCCGGGACCAAGGGTGTGACTATAAGCAGGATTGCACCTATGGGAAAGGCCAGATTGAACAACAAGGACTTTGAGGTTAGCTCACGCAAAGGAATTATTGAACAGGGAAAAGATGTGGAAGTAGTTGAGGTTGAAGGTATAAAAATTATTGTTAAACAAATAGATAACTAAAATCATGGAAAGTATTACTTTATTGTTGGTTTGGGTAGGAATATCCATTGTAGGGCTGAGCATTTTGCTTTGGTTCTTTCCCGTAACCCTTTGGTTCCAGGCTCTAATTTCCGGAGTTAAAATTTCTCTAATCCAGCTTGTTCTGATGCGCTGGAGAAAAGTTCCCCCGGGAACAATTGTAATGGCAATGATAACCGGAACAAAAGCCGGTCTTCAGCTGAATGCCAATGAACTGGAGGCCCATTACCTTGCCAAGGGAAATGTGCCGAATGTTGTGAATGCTCTGATATCTGCCGATAAGGCCAATATTGATCTTAATTTTAAAATGGCAGCAGCAATTGATCTTGCAGGACGTGATGTTTTTGAAGCAGTTCAGATGTCAGTTAATCCCAAGGTCATCAACACTCCGGCTGTCACAGCTGTCGCAAAAGACGGAATCCAGCTTATAGCCAAAGCCAGAGTTACAGTTAGGGCAAGTATCAAGCAACTCGTAGGAGGAGCCGGAGAGGAGACAGTACTTGCACGTGTTGGAGAAGGCATCGTCTCCAGTATTGGTTCTGCTGAATCTCACAAATCTGTGCTTGAAAATCCGGACACAATCTCAAAAGTTGTGCTCGACAAAGGGCTTGACGCCGGAACAGCATTTGAGATCCTCTCAATTGACATCGCAGATATCGACATAGGCCGCAACATCGGAGCTGTATTGCAGATGGATCAAGCCAACGCCGATAAAAACATTGCCCAGGCCCGCGCAGAGGAAAAGCGCGCAATGGCAGTCGCTTTGGAGCAGGAGATGAAAGCCAAGGCTCAGGAAGCCCGTGCTAAAGTGATCGAGGCAGAAGCCCAGATACCACTTGCAATGGCTGAGGCATTCAGGGCAGGGAATTTAGGTATAATGGACTATTATAAATTCCGTAATATTCAGGCCGACACAGAAATGCGCGAGAACATCGCCAAACCTCAGAAGTAGGTCTTGCAGATAAAAAAGAATTATTATCTTTGCACTCCCTGCGCTCTGGCGCAGGTTTTTGGTGAGGTGGGTGAGTGGCTGAAACCAGCAGTTTGCTAAACTGCCGAACTCGTAAGGGTTCCGGGGGTTCGAATCCCCCCCTCACCGCCAAAACAATAAAAGCCAACCCCAAAGGGGTAAAGCAAAAAAAGGAAGGCCGCTTGAGCTTGTTCAATAGCGGTCTTTTATTTTTTGCTTTATACGGCCTTAAGCCGTCGCTTTTATTGTTTTGAAGCTCCCAACCAGGGGATCGCCGAACATAGTGAGGCAATCCATAATATATTTTAAACATTTCTTCATTAAATTTGTTTCCTTTTTGGGAAACTTATATCTTTGTTAAAAATATTTTAATGAGGCAAAATTTTGATATAGAATTATTGCCAGAAGCAGTTGAGTTTTTAGAAAACCTTGATGAAAAAACAAGAGAGAAAATATATTTTAATATGAAGAAAGCTCAGTTCATTAACGACAATGAACTTTTTAAGAAACTAAACCACTCCATTTGGGAGTTTCGGACTCTATTTAACAATAAGTCATACAGACTTTTCTCTTTTTGGGACAAAACAGGTGATACAGACACATTAATTGTTGCTACACATGGAATTATAAAAAAGACTCCTAAAACACCGCCTAAAGAAATAAAGAGGGCAGAAGAAATAAGAAAACAATATTTTGACATCAAGCTAAAAAATGAATAATTATGGGAACAGATAAATTAAAAACCATTCCGCTTGAAATAATGATTGATAAACACATTGGAAAGCGAGGAACAGAAAGAAGGGAAACATTTGAAAATGACTTAAGAATTGAATTATTGGGGCAAGCCATCAAACAGGCCCGGTTAGAGCTAAATTTAACACAAGAACAACTAGGTGAACTAGTCGGAGTACAAAAAGCACAAATTTCAAAAATTGAAAACAGTGTAAAAAACGCGCGATTTGAAACAATATTGAAAGTCTTTGACGCTTTGGGTGCAAAAGTTAATTTCAATGTTGAATTAAACAATAAGAAATTGGCTTACTGACCATTTCCCTAACTTCAGGAAAGTGATGAAATTTGACCATTTTAAAACTCAGACAGAACAAATGACGGCAATCCCCAGCGCAATTTGCAAAAAAAACTATTGCAAGGTCTATTTGCAAATTAATTATAACTAATTACCTTTGCACACCACTTTCGGGGTGTGGCGCAGTTGGCTAGCGCACCTGCTTTGGGAGCAGGGGGTCCTCCGTTCGAGTCGGAGTACCCCGACAAAAAGTAAACGGCACTGTCCAGAATTTTGTGTAA
>DIXE01000006.1 GCA_002428635.1 Bacteroidales bacterium UBA6088
CCTTTATAAGGAACGACTAATTATTACATCATGTTTAGTATATATTTCTCCGTATGTAATCGCTTTTTGTCCACAATTAATTATTTTGTCTTTGGGTACTCCAAATCCTTTTCTGAATTCACCAATGTCACCTAATTTGACAGATTTCCACTGAGAGGAAAAACCTGAAAGTCGTTTTTCCCTGTTAAGAAGTTGCTGTATTAACCCTCGCTTTCTTCTCTCTAATTTCTCAACCAGTTTTTTTTGTTTTTCTATAGCATTGTCCCACGTCTCAAGTATTTCTACTATTTTTAGCTGTTCATCAAGATGCGGAAGGGCAAATTTCATGTGATTCAAATCTCTAGTATAAATTGCAGCAACGCTTGTGGTTCCTGTAGCATATTTTTTTAATTGCTTTAAAGAAGAATATCCATTAAAATTATAATTCATAAATGAATTAGAAAATACATAATGAGAATCAAAGTAAATGCGCAACAAATTGGAATTATATATTGCAAATGAAAGTTCCTCTTTCCAAATTGCAACTTTACCTACTAATTCAAGAGTATTCCTTGTGTTAAACAATAAATCATCTCTTTTAAGAATATCGGAATCATTGAAATTTTCTGCTTTGGGAAGATACTGAACCAATTCAGTGATAATATTACCCCTTCCAATATTACCCATTTTTATTACAGGAACGCCACAATTATATTCTGAATTTTCATAATTTCCTCCTAATTTTACCTCAGTACTTATTTCTTGAAAATTTCGCACTGCCCACTCTTCCGGAATTATCCCAAGAGGACTATCCTTGTATCCTGTAGGAATATCCTTATTTTGCTTCATCTTTCTTGTTCTCCAGTTGTTTTACAATTCGATCGAAATCTGATTCAATTTTTTGTCTTTTATTGAATGATTCATATTCATTTTCAGCTTTTTCATCTGCCTGCTGCCGGCTAACGGTTCCTTTTCCTTTCAGTATTTTGAACTCATTAAATTCCAAGAATTTGTTAACACTTCCGGCAAATTCCGCCATGGTGAAATATGTCCGTGTTTCTATTAATCTTTCGATGTAATCGAAGTAGGATGATATAGTACGCTCTAAAATCCTGATTTGATCTTCTTCAAGGTAGTTTTTAGCAACTTTTGCATCACTTATAAGTACTCTTCCGGCAGGGGCGTTTTTAAATGTTTTTAACCCCATAAACTCCCTGTCAGCTTTGGCGTTTAGATAGATAATTTCCGGGGCTGTTTTACCGGTAATTGCATAATGAAATTTATTCTGTACCTCGGCATAAAAATCGTGAGCAATACTTGATTTCGAATCATAATCTATACTGCATTCGGCAAATATGTCTGTGATTTTTTGATATATTCGTCGTTCACTTGCCCGGATTGAACGGATTCTTTCGAGTAACTCTTTGAAATAATCCTTACCAAAGAACCTGCCATTCTTAAGTCTCTCGTCATCCATTGCAAAGCCTTTGATCATGTACTCCTTCAGGATACCTGTGGCCCATATCCTGAATTGAGTGGCACGAGTGGAATTCACCCGGTATCCAACGGATATTACAGCATCTAAATTGTAATAATTTACTTCATATATTTTGCCATCGGAGGCAGTTGTTTCCAAAATGGAAACAACTGAATTTTCATCCAATTCTTTGCTGTCAAAAATATTTTTTAAGTGCTTGGAAATCGCAGGTCTATTAACATCAAACACCAGACTCATATGTTCTTGCGTGAGCCAGATTGTCTCATTTGATAGTATTGCTTCTACTTTTATATCACCATTTGGAGCTGTATATAATAAGAAGCTCGTTGTTCCGTCATTGATAGATAACTTTCTAAATGAAAAGGGGTTATCTGTTGATTTGTTAAGAGATTTGTCGATAAAAAAACTTTCAGCCTCTTCTCTGGAGACTTTCGATTTGTCTACATTCAACGAAATCAAATAACATGCGTATTTAGTTAATTTAGTGGAATTTAATTCTCGTTTTGCTCCAGAGCCGATTGTAACCATTTCGTTGACCTCAACGAAATGGTCTTCTATTTTTTGATTACTAATATTACATGCTTCCTTTGATCTTTCAATTACTTTTTCAAAGTTGCGATAATCTGAATAATCAAATGCTTTAGCCAGATCTCTTGAGTTCCAGAACTCTTTACCGAGATCATCAATCCTACGAATATTTTCAAAGATTGATTTATTGTTCTTTGCTGAATTTTTCATTTAAATAGATATTAAAATCCCAGTTCGGCAAGGTATTGCTTCATTTTTGCCTGTACCTCTTTTAGCTCGATCTCAAGAGTGTCAATCTCTTTTTGGACAGCAACAATATCAATCTCCTCCTCCTCTTCGAAAGTATCTACATAACGCGGGATGTTTAAGTTGAAATCATTTTCTGCTATTTCTGCAGGAGTAGCAACATAAGCATATTTATCTTCTGCTGTTCCTTCTTTCAGCTCACCTGCCGCAAACTTACAGTATGTCGAAACAATGTGTTCAATGTCCTGGGAGCGTAGTTTATTTTGATTCTTTCCATTCTCGAACTCTTTACTGGCATCGATGAAAAGTACGTTTTTATTCTTTTTACCTTTATTGAATATAACGATAGCTGCAGGGATGCCTGTACCAAAGAAAAGATTTGCCGGTAATCCAATTACGGCTTCCAAAATATTTTCTTCAATGGTATGTTTACGTATTTTTCCCTCGCTTGATCCTCTGAATAATACACCGTGAGGAACAACAACTCCCACTTTACCTGATTTTTCGTGAGCCACCTCAATCATATGACTTATAAATGCCCAGTCTCCTTTGCTCTTTGGAGGAACACCGCGCCAAAAACGTTGATATGAATCGTGTTCCGCTTCATCTGCCCCCCATTTGTCCAAAGAAAAAGGAGGATTTGCAACAACAGTGTCAAACTTCATAAGATGGTCGCCTTCTTTTAGTTTTGGCGTGCGAAGGGTATCGCCCCAACGAATTATGGCACTGTCAAATCCGTGCAAAAACATATTCATCATAGCCAGAGCCCAGGTACTTCCATTTAGCTCCTGACCATATAATGAAAAGTTATCTCCGTCAACCTCCATCCCTGCTTTAATAAGTAGAGAGCCGGAACCACAGGTGGGATCGCAAATCCTTGCTCCGGGTTTACTCTTTGTTAGTTTTGCTAACAATGTGGAAACTTCTGCCGGAGTAAAGAAGTCTCCTGCCTTTTTGCCGGATTCGCTTGCAAATGTAGATACAAGGTACATATAGGCATCTCCAATAATATCGTTACCTTCTAAATGAGATTCGTCGAAAATCATTTTTTCATCGGAGAAATCCAGAATTAAGTTTTTTAAGCGTGTATTTTTATCCTTTGCATCTCCAAGGTTGCTACTGTTGAAGTCAATGTTTCTGAAAATGCCACTTCCATCTTCGCTGCTCATCTTTTCTCTGTTGGCATCTTCAAGGTCTGCAAGGGCTATGTTGATTAATTCGCCGATGTTACTTTCATTTCTAAATTCATACAAGAAATCAAAAGAGCTTGTTTTTGGAACTATGAATCTCTCGTGTCGCATAGCTCTATCTGCTCTTTCAAGATTCCCGTTATATTTTTGAAGATATTCTTTGAATTTTGATTTGTGAACATCACTTACATATTTAAGGAAAAGCATTGTGAGGATATAATCTTTGTATTGACTTGGATCAATAACACCCCTGAATGTATCGCATGCTTTCCATACAATTCTGTTAATTTCTGCCTGAGTTGTCTTTGTTGCCATATATTTATTATTTTATTGTTTCAAATAGTATTTTGTCGGTTAAAGCTTTTTTTTGGGAAGAAATTGATTTGTACAACTCTTCTTCTCGTGATTGCAGCTTGCAAGTTTCTACGATAAGTCGCTGTTTCTCGATAGACGGGATTTCAAATTCAATGTTTCCAATCATTGATTTTGTTATTGAGGGAATCGAGCTGCCAACAGCACAACCTTTCAATATTGTTAGAATATACGTAGTGTTAAGAAGCCAGCATAAAAAATCCGGTCGAATATGAGTCTCAATAATCCGTAATACAAAAAAAGAGGAGGTGGCGACAGCCTTTCCCATATCTTTCTTGTAAACAGTACAAAAATTTGATGTTCCTTTTGCTGCAAATAATAAGTCCCCCTCAAAAAGTAGGTGATTTGAAAGTTTCCCATTATCCTTTACTAAAGGTTCCGGATTGAAGATCAACCTGCCATTTGAATCAAAATCTTTGATTTGTAAATATATTACATCTCCATCCGGCTCAGTTTTTAAATAAAGACCCGATTGGATATCTGCAATACTTTCAATTTTTACTCTCATATTTATCTAAGTAGCTAAATTACGAATCAAAGATAGTAATAAAATTTAATTATGCAAAAATATCTAAGTAATATGTCTACGATTTAAGAAAATTTGATTAAAATTTACTTATTTGCCAGATATTTGGTGATTTTTTCAGTGAAAAGTGGGAGTGCTGTTTTGACATATGTATCCCAATTCATCACCAGTACAATCGGGTATCGATTGACAATTGACTCTGCATTCTGATGTTTGTACAAAATGGTGGCAAGGTCAATTTTTTTAGGTATATTTGTAATAACAGCAAAACTTAAACTATGGAGAAGAGATTCCCCCGCCGGTTGATTCTTCCTCTTGTAATTCTTCTTGGGGCCGTTACAGGGCTCACGATCTATCTGTTTTATGTCTCGCGGATGGCCTCCTATCTTTTCGATGATCCTTCGGCCTGTGTCAATTGTCACATTATGGCTCCCTATTATCAGTCCTGGCAAAAGAGCTCCCACCAGGCCTGGACAACCTGCAATGACTGCCACGTGCCGCAGGACAACATTATCAGAGGTTACTCCTTTAAGGCTAAGGATGGTTTGTATCACGCTGCTGTTTTTACCATCAGGATAGAACCTCAGGCCATAAGGCCAAGAACAGCAAGTTATTCCGCAATAATGGAAAATTGTATCCGCTGCCATACAGAGCTGAATACCCAATTCGTTAAAACAGGAATGGTAAAGTATGCCGAGGTTAAAGATGGCAAAGCGACGGCCTGTTGGCACTGCCACCGTGAAATACCTCACGGAAAAATGTCCAGCACCGCAATGAGCCCCAATGCCATAGTTCCCCTTCCGGAATCGCAGGTCCCCGACTGGCTGAAAAAGATGATGAAGTAACAGAAAAAATGTTTGATGAAAAATATATCCCTATGAAAATTAAAGAATTTTTTGAGAAACACAGGAGAGCAACTCTCTGGACTGTTTTTGTGCTCTCTGCAGCAGCGGTGTTCGCACTGGGATTGCTGGCCGCCTCGATAAATGAGAGGAGAGCAGAGATTGCCACTCTTTTTAGTAATAAAAGGGTAGAGATTAAAGGGATAGAGCCTCGCAACGAGATTTGGGGAGAGAACTATCCCAGGGAGTATGAGACCTGGAAAAAGACCTCTGAGCAGGATTTTGCAAGTAAGCATATGGGCAATTCTACTGTTGATGTTTTGGAGCAGAGGCCGGAGATGGTAATTCTTTGGGCCGGATACGCCTTTTCAAGGGAGTACGGATCACCACGGGGGCATTTTTATGCCGTTGATGATGTAAGAAACACCTTCAGAACCGGAGCTCCTTTTAAAGAGGAAGAGAATATTCAGCCGGCAACATGCTGGAGCTGTAAAAGCCCCGATGTGCCCAGGATGATGGCAGAGGTTGGATTAGAAAAGTTTTACTCCTCCAAATGGAGCGTCTTCGGTCACGAGATAGTAAATCCCATAGGATGTGCAGATTGTCACAATCCGGAGAATATGAATGTTGCAATTTCCAGACCTGCTCTGGCAGAGGCTTTTGAGAGAAGGGGACTTGATGTTTCCAAATCCTCAATACAGGAAATGAGAACTCTTGCCTGTGCCCAGTGCCATGTGGAGTATTATTTCAAGGGTGACGGAAAGTATCTCACATTCCCGTGGGATAAAGGGATGAGTGTGGAGGAGATAGAAAAATATTATGATGAGGCCAGATTCTCCGACTGGACTCACACATTGAGTAAAGCACCTATGCTCAAAGCTCAGCACCCTGACTATGAGCTTTTTTTAATGGGACCTCACGCACAGAGGGGACTCTCCTGTGCTGACTGCCATATGCCTTACAAGACAGACGGAGCCATTAAGTTCAGTGATCACCACCTGGTGTCACCTCTCAAATATATTGAACGCACCTGCCAGGTTTGCCACAGGGACACTCCGGAAAAGCTTATGGATTATGTTTATCAGTATCAGGACAAGATAAATGAGACCCGTGACCGGGTGGAGAAGGAGCTTGCAAAGGCTCACATAGGGGCAAAATATGCCTGGGACACGGGAGCCACACAGGAGCAGATGAAACCCGTGCTCGACCTGTTGAGAGCTGCCCAGTGGAGATGGGATTTTGCAGTGGCATCACACGGAGCCTCATTCCATGCACCTGTCGAAACCCAGAGAATTTTGTCCCACTCGCTGGACAAAAGTTTTCAGGCTCAACTACAAGTACAAAAGGTTCTTGCATCTTTGGGGGTAACCGGGAATTTTCCGATGCCTGACATATCAACCAAAGATAAGGCACAAAATTACATAGGGCTGGATATGAAAGATCTCAGAGCAAAGAAAGAGGAGTTTAAAAGAGATATTGTTCCACAATGGATACAGAAAGCAAAAGAAAACAAAAGGCTCCTCTGATTGAGCTGATATTTATATCGGCAGTTTTGACCGCCGGGGTGGCACTTGAGGTTTTTACAAAGGGATTTGATTTCTCTTTCATCTCTTTTCCTGTAAATCTTTTTCTGGTTCTGATTCTTATTCTGTTGGGGAGCATTAAGAGCTCCTCTCCACTCTCAGCTTTTGGAAAAACTCCGGTAGCCCTGATCTTAATTCTTCTTATCACACTTCTATCTGTGGCTATGGGTCTGATTCCCGGAAACACTATCAAAAGTTCCTGGCCCTTTGCACTGGTTTATATTATGCTGCTGGCGAGTCTCTCAATGGCTGTGGGAAGAAGATTGAGAACGGTAAGACTGAAAGATTCCGGGTTCCTGTTGAAAGATGCCGGATTCCTGCTTAATCATTTGGGAATCCTTTTACTGCTTATTTCTACCGGGCTGGGCAGGGGAGACCTTAAGAGGTATTTTGTAAACGTACCCGAAGAGAAGGTGGAGTGGAGAGGGGAGAATGCCTTTACCGGAGAGGTGGAAGAGCTGCCGGTAGCAATACAGCTTAACGATTTCAGAATGGAGCTCTATCCGCCTAAAATCATGATAATCAACAACACAAGCGATGTGGTTGCAGATAACCGTCAAAAAGGCCATATCCTGGCGGCTGTAAACAATTCTTTCACTGCAGGTGAGTGGTCGGTAAGGGTGGATTCGGTTACCGACAGACCTATGTATGCCCCTGCTGCATTTGTTACCGTAAAAAACTCTTATTCAGACACCACACTTGCCGGATGGATTAGTTGTGGGAACTATTTCCAGATGAGCAGGCAGCTGACCATAAATGACTCTTTGATGGTGGTTATGACTACGCCCGATCCAAAATCTTACCATTCTGATGTGGAGGTTTTTATCAAAAACGGAGGAACAAAAAGCGGCGTCGTTAGGGTGAACCACCCTTTAACAGCAGGGAGCTGGAAGATTTACCAGTACTCTTACGACACGGTGATGGGCAAGGATTCCGGATACTCTGTTTTTGAACTCGTGTATGATCCCTGGGTGATTCCAATTTATATCGGGATAGTGATGCTTTTTCTGGGGGCTGTGACACTTTTCTGGAAAGGAGGTAAAAGATGATCTGGTACAGTTTTATATATTTTGCAGCGGCAGCTCTGCTGATGTGGATCGCAGGCACTGCTCTACTCTACCTAAAATTACAGAATACTAATTCGTCGGAGGTTAATTCGCCAACAGCTAAACTATTAAAGAGGATCCCGGAAATCTTGATAATCTGCGGAATGCTCATCTTTTCCTCATTCATTTATCTGCTTTGGAAGGAGCAGGGATATCCGCCTCTGAGGACAATCGGGGAGACAAGGCTCTGGTACTCTCTCTTTATTATTATCACCGGTTTTCTCACATACAGGCGATGGAAATACCGCTGGCTTATGGGCTACAGTGTAATTGTTTCGGCGGTGTTTATAGCAGTCAATATTTTTAAACCGGAAATCCATCATGTCAATCTTATGCCGGCACTGCAGAGCAGATGGTTCATTCCCCATGTTACAGTCTATATAATATCCTATGCACTGATGGGAGCGGCTGCCATAACTGCCGTAGCTGCACTTGTAAGACATAAATCCTCTTTGTCAGGAAAAGATTCTCTGGTGCTGCTTACCGATAACCTGATCTACGCCGGTCTGGCATTTTTAATGGCAGGGATACTTATGGGAGCTCTCTGGGCAAAGGAGGCCTGGGGAGATTTCTGGACATGGGATCCAAAGGAGGTGTGGGCATTTATTACAGCAGCCGTTTATATCCTTTACATACATTGCCGGGTTGCGGGATACAAAACAAGCCGGGTTCTTCTGATTGTTCCGATAGCCCTTTTATGCTTGTTAATCACCTGGCTGGGAGTAGAATATCTCCCGACAGCACAGGAAAGTATCCACAGTTATTAAAAAAGATTTCAAAAAAATTTGCATTAAGAAACAATTTTAATATAAATTTGCCGGCACAAAAGAAGACAATGCAGAGCTATATCATCAATAACGCAATCCATCATCATCATCACCTACATCATTTTGGCAGGTTGCGACTTCTGTATGTATACTCATAAAAAATAAACAATGTATAAATAGAAAAGGGGCTTGCCAGAGTGGCAGGCCTTTTTTTTTGTATTTAACCAAATGAATATGATAAGGATGGCAATTCAGGCAAAAGGACGCCTGAGCGAAGAGAGTGCAGATCTACTGGCAGAAGCAGGTCTCTGTGTAGATGAAAGTAAAAGGAAACTTGTGGCAAAGTGTAAATGGTTTCCTATGGAAGTGCTCTATCTGAGGGATGACGATATTCCTCAGGCAGTGAGTATGGGTGTGGCAGACATTGGGATAGTAGGCCTTAATGAAGTGGAAGAGAAGCAATTCGATGTAGATAAAATCTACTCGTTTTCTTTTGGGAAATGCAGAATGTCTTTGGCAGTTCCCAGGGGTGAGGAGTATCCGGACTCCTCCAGTTTTCAGGGGAAAAGGATAGCTACTTCATATCCAAAAATATTGGAGAAGTATCTGCTTAATTCTGGAGTACAGGCAGAGATCCACCAGATTGCCGGCTCTGTGGAGATTGCTCCTTCTGTTGGTCTGGCAGATGCGATATTCGATATTGTGGGCACAGGCGGGACCCTTATCTCCAACGGATTAAAGGAAGTAATCACAGTTATGGATTCAAACGCCGTACTCATATCAACACCCGGTCTTAACGGGGAAAAGAGGGATCTTCTCAATCAGCTTGTAACACGTTTTGAATCTGTCGAGAGAAGCAAGGGGATGAAATATCTTTTGATGAATCTTCCCGGGAATGTTCTTGATGAGGCTATCAGTCTGCTGCCGGGTATGAGGAGTCCAACAATACTTCCGCTGGCTCAGAAGGGTTGGTGTTCTCTGCATGTTGTTGTATATGAGGCAGATCTTTGGCCAAGACTAGAAAAACTGAAGTCTCTGGGAGCGGAGGGAATACTGGTTTTGTCACTTGAAAAAATGGTGCCGTGATGAATGTAGTTGAATATCCGGATTTTTCTCTTTGGAAGAGGATATCCGCACGTCCTCAGGATGATAGGAGTGAGGTGGAAAGTATTGTCAGAGAGATAATTAATAAGGTTAGGCAAGGTGGAGACCATGCACTAAAGGAGTTGACCTGCAAATATGACGGATCTGCCGGAAATTGCCTGTTTGCAACAGAAAAGGAGCTTTCCGGCGCCGGAGATCTTATTGACAACACTCTTAAGGAGGCAATAAAAGTTGCTGTCGGTAACATTGAAAAGTTTCACCTTTTGCAAGGTTACCGTGAGGTAGAGACCGAGACTCTTCCCGGAGTGTTTTGTATGCGTAAAGCCATTCCTGTAACCAGGGTGGGACTTTATGTTCCCGGGGGATCTGCCCCTCTGTTCTCCACTGTTCTTATGCTGGGGATCCCGGCGAGAATTGCAGGATGCAAAGAGATTGTACTCTTTACTCCTCCGGCATCTGGTTCCGGAGCAGACCAGACAATCTTGTATTGTGCCAATCTGCTTGGAATCAAGGAGGTGGTGATAGCCGGAGGGGCCCAGGCTGTTGCGGCAATGGCCTATGGGACAGAGTCAATAAAAGCTGTTGACAAGATTTTTGGACCTGGAAACAGATTTGTTACAGAGGCAAAATTACAGGTAAGCCGCGATGTGGAGATAGATATGGCAGCGGGCCCCTCCGAACTGATGATTGTTGCAGATTCAAGTGCCTTTCCTGAGTTCATAGCTGCAGATATCCTCTCTCAGGCAGAGCACGGACCGGACTCCCAGATTTTTCTTTTAACATCAGAAAAAGAGCTTATTGAACCGGTAATCCGGGAGCTAAAAAAACAGATGGCAGCTTTGCCAAGAAGAGAGACTGCTGTAAAGGCTTTGTCAAATGGAAGAATTGTCCTTGTTGAGAGCCGAGACAAGATGCTTGAACTTGTAAATGATTATGCCCCTGAACATTTGATGTTATCGGTCAGTGAGCCCCGTAAAATGGCTGAGGGGGTGTACAATGCAGGTTCTGTGTTTCTGGGAAACTGGTCTGCCGAGAGTGCGGGGGACTACGCCAGCGGCCCCAATCACACGCTGCCCACAGGGAGAAGAGCTGTAGCCACAGGAGGTGTTTCGCTCGAGAGCTTTATGCACACTGTTACAATTCAGGAGCTCACAAAAGAGGGGCTGCTGGCTATTGGACGCTCAGTTGAAAGAATGGCAGAGGCGGAGGGACTCTTAGGTCATAAAAACGCAGTTAAGGTTAGATTGGAGCAGATTGAAAATGATAGAAATGATAGAAATGATAGAAAATGAAAACAATAGTATACCACACAGTTGTATTTGCAGCTGGAGCAAGACGCTAATTGCTGTCAGCAAATTTTGCAAACGCCAGTTAATGAGTCACATATGTGATTTTTCAGAAAGTATAGTTTTTTGAAATTCACATAAAGTGTTTATTATAAATGCTATATAAAATTTGCTGACACCAAAATTCTTCTTCAAATAAAATATCAAAAACATAATAAGCGAACAAAATTTAGAAGGTTATAAAAATGGAAGTGGAAAAACTGATAAGAAAAAATATAAAATCGCTATTGCCATACTCCACAGCAAGAGATGAGGCGGGAAAGGGATATGATATCTATCTGGATGCTAACGAGAGCCCCTGGAACAACGGCACAAACCGCTACCCTGATCCTTTCCAGAAAGAACTTAAAAAAGTCATATCGGGGATCAAAAACCTGCCCGGCGAAAGGATATTTGTGGGTAATGGCAGTGATGAGGCCATAGACCTGCTTTTTCGAATATTTTGCCAACCTGGAGCTGACAATGTTGTGGCAGCCGGGCCCTCTTACGGTATGTACAAAGTTGAGTCGGGAATCAACGATATTGAGTTTCGTGAAGTTCTTCTCAGATCTGACTTCTCGCTCGACAGCGAAGCCTTGTTGAATTCGACAGATAACAGAACAAAAATAATTTTTCTCTGCTCACCCAATAACCCGTCAGGAAATCTGCTGGAAGTGGAGTCGGTTGAGAAAATTGCGCGGGAGTTTAAAGGAATTTTGGTAATAGATGAGGCCTATATTGATTTTTCTGAGACTCAAAGTTTTATTGGCAGATTAGATGATTATCCCAATATGGTTGTACTGCAGACTCTTTCAAAAGCGTGGGGAATGGCCGGGCTGAGGGTGGGATTTGCATTTGCTTCTGAAAAAATCATCTCAGTTATGTCAAAGGTGAAGTATCCGTATAATATTGGCAGCGACACACTTGAGAGAGTGCTGGGGGCTTTGGGGAAACCTATAGACAGCAGGGTTGAATTGATTATCCGGGAGAGAAAAAGAATCTCAAAACTGTTGGCAGAAAACCCGGATGTTGAAAAGGTTTTTCCAAGCGATGCCAATTTTTTGCTTGTGAAGTTCAAAGACTGCAAACAAATCTACAATAAGTTATTAAACAACGGCATAGTTGTAAGGGACCGATCCTCTCTGCCTCTGTGCGAAGAGACTCTCAGGATTACCGTGGGAACACCACAGGAGAACGATTCACTGTTGAGAGTGCTCAGTGGAAAGAAGCTTCCTGAATCTGCCGGCAGAAGAGCTTTTTTGACGAGAGAAACAAGCGAGACATCTGTTATACTGGGACTTGATCTTGACGGAGGCATTGGAACGACAATCCAGACAGGGCTTCCTTTTTTCGATCATATGCTGGAGCAGCTTGCCTTTCATTCAGGTATTGCAATAAGTCTGCAAGCCGCGGGGGATATTCAAAGAGATGAGCATCACACTGTGGAGGATTGTGCGATTGTGCTCGGAGAGGCTCTGAACAAGGCACTTGGAAGCAAAGCCGGCATATCCAGATATGGATTTACTCTTCCTATGGATGACTCCATCTCAAGTGTTGCCATCGACCTTGGAGGAAGAGCGTACCTAAGATGGGATGTCAGATTTAATGGAAACGAGATCGGGGGGATAAATGTTGATATGTTTCGTCACTTCTTTTACTCACTTGCCATCTCGTCAAGATCTACAATTCACATATCGGCAAGGGGAGACAATGACCATCACCGGATAGAGGCAATATTCAAGGCTTATGCCAGATCCCTGAGAATGGCCGTGAAAAGAGAAGAATCCGGAAATGTTTTACCATCAACAAAAAGATTGATATGACAGCAATAATCGATTACGGTGCGGGCAATATCTTCTCTCTCACATCAGCAGTCATAAGGTGTGGAGGAGAGTGCCGGCTGACCTCTTCTCCGGAAGAGATTCTTTCTGCCTCTTCTGTGATTATACCAGGAGTTGGAGCTGCCGGACCTGCAATGAAGGCATTGAAAGACAGAGGTCTGGACAAGGTGATTCCTCTTGTAAGGGTGCCCCTTCTGGGAATATGCATCGGAATGCAGCTTTTGTGCTCTTCCAGCGAAGAGGGAGACTCTTCCGATAATGCAAGAACAAATTGTCTTGGAATATTTCCTAACAAGGTAAAAAAGTTTTCGTCCAATGGTTCGGGGCTAAAAATCCCCCATATGGGATGGAACACATTAATTGGCATAAAATCACCTCTTTTCGAGGGTATTGAAGATGGGGGCTATTTCTATTTTGTACACTCTTACTTTCCTGAGTCAGGAAAATTTACTATAGCCTCTACCTTTTACTCAGAGGAGTTTTCGTCTGCTTTGGGCAGAGGGAATTTCTTTGGAACTCAGTTTCATCCGGAAAAGAGTGGTGAGATTGGAGAGAGATTGTTAAAGAACTTTTTAAATATGAAATCTGAATAGCAAAATGGATATTATACCGGCAATAGACATAATAGGAGGGAAATGTGTAAGACTGACTCAGGGGGATTACGGCACAATCAAAATCTATTCGGGATCACCGGTGGAAGTTGCAAAGAGATATAATGATTCCGATTTCAAAAGGGTACACATTGTGGATCTGGATGGGGCAAAATCGGGTTCTCCTGTGAATCTGAAAATTCTGGAGAAAATTGCTTCTGAAACTAATCTTAAGATTCAGTTCGGAGGAGGGATCAAATCTGAGGAGTCACTCAGTGATGCCCTTAATGCGGGGGCTTCAAAAGTGATATGTGGAACGTTTGCACTCACGCAGCCTGAAAAGTTTTCGGGGTGGATTGATAAATACTCTCAAGAGAAGATTGTTCTGGGAGCGGATTTTCGGGAGGGGAAAATTGCCGTGAACGGATGGCAGAAACAAACAGAAATTCTTCTGGAAGATATCATTGAGAGGTTTTATACTTATGGGCTGAGGGAACTGGTAGCCACTGATATTTCGAGGGACGGAATGTTGAGTGGTGTAAATGCTGATACCTATTACAGATTAAAAAAAAGGTTTGATTTGTTGAGAGTTGTAGTCAGCGGGGGTGTATCTTCAATTGAGGAGATAGAGAAGCTGGACAGTAGTTTGATTTCGGGAGTGATTGTCGGTAAGGCGATATATGAAGGTAAAATTAATTTGAAAAAGTTGGGCAGATGTTGTCAAAAAGAATAATACCCTGCCTTGATGTAAAGGAGGGAAAGACGGTAAAGGGGATAAATTTCCTTGGCCTCAAAGAGGTGGGAGATCCTGTGGATATGGGGCTTAGATATGCCCGGGAGGGTGCTGATGAACTGGTCTACCTGGATGTAAGTGCAACAAATCAGGGGAGAGGAACATTTACAGAGCTGGTATCCCGGATTGCAAAGCATATCAATATTCCTTTTACTGTGGGAGGTGGGATAAGTTCGGCAGAGCAGGCGGCAGCACTTCTTCTGGCAGGTGCGGACAAAATTTCGGTTAACAGTGCTGCCGTGGAAAATCCTGAACTGATAACAACTATTGCAGACAAGTATGGTTCTCAGTTCATAGTTGTAGCAATTGATGCAATATTGATTGACGGCTACTGGAGGGTTGTTACTCACAGCGGTACAAAAGTTACAGATCTGGAACTATTTGAATGGGCAAAAAAGGCAGAATCGCTGGGTGCGGGAGAGATTTTATTTACATCCGTAAATCACGACGGAACCAAAGGCGGATATGCCTGCAAAGAGCTTAAGTGCCTGACAGAGATGCTCTCCATTCCTGTGATAGCGTCTGGTGGGGCCGGGTGTGCAGATGATTTTCTTAAGCTGTTCAGAGATGATTGTGCCGATGGAGCCCTGGCCTCATCGGTGTTCCATTATGGAGAGATTTCCATAAGAGAGCTGAAAAGCTATTTGATAAACAATGGTGTGAATATCAGAATATGAACAAATACCGGTGTCAGTTGCATTGGATGTGGTAACAATACATAAAAAATTGATATAATGATTTACCTCTTGTCATGCGAAAACTTTACATGTCAGCAAATTTTGCAAAATGCACATAATTAGCACTATATATAAAAACAGAAAAACTATAATTTTTGAAAAAATCTCTATACTCCACAATAACAAAAAATTGCAAAATTTGCTGTCATGTGGCATTCCCCGGATGAACCGAAGCGAACCGAACCATACAAGACAAAGCTCATATTATGTGGCAAACTAAGCTATCTGATTATAAAAATATCAATAAATACTCGACGATGAAAAATTTTAAGGAACTGAATTTTGAAAAGAATGGAAATGGGTTAATACCTGCAATCATTCAGGATGTAAAAAGTTTTAAGGTGTTGATGCTTGGATATATGAGCAGAGGATCACTGGCAGTTACAATGGAGAAAGGGCTGGTTACATTTTACAGCAGGAGCCGTAAGGTTCTATGGACAAAGGGAGAAACCAGCGGAAATTATCTTAAGGTTGTCTCAATTGACGCCGATTGTGACGGAGACACTCTGTTAATTATGGCGGAACCTACAGGGAATATTTGTCACAAAGGTACATTCAGCTGCTTTGGGGACGAATTTCAGATTATCAAAACAGAGGATACCCGGGTGTCAATTAATAAGAATTGCGAGGCGCAAATTAAAAATAATTCTCAGGCGATCATAAAAGAAGGGGCGCAGTTGTCCAGAAATAATATAGTGAAGGGAGGGGTTATAAGCAATCTGATTTCAACAATCAGAGATAGGCACGAAAAAATGCCGGAGGGTTCTTATACTGCACAACTCTTTAGAAAAGGAACGACGGCTATTGCTCAGAAAGTTGGAGAAGAGGCTGTTGAGGTAGTGGTTGAGGCAGTAAAAGGTGACAGGGAAAGACTCGTTTATGAACTGGCAGATCTCGCTTACCATACTCTTGTGCTGATGGAGAATGAAGGGATATCAACCGGAGATCTCAATGAAGAACTCAAAAAAAGATCTTCATAAATTCTACTTTTAGAGTCAACCTATTTTAGGACGGGACACGTGGCATTTTCGCTTGCTTGCAGAAACCTTTTCCAAATGGAATTTTTCGCCCGTAAGCAGGAAATCATTATGGCTAAATTCTTATCAGCTCCTATTCCAGGCATCAGAACAGTCCCGAGATATTGCCTTCGTTGTCAATATCCATTCTTTCTGAGGCAGGCTCTTCGGGCAGACCGGGCATACGCATTATCTCCCCTGTGATAGGCACCAGAAAACCTGCTCCGGAAGCAATCTCTATCTCCCTTACGGTAATTACGAAGTCTTTTGGTCTTCCCAGAAGTTCGGGGTTATCAGAGAGGGATTTCTGGGTTTTGGCCATACATATTGCAAGATTATCCAGCCCCAGATTTGAGATTTTCGCAAGACTTGCTTTGGCCTTTGAAGTGTAGTCAACAGCTTCGGCTCCGTAAATCTTTTTCGCGATGGTCTCAATCTTCTTCTCTACGCTGTCTGTAAGAGGATATAGCGGGAGGAAGTTGGGACAGCAGTCTTCTGCGGCCAGAACTACCATTTGTGCCAGCTCTTCTGCTCCTGCACCACCTTTACCCCATACATCCACGACAGAAACCGGGATCTTTTTCTCTTTACAGAAATTGACAAGGAAGTCGAGCTCCTCTTGTGTGTCTGTCTGGAACTTGTTAATTGCCACGACCGGTGCCAGGGAGAATAACCTGATGTTTTCAACGTGTTTTTCAAGATTGGCAACTCCTTTTGAAAGTGCCTTTACATCGGGATTTTTAATCTCCTTAAGTGGCTGACCTCCGTGGTACTTCAGGGCTCTGACAGTAGCCACAAGCACAGCTGCATTTGGAGAGAGATTTGCGCTTCTGCACTTGATATCCAGGAACTTCTCGGCACCCAGGTCAAATCCGAAACCTGCTTCGGTAACAGTATAATCGGTAAGAGACAAAGCTGTTTGAGTTGCAATTACAGAGTTGGTTCCCTGTGCGATATTTGCAAACGGGCCTCCGTGAATGATAGCCGGTGTTCCCTCGAGTGTCTGTACAAGGTTGGGTTTGATGGCATCTTTCAGAAGAGCGGCCATCGCTCCGTGGGCTTTTAGATCTCTGGCATAAATCGGCTTTTTGTCAAATGTGTAACCGATGAAAATATTTCCCAGTCTCTGTTTAAGATCTTCCAGATTGTTTGAAAGACAAAGAATTGCCATCACCTCGGAGGCTGCAGTGATATCGAATCCGGTCTCCCTCGGGATACCGTGAGCTGTTCCTCCAAGTCCTACCACAATTGATCTCAGTGATCGGTCGTTCATATCCATAACCCTTTTCCAGGAGATAGTCCTTGGATCCAGGTTCAATGAGCGGGTTTTGCTTTGGATATTGTTGTCGATGAGTGCGGCCAGAAGATTGTGAGCCTTTTCTATAGCGGCAAAGTCACCGGTGAAGTGCAGGTTTATGTCTTCCATAGGAACCACCTGTGAATATCCTCCTCCGGTTGCTCCGCCCTTAATTCCAAAGACAGGTCCAAGAGAAGGCTCTCTTAACACTACTGTGGATCTTTTCCCAATCCGGTTGAGAGCTTGCGACAAACCTATCGAAACAGTTGTTTTTCCCTCTCCTGCAGGAGTGGGAGAGATAGCAGAAACCAGAATCAGTTTCCCGAATTTGGAACGGTTTATGAATTTAAGTGGTAATTTGGCCTTATATTTGCCGTAAAGTTCCAGATCTTCCGGCTCAATTCCCAGTGATTTGGCCACATCTGTTACAGGGCGCATCTTGAATTTGCGTGCAATCTCGAGATCAGTCATAAAAATAAATATTTGTTAATTAAGTAATTCAATAATTAAAAACAATTTCTAAACAAATTAAAGAGATTAAAGTTTTTGCTCGAAATAAATATTTAATTAATTTCGTAAATTTAATAAATAATAAGTAAAGTTAGACTAATGGCACAATTTGAACTAGACGGAAAGGTATTTGAAGTTGATGGAGACGGATTCCTTACCACACCGGAAATGTGGAACGAACAAGTTGCAATATCATTTGCAAAATCAGATGGTATTGAGGAACTCAGTGATAAACACTGGGCTGTGGTAAAAGTAATAAGAAAAAATTTTGAAGAGAAGGGCAATGCTCCTATGATAAGAACTATTTGCCAGGAGACTGGATTAAGACTTAAGGAGATTTACGAACTTTTCCCTCTCGGACCGGCAAGAGGAGCCTGCAGAGTTGCAGGTCTGCCCAAGCCAGACGGTTGTGTCTAAAAAGCAGACATTATGAATTGGTACATAATTGCTGCCCTTGCAGCATTGCTTATTTGCATAATTTCTTTTGCATTTCAGTTCTTTAATCTTATTAAAGCCGGAGCTCCCAGGGATCTTTCCGAAAAGAGTGGAGATCTTTCCGGGGCAATATTATACTCCTACACAAAAGCAATGATGCCAAAGCACAAGGAATCTGCTTATCTTCATATGCCTACATACGCTGCCGGATTGATTTACCATATGGGTACATTTCTCTCGCTGGCTCTTTTTGTTGCACTTCTAATATTCAGGTTTGCAGGGGTGGAGATTCCCGGAATTATATCTTTGTCAATTGCTGTTTTGTTAATAATAACCTCTTTGTCAGGTTTTGGTATCTTACTGAAAAGGATTGTGAAAAAGGATCTCAGATATCTTTCGGGACCTGATGACTATATCTCCAATCTCCTGACGACAATGATTCAGTTATTGTCTGCCCTTTATCTTCTGTTCCCGGCAACGGAGCCTGTATATTTTGTTTTTGCCGCACTTCTCTTTTTGTGGATGCCGGTAGGAAAGACAAAACACGTGCTCTATTTCTTCTCTGCCAGATATCATCTTGGCTACTTTTACGGCTGGAGAGGAACCTGGCCCGAATAATGATTATTGACAAATGAAAAATATTGATATTCAAGCAAAAGAGAAGGCTTTAGACCTTCTCAGGGACAAGTCAGACACTAAGCTGATTACACATATGAATGCCTGTGTCAGGTGCGGATTGTGTGCTGACAGCTGTATGTATTATCTGACATTCAAGGAGGCAAAGTATATTCCTGCAGCAAAGGTGGCTGCTGTAAGTTCTTTGTACAGGAGATACTGTACTTTTGCGGGAAAAGTAGCTCCGTCGCTGGTAAATGCAAAAGAACTGAACGAAGAATATGCCGCAGAGATGGTTGACCTGCTCTTTGGCAGCTGCACAGTATGTGGCAGATGCGTAAAACACTGCTCGATCGGGGTGGATATTGCTTATGTTGTTAAAAAGGGCAGGGAGATGTTGGCTACAATGGACATGGTTCCGGCAACTCTACAGGCAACTGTTGACGCTGCCATCAATACAGGAAACAATATGGCCATTCCTGTTGAGGAGTTTACAGATACAATAAAGTGGCTTGAAGGGGATCTCATTGATGAAATGGAGAATCCCGAGGCCAGAATTCCTTTGGATGAGTACGATAAAGAACTCTTCTACACTCTAAACCCAAGGGAACCAAAATTTTTCCCACTTTCTATTAGTGCTATGGCAAAAGTATTCTATGCCGCCAAGGCCAGCTGGACTCTCTCGACAAAGTACTACGATGTAACAAATTACGGATTTTTTAACTCCAATACTGCAGAGGCAACTCAGATAGCAAAAAATCTTTATGATGAGGTTCACAAGCTCAGGGGCAAGAAGCTGATTCTTGGAGAATGTGGCCACGGCTCAAGGGCAAACCGCTGGGAGGGTCCCAACTATCTTAAAAAAAGTTACGATTTTGAAACACTTACTGCAGTTGAGCTCATAGGAGACTACATTCGAAAAGGAACAATTACCCTGGACAAAAGCCTGAACAATGAGGTGTTCACTATACATGATCCTTGCAATCTGGTCAGGAATGGAGGAATGTTTAAAGAGATACGCTTTGTGGTCAACAGTGCTGTAGAAAACCTTGTAGAGATGAATCCTTATGGCAATGACAACTATTGCTGCGGAGGAGGAGGAGGTATGCTTGCAATGAGCGAGTATAATGAAGGAAGGTTGAAAACCGGAAAGATAAAAGCCGATCAGATACTTGCCACCGGGGCCAAGGTTGTGATTACCCCTTGTCACAACTGTGTGGATCAGCTTCTACAACTGAACCACACCTATAAAATGGGAGTGAAAATTGTGACAATTGCAGAAATTGTTGCCGATGCTATTGTGAAGAACAACAAAAACAAAACAATATAAAAAATGAGCAAACTTATTTATCTAGACAACTCTGCAACTAGTTTCCCGAAGCCGGATTCTGTGTATGATTTTATGAACACATTCTACAGAACAAAGGGTGTGAGCCCGGGACGTTCAGGATTTGATGCTGCCCTGGAAACAGAGGAAGTGGTCAACAACACCCGTAAGATGCTTACTAAGTTATTCAACGGAGGGGAGGATCACAACAGGCTAACATTCAGCTATAACGCTACAGATTCTCTCAATCTTATTATCAACGGACTGGTTGAGAAAGGTACCCACGTAGTTACTACCAACCTGGAACACAACTCCGTATTAAGACCTCTTTATGTTCACAATCAGCAGGGAACCATAGATGTAACTTATGTTCCTTTTGACAATGACGGATTTGTTGATCCTGAAGATATTAGAAAGGCGATAAGAAAGAACACCAAATTTGTGATTGTTACTCACTGCTCAAATGTTCTTGGAACCATTCAGCCCATAGCCGAGATTGGTAAAATATGCAAGGAGATGGGAGTGATATTCGTAGTGGATGGAAGCCAGGGTGCCGGATCGGTTGATTTTGACATGCAGGCATGCAATGTGGATGTTTATTGTTTCACAGGTCACAAATGTCTGATGGGCCCTACAGGTATAGGCGGCTCCTACGTAAGAGAGGGTATTGAGATCAGACAGACCCGTGCAGGCGGCACAGGTGTGAGATCGGCATATCCTGCCCACCTTGAGGAGTATCCCTACAGACTCGAATACGGAACCCTTAATCTTCTGGGAGTTGGAGGTCTCTACGCCGGTGTGAAGTGGATAACTTCTGAGGGTGTGATGAATATTCACAGGCGTGAAATGGAGCTTTGGGACAAACTGCGCATTGCTCTTGAGGAGACAAAGGGTGTTATAACTTATTGTGCAAATGGCAAAAAGAATCATAACCCGGTTCTTTCATTCAACATCAACGGCTTTGTGGCAGGTGATGTAGGAACAATGCTCGATGTGGATTACAATATTGCAACCAGAACAGGCTTACAATGTGCTCCGATTGTGCACAGACAGATAGGCACAGAGGACATACACGGCACAGTGAGAATGAGCATCGGTGCCTTTACAACAGAGGCAGAGGTAGATGCAGCAATAACTGCTGTTAAAGAAATTGCCGCAATTAAAAACTGATTATACCGGGAGGGAGGTTCTCTCCTTCCCGGAATTTCAACTTTTCCGGTCATCTTAATTGTTTTCTTTCAAAGAGAAACAGGAGTTGTTTTTTATTATCTTTGTAAGGAGAATATATTCAAGAGATGAGAATTGCTATGGTTGGGACAGGCTATGTAGGCCTGGTTACAGGAGCCTGTTTTGCAGAAATGGGGCTCAATGTTATTTGCGTGGACACAGACCGTGAAAAAATCGGTAAGCTTCGTGAAGGAGTAATGCCAATATATGAGCCGGGCATAGAAGAACTTGTCAAAAAGAATATTTTTGAAAAGCGGCTCTCTTTCACAACTTCTCTTAAAGAGATTCTCAATGATGTGAACATTGTGTTTGCTGCAGTCGGTACTCCGCCCGATGAGGATGGCAGTGCAGACATCAGATATGTTTTGGATGTTGCCTCGGAAGTTGGACGTAATATGCAGAATTACAAACTCTTTGTAACAAAAAGCACTGTCCCGGTTGGCACTGCCAGAAAGGTAAAAGAGGTCATATCAGAGGAGCTGACCAAGAGGAAGATGGATACTAAGTTTGATGTAGCCTCAAATCCTGAGTTTCTCAAAGAGGGAGCAGCTGTTAAAGATTTTATGAATCCGGACAGAGTTGTAATCGGGGTTGACAACGACAGGGCGAGACAACTACTGGAGAGGTTATACAGGCCTTTTGTTCTCAATGGATTTCCTATAATGTTTATGGATATTGAATCAGCAGAGGTAACAAAATACGCTGCAAATGCAATGCTTGCGACCCGAATCAGCTTTATGAACGAGATCGCCTCATTGTGTGAAGTCACCGGTGCAAATGTTGACAACGTAAGAAGGGGTATAGGTAGTGATAAAAGGATTGGCAACAGCTTTCTTTACGCAGGTGCCGGTTATGGGGGATCCTGCTTCCCGAAGGATGTGAAGGCACTGATAAAAACGGCCGGAGATCACGGGTTGGAGATGAAGATAATATCCGCCGTAGAAGATGTAAATAGCAACCAGAAAAGAGTCGTATTTAATAAATTGCAAAATGCTTTCAATCAGGATCTGCGTGGAAAAACTATTGCGATATGGGGATTGTCCTACAAGCCAGACACAGATGACATAAGAGAGGCTACCTCTCTTGTTGTAATAGACGAGCTTCTAAGGGCAGGCGCCACGGTTAAAGTGTTTGACCCGGTAGCAATGGATGAATGCCACAGAAAACTGGGTGACACAATAACATATTCACCGAGCGGATGCGAAGCTGCCAGAGGGGCTGATGCTCTGGCCTTAATAACTGAGTGGAAACAATTTCGCCTGCCTAACTGGAAAGAGCTGAAATCTGTAATGAGAGGCAATGTTGTCGTTGACGGCAGGAACATATATGACCCGGCCGAACTGGATTCAGAAGGATTTATATACTATTCAATAGGCAAGTAACGATGAAGAAGATACTGGTTACCGGTGGCGCCGGATTTATTGGGTCACACCTTTGTACCAAACTGGTTAACGAGGGAAATGATGTAATCTGTGTGGACAATTTCTTTACAGGTTCAAAGGAGAATATACTTCACCTTATGAGAAATCCTCATTTCGAAGTAATAAGACACGATGTAATCAATCCGTTCCACGTTGAGGTAGAAAGAATCTACAATCTTGCCTGTCCCGCCTCACCTGTCCACTATCAGTATAATCCGATAAAAACAATAAAGACCTCAGTAATGGGGGCAATAAATATGCTGGGCCTTGCCAAGAGACTCAAGGCAAAAATCCTGCAGGCCTCTACCAGCGAGGTTTACGGCGACCCGGCTGTTCATCCGCAGCCTGAGAGTTACTGGGGAAATGTGAACCCTACGGGGATCAGATCCTGCTATGATGAAGGTAAAAGATGTGCCGAGACGCTTTTTATGGATTACCACAGACAGAATGGAGTGAGAATCAAAATTGCCCGGATATTTAATACTTACGGGCCAAATATGAGTCTCAATGACGGCAGGGTAATTTCCAATTTCATTATTCAGGCTTTAAGGAACGAGGATATTACAATTTACGGTAATGGACAGCAGACCAGGAGTTTTCAGTATATTGACGATTTGATTGACGGGATGGTAAGGGTAATGGAGACAGATGATTCTTTTATCGGACCTGTCAATATCGGAAACCCGGCCGAATATACTATTATTGACATTGCCGGAAAGATAATTGAAATGACAGGATCAAAATCCAAACTTGTTTACAAAGCATTGCCGTCAGACGATCCAAAGCAGCGACAGCCGGACATTGTTCTTATGAAAAAGCTTACCGGATGGGAACCAAAAGTATCTCTTGAAAATGGACTCTCAGATACTATTGATTACTTTAGGAAAATAACCGGGAAACAATATGGAAGTTAACAATTCTGACTATACAATTCTCATTGTAGATGATGTGGACGCCAATGTTCTGCTTCTCAAACTTCTGATTTCAAAAGCCGGGTATAAAACTCTTACGGCTTTCAACGGAAAAGATGCACTTGAGATAATTGCCAGAAACAATCCTGATATGGTTCTGTTGGATATTATGATGCCAGTGGTGGATGGTCATGAAGTAGCCAGAAAGATGCGGGAAATTTCAGGCCACGATCAGACCCCGATAATTTTTCTGTCGGCTCTGAACTCCACAGAAGATGTTGTTCAGGGGTTCCGCCTTGGAGCAGTCGATTATGTATCAAAACCGTTTAACAGAGACGAACTTCTAACACGGATCAATCACCAGATATCTCTGGTCGCTGCAAAAAGGCTTATTCTAAGGCAGACAGAAGAACTCAGAAAAACAATACTCGGCAGGGACAAACTTTACTCTGTGATTGCACACGATTTGAGAGGACCAATAGCTTCAATCAGGATGGTTGCAGAAGTGCTTGTAAACGAAATTGGCAAGGACTCTGTAAGTGAAGAAATGTATGACCTTTTAAAGATACTGAACAAGCTTACCGATGACAGCTTCACTTTGCTGGATAACCTGCTTAAGTGGACAAAGAGTCAAACCGGCAGGCTGAACACTGTATTCCAGAAAGATGTGGAGATTATGGAGCTGGTGGCCGGCGTTGTTGAGACACAAAGAACAGTGGCTTCTCTAAAGGGAATTGAGATAAAGATTGAGGGGGAGACCGAAAGAGTGGCCACCCTTGACGTGGATATGGCAAAGACTTTAATAAGGAACCTGATGAGTAACGCTATTAAATTCAGCTTTAGAGGGAGTGTTGTAACAATAAAAATTTCTGAAGAGCCGCAGAGTGTCAGAATTTGTGTGATCGACACAGGAACGGGCATCTCAAAAGATATTCAGGAGAAACTTTTTGAGATTGACTCTCACTTCAGGAGCTTTGGAACAGCACAAGAAGAGGGATCAGGGCTGGGATTGCTGCTCTGCAGGGATTTTGCCGCAAGGAACGGCGGCTCGCTGAGTTTTACATCTGAAGAGGGGAAAGGTTCTACTTTCTGTTTTGATATTCCAACTCCGCTATAAGTGGATAGTGGTCACTAAAAATCACCTTGTCATAATATGATTGATTGCACTCAAAATCTTCAGATGATAAAATAAAATCAATCCTTAGAAAGCTAAAAACACCTCTTAAACTTATACCGGAACCTGTTCCTCCTTCAAGGAAGGTATCTTTAAGTCTTCCTTTTACTGTTCTGTACACATAAGATTCCTGTGGGTCATTAAAATCTCCGCATACAATAAGAGGGACTTTGGTGGAGTCGCAAAACTTTCTTACAACTTTTGCCTGTTCTGACCGTATTCTGTTGCTAGCGAGCATAACCCTTGCAATTAAAAGTGGGTTTTTGTTTTTTGTAAAGCTATAGCCGGTTGTCTGCATATGAACATTCAGTATCCTTGTTGATTTTCCTGAAAAGAGAACATTTGCCCAGATTGCACCGTTTGCACTCTCCTTGAAATCTATAATGCCAGTTTCCTGTATCGGGAGCCTGCTGAAGATGGCAAGACCGTTTTCTCCGGAGCTTTTTTTCAGTATAAATTTGTGCGGATATTCAGAAAATGCTTTTTCTTTCTCCTGATCACTCGACATTGGAAAGTCTTCGTATTCCTGAATGCAGATAACATCAGCTCCTACTCCTGCAAGGTAGTCTGGAATGTCAGAGATTATGTTTGAGTAGGTTAAACTTTTAAATTCGTGAATGTTATATGTGACAACAATAAGAGACAATTCTTTATTTACCGGAGCAGATTCCTTCTTGGAAAAAACCTTAAGATACGAAGCCACGGACTCTGTATTCAGGAGAATTGTAATTGTCAGCACTATAAGAAGCCAGTTTCTTTTCCAGATAAAATAGAGAGTGAGCGCAAGAGTAAAGAATAAAATAAACGGAGCGATAGGAGGTATCAACGAAAAAACCGGAAACTTAGATGGGTCTATATATTTTGCAAGGAAAACGGCTATTCCTGAGAGAGAGGTTATAACCGCCAAAGAGATGTGAAAAGATCTGTTGGTACTATGTCTACTATCCCTCATATCTTTATGTTGTTAGCAAAGCTACACAGATTAAGCAATCTCTCAAATATTTTTCATACATTTACAAGAATTTTGAATTAATACTGGTTGTCTGTGAAACAAAAAGTACTCATTGTAGATGATAAGTCAACTATTGCAAAAGTAATAGAGGTTTATCTGAATGAATCGTTTGATTGTATCTATTTTGAAGATCCTATTCAGGCGATTGCCTGGCTACAGTCAGGGAATATGCCTGACCTTATAATTTCTGACATTTATATGCCAAAGATGTCGGGAGTGGAGTTTCTGGACTACATAAAGAAGAATGAGCTTTTTAGAGCAATTCCTTTTGTGATACTCTCCAGTGAGGACAGTTCTTCTCAAAAAATTGCACTGCTCGAAAAGGGCGCAGCAGACTATATATCAAAACCCTTCAATCCGATGGAACTGAAAGTGAGACTTAAAAAAATAGTTCAGTGACCGTTTTTACTATATATGTGGGGAGAGACCTGACCAAATACTCTAGATTTAATGCTTACCTTGACGGAGCATTACATCAGGCAGATTTTTTTGAGGAGGCTTTGCAGAAACTTCGGGAAGAACACGAAGGATCTCCGCTAATGATTCTCTTTGAAAAGGGAGATTGTGAAACCGAAAGAAAAGGCATAACGCTTATTAAAAAAGAGTTTCCGGCAGCTTATTTAATTGTTGTGGCTGACAACCTTAACAAAGACGAGATATCGTGTTATCTTAAGTGTGGGGTTAACGATACGGCAATAAGTGATTTATCTAAAACAAGACTGCTTAACGGGGTTGACTTTGTTGCCAGGAACCAGGAGCTTATTCTTGCGGCTTCTGCAGAGCACAAACCTCTGGGTAAATATAAGTGTCCTGTCTGGAAAAGGGTCTTTGACATTATTGCCTCCCTCCTTATTTTGTTACTACTCTCTCCAGCTTTAATAATAATATCTCTGCTTATTTTGATTGAGAGCAGAGGTCCGGCGGTTTACAAATCAAAAAGAGTTGGCAGCAACTACAAGCAGTTTGACTTTTACAAGTTTCGTTCTATGTACAAGGATGCCGATAAAAGACTTAAGGAGTTTATGACCCTGAATCAGTACAGAGAGGCCGGACCGGAGATCAATTACGACTCCTATAACGCCCTGCAGCTCCCTGTAGAAGAGACGACTGCAGAAAATCTTTTTGTCTCTGACGACAATGTAATTTCAGAAGTGGACTATCTGGCTGACAGAGCTAAAAAGGCAAGGGAGAATTTTGTAAAGTATGAGAACGATCCAAGGATAACCAAAGTTGGACGGTTTTTAAGAAAGTTCAGCATAGATGAATGGCCCCAACTGATCAATATTCTTAAGGGTGATATGTCGCTGGTAGGCAATCGCCCGCTACCTTTGTACGAAGCCGAGCAGCTTACTTCGGACAAGTATATTGACCGCTTTATGGCTCCGGCCGGACTTACCGGCCTGTGGCAGGTAGAAAAGAGAGGTGATTCTGGCAGGCTCTCTCCCGAGGAGAGGAAGCAGCTCGATCTTTACTATGCAAAGCACTACAACCTGATGATGGACATCAGGATTATATTTAAAACACTCACCGCGTTCGTACAAAAAGAGAATGTCTGATTTTACTGATTATGAAAAAGTTATTCTCAATAATATTTTTACTTTTTGCAGCCTCCGGCCTTGTGAATGCACAGGAGAGCCTGGAAGAGACGCTTAAATTCAAACTGCCTCCGATTGACACCCTTTTTAAAGGTGCACTGAAAAGTTCAATGGTTGAATTTTATGATATTAGGGCTGAGGGGGAAAAACTTCTGCTTAAGTCGGAGAAGAAAAAATGGCTGGAATACTTCAGTCTGGGAGGAACATATCAGTATGGAATAATCGGTATGAACTCTTATATGGATCTCGGAGACAACTACCCTTTGATATATCAGTACACAGGACAAGAGCAGGTATTCTACAATATTGGGGCTACCTTAAGGGTTCCTCTTGACCGGATTTTTGATCAGCGTAACAGGGTAAAGAGACAAGAGCTAAGAATCAAGGAGCTGAGCAGGGAGAGAGATGTGTGGTATGATGAACAGAAGGCCAAAATTATTGATCTTTACTTTAAATGCCAGGAGATGATAAACAGCTACAAGCCTTTGCTTGAGCAGGTGCTTCTCTCTGACGAGCAGTTCAATCAGAACCAGAATGATTATATATACGGAAAGATATCCATACACGAACTTAATGTGGCCAAAGGTCTGCAGGTGCAGGCCAGACTACAGCTGGAGAGGCTTATCTCAGAGCTTAAGAGTTCGGTTATGAAACTGGAAATTATTTCAAATACAACTATTTTGAATAATTAGATGGAAATTTTATCTCAAATAATAAGAATGTTGCTCAGAATAAAGTACTGGCTGATAATAACTCCGCTGGTAACGAGCATTATTGCGATTTATTCCACTAAAAATATGACCCGGCAGTATGAGGTTTCCACAACGATATACACCGGAATTGCTTCTGGATTCACCATTGAAACAGGACAGGAGGCAGGGCGGGTTGACTGGGGCAGCGTTAATAACGGAATGGATAACCTTGTCGCAATTATCAAGTCAAAAAGCACTCTCAGAAATGTTTCTCTCAGGCTCTACGCCCAGCATATGATGTACGGAGATTCTCTGACCGACAATAACTTTATAAGAGCAAACAATTACAGAAATCTGGTAAGGATAACTCCAAAAGAGGTGAGAGAGTTGATTGACAAAAATTCTGAAGAAAAGACACTGGAAAACCTTAACAATTATGAAAAGGCATCTCCCAGAAATTTTGTTTACGGCCTTTTTAACTGGAATCATCCCCATTATTGTTACAATGCACTAAGCCGGGTAGATGTAAAAAGGATATACAGCAGCGATATGCTGGAAATCAAATACTCTGCAAATGACCCCGGAATTGCATACAATACTCTTGTTCTTCTGAATGATGAGTTTGTAAGGCAATACAAATACCTGAGATTTGGAGAAACCAACGATGTTGTGGAGTTTTTCAGGAATGAACTCGAGAAGTTAAGTCAAAAACTAAGATATTCAGAGGATTCCCTTACAAGATATTCTGTAAGAAAAAAAATTATCAACTACCCTGAACAGGCAAAACACATAACAGCTCTCTCCCGTGACTATGAACTCAAATACAATGATATTCTTTTGAAATACAACAGTTCCAGAGCTTTGGTATCTGAACTGGAAAAAAGAATAAAAGATCAGGTGGAAATGATTGCGGGTAATACACAATTTCTCTCAAAACTCAGCGAGATTTCCAGGCTTAAAACCACTCTGGCGAGATCAGAAGTCTTCAATCAAGACACTTTGGGTATCAGCTTCAAAACGATAGAAGAATATAAAAACAAGCTGGAAAAAGCGCAAAAAGAGCTAAAGGTCATTTCGGATGACATACTGGAAAAAAAATATTCAAAAGAAGGCATTTCATCCTCTTCCTTTGTTGAGGAGTGGATTAAGGAGACTATTAAAAAGGAGGAGGCCACCGCCGAGTTATACGTAATGGATGAGGTAAAAAAGAGTCTTGATGAACAATACGAATTTTTCTCTCCTGTTGGAGCAACACTCAAAAGGATAGAGAGGGATATTACCTTTACCGAACAATCTTACCTTTCACTTTTAAACAGTCACAATACAGCGCTTATGAGGCAGAAGACACTTCAGATGAACTCTGCCAATCTTCGGCCCATCAACCCGCCCCTGTTCCCTGTTTCTCCCACTCCCACAAAAAGGAAGCTCATTGTGATTTCCACTTTCGTGGCAACACTGGTTTTCATATTGGTATTTTTCATTTTCCTGGAGATATTTGACCGGACCGTAAGAGATAAGGCAAGGGCAGAGAGACTCATCCCGGCACCTGTGCTGGGACTTTTCCCCAGAAAGAACAAATTACGTTACAAATCTCTTTACAGACAGTATGAAAAGATAGCGGTCAACCACCTGGCAAACTCAATTATTCCTTATCTGAATCCTAAGCAAGGCCCTGACATTATTAACTTTATCAGCACGGAGGAGGGCACCGGAAAGTCACTTCTTATGGAGCAAATACATAACTATTGGAAAGAGAGAGGGTTAAGGGTAAAGTCGATATCCTGGCACAATCATAACTTTGACAAGAGCCGTGAATTTATATTGTCCAGCAATCTCAGAGATCTTTTTGATTACGAGAACGAAGACATTATTCTGGTTGAGCACAGGCCTGTAATTAAATCTACAATTCCTGCCGGTCTTCTAAAGGAGGCATCTCTTAACATCCTTGTTGTAAGGGCAGATAAAGTATGGAGAGAAATTGACCGTATCGCTTTCGAAAGATTGAGGGTGCAGTCAGATCAAACACCTATAGGTGTCTATGTTACGAATGCGAAGAGGTCTGCTACAGAAGATATTGTCGGGATAATGCCACCTTACTCAAAATTTAGAATGCTGGCATACAAGTTATCACAATTTGGCTTAACATCTAAATAGATTAGGTGAATGCAGGTAGATACATAGTTGAAAATTTAAACCGCCCGTTGATATACACTCTGTTGATTATCTGTGTGGGGGCGATTACTTATGCAACTATCAATTTCGGTTATATTGCAGGTCTTGGAATTGCCTTTGCCCCGGTTTTTGTTTTGTATCTTATGTACATAGTTGACAAGCCAATATGGGGCTTTGTCACGATGTTCGTAATAAATTATTACATATCAGGAGCATCCAGATATGTTAAGGTGATCTCCCCCGGAATATTTATGGATTTAATACTTCTTGTAACTCTGGTGTCACTTGTTTTCCAGTTTTTTAAATCCAACAGCAAATACAAGTGGAGAGGTTCGTACAACTCTCTTATATTAATTGCTTTTGTCTGGCTCTTCTATTGTTTTCTACAGCTGCTTAATCCGGAAGGACTAATAGTGGCCTGGTTTACAGCAGTAAGAAGCATCGGCTTATATTTCTTTCTTCTTGTTTTAATCAGCTCTATTCTTCTTAAGGAGTTCAAAGATCTTAAAATGATAATCTTCATTTGGGGGATACTTGCCATTACCGCAGTAATCAAGGCTTTTATTCAGAAAGTGTATGGATTTGATGCCGCGGAAATGTATTGGCTTTATGTTGAGGGGGGCGCACGCACACACATAATCTATTCCGGTAACCGGTACTTCTCGTTCTTTACAGATGCTGCCAATTTCGGTTCCGGAATAGCCTTTTCGGGAGTTGTTTTTGCAATCACTGCAATTTATATAAAACCATTGTGGCAGAAAATATTTTACGTTCTTGCCTTTGTTGCCTGTATGTACGGGATGGTCATTTCCGGGACCAGAGGTTCTGTTGCTGTCCCTTTTGTCGGTTTCGCACTTCTGGCTTTTCTTTCAAAAGACCTCAGAGTTATGGCACTTACCACTTTTATGATTCTGGTGGTGTTTGTCTTTTTAAGATACACCAATTATGGAAACGGAAACTCATACATTAGAAGAATGAGATCTGTGTTTAACACAGAGGATGCATCCTTTAGAGTCAGGATTGAGAACCAACGAAGGCTGAGGGTATTTATGAAAGAAAGACCTTTTGGAGCAGGGATAGGTATGAGCAGGAAACAGGCAAAATCATATAACCCAAACGAATACCTTATGGATAAGCCCAACGATTCCTGGTATGTTCTGGTTTGGGTAGAAACAGGCATTGTCGGTCTTATACTGCACATTACAATTTTGCTCTCAATTTTGGGCTATGGAATATATATTGTCCTTTTCAAACTCAGAAACAGAGAAGTCAGGGGGGTTACCACTGCTTTGCTTTGCGGCATTGCCGGCCTGTATGTTGCTTCTTACAGCATTGAGATAATGGGCCAATTCCCTACCGCCTTTATCCTTTATATTGCAATGACAGCTGTTTTCTTAAGTCCCTCTTACGACAGGGAGTCCAATTTAATTCAGGGAGCGGGAGAGAAAGAAAATGAGCAGACATATCACTACTATGAACTTGAGACCTGACATATCGGTAATAATACTTAACTATAACGGTTACGGTGAGACAGTCCAGCTTCTGGAGTCGTTGATGCCTTTTGTACGGCCTAACTATGAGGTTTTTGTTGCTGACAACGGATCTTCTGCAGACGAGGCTTCTCTGATTTCTTTAAATTATAAGAATATAAATGTTGTTAAGACAGGCCAAAATTTGGGTTTTGCGGGAGGGAACAATTTTGTAATAGACACAAGCAAAGGTAGATATCTTCTTTTTCTTAACAATGACACAATAATTGAGGATGATTCAATAGATAAAATGATCTTGTTTATGGATCAAAATCCTTTGGCCGGAGCTTTATCTCCAAGGCTTCATTACGATGATCCTGAACGCACAATCCAGTTTGCCGGCTACACCAAACTCTCTGTGTTCACCCTCAGAAACAGATGCATTGGAAAAGGGAGCAAAGATACATCTCCATATCTTAATGCCTGTGAGACAGCATATCTTCACGGTGCAGCCATGATGGTAAGGAGAGAAGTGATAGAAAAGGTTGGTGCAATGGATGAAAGTTTTTTCCTTTACTATGAGGAGATAGACTGGAGCGAGAGGATAAAAGCGGCAGGATATCAGATATGGTATTTTCCCCAGGCATTTATTATTCATAAAGAGAGTACAAGCATAGGTAATGAGAGTTCTTCGAAAAAATATTATATGACACGCAACCGTCTTTTATTTGCCTTGAAGCACCGCAAGGGACTGCAAAGAATATTATCTGTATTTTATCTGATATTTGTTGCATCAACGGTTGCAATACTCAGGGCCGTTTTGGACAGCAGACCGGATCAGGTGGCAGCAATAGCTTCGGGAGTCAGGGATTTCAGCAGAAAAAAATTCGGAAAATGGGAGCAGAAATTTTAAAATTGTTCTATGTTGTTACAGAGTGGATTCTGTTTGGATATGCAACTTTCTGTGTATTATATGTGATACTTTTTTCTCTGGCTGCCCGGTTCGGGAGATTGAAACCATACAGGGAATCTGTTCACAAGAGGAGAATAATTGTAATAATACCTGCTTATAGAGAAGATAAGGTAATTTTTGACTCTGTAAAGTCAATACTGAAACAAAGCTATCTGGAGAGGAGTTTCAGGCTTTTGGTAGTATCCGACACAATGACAAAGGAGACCAATGCCAGGCTGCACAAGATGGATTTGGAGCTTCTTATGCTGGAGAGTCCGGCAGATTCAAAGGCAAATGCAATGATAAACGCTGTTGAGTATTTAAATTTAAAAAGTGAAGTTTATGACATTGCAGTAGTTCTTGATTCAGATAATGTTGTGGGAGAAAACTTTCTGAATGACGTTAACAGCGCATTTGAAGCAGGTGTTTTTGCCCTGCAGTGCCACAGGACTGCCAAAAACCTGAACAGTGACATTGCGGTTCTGGATTCGATAAGCGAAGAGATAAACAATTCAATATTCCGCAAAGGACACGTTTGCCTGGGACTCTCTTCTGCTCTTGCAGGTTCCGGGATGGCATTTGATTACAAATGGTTCTGCAGACACGTACTCTTGCTCAGAACAGCTGGGGAGGACAAAGAGATGGAGCTGATGCTTCTAAAGGAGAGGATCCCGGTGAGGTATCTTGACTATACTCTTGTATATGACCATAAAACAGATAAAGCTGACGCCTTTTACGGGCAGAGAAGGAGATGGATTGCAGCACAGTTTGGGTCACTGAAAAGAGGTATTAAAGAGCTTCCGGAGGCAATTGCCTGCCGTAATCTTGATTACATTGATAAAATACTGCAGTGGATGATTCTGCCTCGTGTACTCTTACTTGGTTTTATTGGATTTGTTGCATTTGTTCTCACTTTTATCTCTTATACCCATTCTCTTAAATGGTGGCTTATTCTTATTTTGCTGATATCTTCACTAACTCTTTCCATACCCGGATTTCTCTGGAATGTAAGAAGCTTTAACGCAGTAAAAAAGCTTCCTCTTATTTTTATTTTGATGTTTGCCAACCTGTTTAGAATCAAGGGTGTTAATAAAAAATATATTCATACCGAAAAAGGATAAAGCAATGAGTGATTCCAGGGCATCTAAGAGTATGACCAATGTTAAAGTAAATCTTGTTTTTTACTTTTTTCTTCTAATACTCTCCTTTTTTTCAAGATCGATTTTCCTCTCCAGTCTGGGAGATGATTTTATGGGCCTGATCGGAACGCTCCAGAACATACTCAGTTTTCTGAACCTGGTAGAACTGGGAGTGGGTACAGCCATTGGCTACGTCCTTTACAAGCCTCTTTTTGACAAGGATACGGTAAAGATTAACGAAATCATTTCGATATTCGGATATCTATATAAGAGGATTGGCCAACTTATAATCCTTCTTGGAATTATCCTTGCTTTCTTTCTTCCGTTGATTTTTAAGGGCACAGATTTTTCAAACGAGGGAATACTCTTTGCTTATTTCTCATTCCTGATATCTTCCCTTATCGGATATTTTGCAAATTATCAGCAGACACTCTTAAGTGCAGACCAGAAGAATTACGTAATTACAATCTATTTTCAGTCGGCATTTATTGCAAAAACGTTGATACAGATGGCGTTGAGCTATTATACAAAAAATTACATTTTGTGGATTGCCATAGAGTTGCCTTTTGCAGTACTATTCAGCATACTGCTCAACAGAAAAATCAAAAAGGTATATCCATGGCTGTCATCAAGCAAGCAAGCCGGCAAAGATCTTCTTAATAAGTATCCAGAAATTGTAAAGTACACAAAGCAGCTTTTTGTTCACAGAATTGCCTTTTTCATTCAGTACCAGTCATCGTCTATCCTGATATACTCTTTTGTGTCGTTAAAAACAGTGGCATATTACATTAACTATACAATTATCGTCAATAAACTCTCCTCACTCACTGCCGGAATGATGGACGGAACCGGTGCCGGAGTAGGCAATCTGATAGCAGAGGGGGACAAAAAAAAGATCATAGGCACATACTGGGAACTGATGTCTTTCAGATATTTTATTGGAGGCGTGCTAATATTTGCGCTCTACTACCTGATTGAACCTTTTATTGTTTTGTGGCTCGGCAGAGAGTATGTACTTGAGTACAGTGTTTTATTGCTCATTCTGGCAAATATTTATATCTCACAGACCAGAACAATAAACGATATTTTTATTAACGGTTATGGCTTGTTCAATTACGTTTGGGCACCTGTTGCCGAGGCTGGGATAAGCATTCTGTTGTCAATTGCCGGAGGAATTTATATGGGATTGCCGGGTGTACTGATCGGGCCTGTGGTAAGTATGATTCTGATTGTTGGCATCTGGAAACCATACTTCCTTTACAGCAAAGGATTCAAAATTTCTATATGGCCTTACTGGAGGTCAATCTTTAAATTCCTGCTCATTTTTGCTGTTGCCTGGGGCTTTTCTTCATTTATACTTAAATTTATCAGAATGAATCCGGAAAATGGCTACCTTCAATGGGCGATTTATGCAACTTGTGTCACTGCAATTTTTTCAGTTGTCCATTTTGCCCTTATGTACCTGTTTGAACCTGGAATGAGAAAATTTTTCAAAAGGGTCAAAAAGATTAAATTTCTGTCTTTATGAAGGATAAAATCTATAACTGGCTGATAAATAGGCCACAAACAAAAAAAAGACTGCACTCGCTAATGATACATCCTTACCGTTCACGTCCCAGATGGTGGCTGAGATTATTTACCCCGTTTTACATTTCCAGAGGGACTGGTGCTGTCATATACAGCAGTGTCAGAAAAGATATTGCTCCTTTTAACAAGTTTTCAATAGGAGACCATTCTGTGGTTGAAGATTTTTCTGTTCTCAATAATCTTGTAGGGGCGATTCGTATCGGTAAAGACTCAAGGGTGGGAATCTCAAATGTGGTAATTGGTCCGGTAAGTATTGGGAACAATGTGAACATAGCTCAGGGAGTTGTACTCTCCGGTATTGATCATAATTATCAGGATCCCGAAAAAAGGATTGATATACAGGGAATTTCGGTAGAGGAAATTGTCATTGAAGATGATGTCTGGATTGGTGCAAACAGTGTTATAACAAAAGGTGTTAAGATTGGGAGGCACAGTGTTGTGGCTGCCTGTAGCCTGGTAAACAAAGATGTTCCCGAATTCTCTGTAGCCGGAGGCAATCCGGCTGTACTGCTTAAAAAATATGATCCCGAAAAACGTGAATGGGTGAGAGAAAAAAAGGATTTATGAAATGGTATAAAAAATATCTCCAGGTATTTGAGAAGCCATTTGCGGAGGCTCCCTCTGATGTGATTGAGCAGACAAGAAAAAATATTGCGATGCTTCAGAGTGACAATCCTCTTGCATCTGTTGTTGTGATTGCCTACAACGAGGAACAGCGGCTTTTATCCTGCCTGTGGTCTCTAAGTGACAACAAGTGCAGGTATCCGATAGAGATACTGGGAGTTGACAACAACTCCACCGACAGAACAAATGATGTATTTGAAGCTGTCGGTCTGCCTTGCTACAGTGAGACAAAACAGAGTTGCGGGTACGCCAGAAACAGAGGCTTACAGGAGGCGAAGGGTAAGTATTATATCTGTATAGACTCCGACACTATGTATCCGCCACACTATATAGAGAGTCACATAAAGCAGCTCGAAAAAGAGGGTATTGTGGCTTCGAGTGCATTGTGGAGCTATGTTGCAGGAAAAGAGTATCCCCGCTTTTGGTTATTCTTTTACGAATTGATAAGGGATATACATCTTTATTTTCAGTCGTTTAAAAGACCTGAGCTCTCTGTAAGGGGGTTGGTCTTTGCATATAACATTGAATTCGGAAGAAAAGTGGGTTACAGGGTGGATATTATCCGGGGAGAGGATGGCTCGATGGCTCTGGGCCTTAAGAAATTCGGCAGGATTAAGTTTATACGATCCCCCAGAGCGAGAGCAGTTACCTGTACAGCTACACTTAGAAACGACGGAAATATTTTTAAATTATTTTTCAAAAGAGTTTCTAACTCCATTAAAAACAAAGAGATCTATTTCCGTTCAAAAGAGGTTTATAAAGACGAGGATTCAAATATTGTAAAGCGGAAACCAGAAAAATGAGATCACTTTTTTTGATATTTCACCGTCTGGCTCCTCACAACGGAATCAGCAACAAGATAATTTGCCAGCTTAATGCTTTCAGGGAGCTTGGGATGGAAATGAATCTGTGTTATCATAGTTTTGAGAACTCGGTTCACAGCAGGTATGTAGATGAGAAGATTATTAAATATTATGGTAAAGGCCTTTTGGCAAAAATTCTGAAAAGGACAGAATATACCTCTGTTGTCAATTACGTTAAGAGAGAAAAGATAAGGTATATATATGCCCGTTATGATCATAATGCCAATCCTTTCACTGTTTCGCTGTTCAAAAAGCTCAAAAGACTCGGAGTCCGCATAGATCTGGAAATTCCGACCTATCCCTACGACAGTGAGTACAGGGAGCAAGGGTTGAAGTTCAGGGCAGAACTGTTTGCAGATAAGCTTTTCAGAAGACGACTGGCAAAATATATTGACAGGATAATCACATTCTCTGACTATTCCGTGATATTCGGGGTAAAAACCCTGAAGATATCCAACGGAATTGATTTTTTGTCAGTAAAAGTAAGGAAGCCTGAACGCAAAAATGATTATGCAATCAACCTGATCGGTGTTGCCGACATACATTTCTGGCACGGTTACGACCGTCTGGTTTCTGGAATGGTAAACTACTATTCGGATCATCCCTCGCGCAGAGTAATTTTTCATATCGTGGGAGGAGGTTGCAAAAGAGAACTGGAAAAAATCAGAAAAATAGCAGAGTCCGGAGGCATAACCCCTTATGTGATTTTTTATGGCCCTAAATCCGGAGAAGAGCTGGACAACCTGTTTGATCTGGCAGATTTTGGCATTGCCAGCCTTGGAAGACACCGTTCTGGCATAACCAGAATACGGACTCTTAAGACCAGAGAGTACGCAGCCAGAGGGATCCCTTTTACCTGTTCAGAGCAGGATGATGATTTTGAAGGAATGCCCTATGTGCTCAAAATACCTGCTGACGAAAGTCCTGCAGATGTATCACGGATTGTGGAATTCTGCACATCCAATAATTTCTATCCGGACCAGATTCGTTCTTCAATTGAGCAAACATTGAGCTGGAAGAATCAGATGAGCAGAGTGACAGAAATATTCAACAGTTGATTTATGGGAACAGTTGAGGTAATATTTTGGATATCGGCAGGGATTGTTTTTTACACTTACATTGGATATGGTCTGGTATTGTGGGTATTAGTGAAGCTAAAAGAGATTTTTTATCCCCTCCGAAAACCAGAAGAAGGCAAGACTTTTCCGGAAGTCACTCTTTTAGTTGCGGCGTATAACGAACAGCAGGTTGCAGAAGAGAAGATAAAAAATTCCTTTGAACTCGATTACCCCCGTGAAAAATTAAATATCGTATGGGTAACAGATGGTTCCACTGACAGAACCAACGATATTCTTAAAGGATATCCGGAAGTTAAGCTTCTTTACCTGAAAGAGAGAAAGGGTAAGTCTGCTGCAGTGAACAGGGCGATGCAACATATTGACACACCCCTGGTTATTTTTTCTGATGCAAACGCAATGATAAACAGAGAGGCTGTGAGAGAGATCGTAAAACTTTTCAATGACCCAAAGACAGGATGTGTTGCCGGAGAGAAGAGAGTTCGCTCTGCCGGAGACGATCCGCTCTCTTCCAAAGGTGAAAATCTTTACTGGAAATATGAATCTTTATTAAAAGAGCTGGATTCCAGGTTTCATACAGCGGTAGGTGCAGCAGGTGAACTCTTCGCAATTCGGAGAGAGTTGTTCTCAGAGATAGAAGAAGATGTACTGCTTGACGACTTTGTCCTTTCAATGTCATTAATTTTAAAGGGATACAGAATAGCTTACTGCAAAAGGGCTTATGCAACAGAGGGTGGTTCCCTCAATCTGGAGGAGGAGAAAAAGAGAAAGGTAAGAATATCAGCAGGCGGAATACAGGCTGTAATAAGGCTAAGAAAACTACTGAACATTTTCAGATACCCAGCACTTTCCTTTCAGTATATTTCACACAGAGTTTTAAGGTGGACAATAACACCTGTTCTGCTGTTTTTGCTTATGCCTCTCAACATAATGCTGGCAGTGGAGGGCAACAGCCTTTTGTATTGTTTTTTACTTGCCGGGCAGCTGCTTTTTTATGTACTGGGAATAACCGGGTGTTTAATGGAAAAGATAGGATCTGTCAATAAATTTCTGATGGTTCCCTGCTACTTCCTTTTTATGAATATAAATGTAATCAAAGGGTTTGTATTCCTTGCAAAGAGAAAAGGGGGAAAAGGCACCTGGGAGAAGGCAAAGAGGTATAATAACTAATTGGATAGAACATCTCTGAAAAGTGCATCCCATTCTGCTGCAATCTTTTCAATGGTAAATCTTTCTGCTCTGATCCTGGCTTCCCTGCCCATTACTTTCCTTTTTTGTTCATCCTCTATAAGGCTGCAGATTTTTTCTGCCAGAGAGTGTATATCTCCGGGCTCAGCAAGGTATCCGTTTTTCCCGTTGGTGATTATATCCTTTGGCCCGCAAGGACAAGCGAAGGCAACCGGAGGAATTCCACAGGCCATTGCCTCGGTTATTACCATTCCGAATCCTTCAAACCTGGAGCTGAAGGCAAATATTGAACTTTCAATGAATTTGTCGTAAAGGTTCATTACCGGCTCCTCAAAATTGCAACTTTTGAGTATGCCCATTTTTTCCGAATCTTTTCTGATTTGAGTTTTATCTCCGCTGCCGTATATGGTAAGAGTCCAGTCGGGATGTTTTTCTGTAACAATTTTCCAACTTTCAATAAGCATATCAAATCCTTTCTGCCGGACAAACCTCCCTGCAGAGACCACTTTTTTTGAGGAGCAGTCAGATATTTTGTCAGGCAGAGTCTCCAGTGGGTTGTAAATTACGGATATGTTACTGAGTTCGTCCCACTTGTTCTTGTCTTCCTGGCTTAAAACCACAAAGCGGTCCAGCTTCTTAAGGTTTTTTATCAGCTGAAGCATCCATATTTTTGAAAGAGTTTTTCTGAAGGGGAGTTTAAGTGTGCGGGGAGAGTTGAAATCTCTGTAATTACTCTTGTTAAAGTGTAACTCACCAATTTTTTTACTCCCATCCTTAATTTTGTTCAGGAAGTTAATCTCCCTTCTGAGCATTGAGACAGTTATGTCCGGAGAGATGGTTATAAGGGCATCTGAGAGTCTTTTGCGGTATATCCGTTGTTTAACCGAATATGAAAAAAATTTTCTGTAAAGGGGATATCCCCAAATTTTGTCGTAATTGATGTTAAGATTGATTACCTTAATCTTATCTGAAAGTGGAAATGCGTTTGATCTCTCTTTTCCATCAGTAAGTATTATAAACACCTCATAACCAAATTGCTCAGCAAAGTAATTTGCCTTGATGGCAAGTGTTCTCTCCATTCCGCTAACAGAGTAGAGAGAAGGAATGCAGTATGCAATTCTGAGGCTCATATTGTAATCGTAGCTTTTGGAACAAAATTAATCATATTTATGGGAATAAAAGATAAAAGAGAGTGAGGATATTTTATTAGCTTTACAATGGTAATTCAGGGATTATGAAGATTGTAACGCCCGTTGATAAAGATTCTCTTCTTATAAAGAGAACATACAAAGTTCTGGAGGTGGGGCCGGGAAGCAACCCTACCAAAAGAGCTGATGTGCTGGTTGAAAAGTTTCTAAATGACGACACTCATAGAAGAGGAGGCTTAAGAATTTTTCCACATCAGAAATTAATTGAATCTGACGGAGAAAATCTCCCTTTCAGGGATAAGGAATTTGATTATGTAATATGCAGCCACGTACTTGAACACGCCAATGATCCCGTAAAATTCATAAGTGAGCAGATGAGGGTGGCAAAGATGGGATATATCGAGATACCCAGCCTGATTGGAGAGTTTCTCTCTCCCAAAAAATCACATAAATGGGTAATACTTGAGATTGAAGATAAAATCGTTATGTTTGAAAAGGAGAGGATAATTCACAGGTTTGAAAATGATTTTGGAGAGCTTTTTCTAAATTACTTGCCATACAAATCATTACTCTTTAGAATATTAACTACTTCAAAACAAAATTTTACAACTATAAGACATCAATGGAAAGATAGTGTAGATCTGATTGTTTCTCCTCCTGAGGATAGTGAATACAGCAGATATTTTACGGACAAGTGGAGTACAGAAATGGTTCAGAAGATATTCCCCCCTGAGAGCACCTCAGTAGAAATAGCATCTATTCTAAGATCACTCGCACGGTTTTCTTTTCAAAAGCTTAAAAGAGGTCTCAATATTAATGCAAAACCTTTGACTCTTGAGGAGTACAGAGGCTTGACAAATTAAAGTTTCTATGGAAGGAACCAGAGTAAGCGTACTGATGCCGGTTTACAACACTGCCCCGTATCTTGACCAGGCGGTAAAATCTGTTCTAAACCAGACACTGCGAGATCTGGAGTTAATTATTGTTGACGACGGTTCCACAGACAACAGTCTTGAAATAATCAGAAGCTTTGCACAGGAAGACAAAAGAATTAAATATTTTCACAAACAAAACGAGGGATTGTCAGTTACCAGAAATTTTGCGATGTCAAAGGCATCCGGTGAGTTTGTCTATTTTATGGACAGTGACGACATTATTGTTGAGGATGCTCTGCAGATCTGCTACCGTATTGCCACTGATCAGGGGCTGGATATTGTTACATTTGATGCAGATTCATTCTCCGAATCAGGTGATTTCGGGCTTAAAAGAGTAAAATACAACAGAAAAGGGGAGATTGACGAAAATGTACGCTCAGGGATAGAAATGTTGATGCTGCTGGTAAGGAAAGATCTCTTCAGGGCATCAGCCTGCCTCCTTTTTATAAGCAGAAAACTGCTTCTGAAGACGCACCTCAAGTTTTACCCGGGAATAATACACGAAGACGAACTCTTTACTCCTATTCTTTTCATCAATGCCAGCAGGGTTTCCCATTTATCAAAGCCACTTTTTCTAAGGAGAATAAGAGAGGACTCCATAATGACAAGAAAGTTTTCAGAAAAGAATGTCAACAGTTATTTCACTGTAATAAAGGAGCTGAAGAAACACATAATTAACTCCGGACAAAGTGCCAGAACAGTTATTACTGCCAGGATAAGGGCAATTGTTAACTCCGTTTCCTATCAATCAGGCTCTCTCGCTTTTTATAAAAGATTAATGGTACTAAGTCGCTTTTTTTCGACTAGTACCATTAGATATGTGAGACTAAAAAATTTATTAGTTCTGTTGTTCCCTTTTACAACTAAGATAAAGTCCTTTTGTAAAACAGTTCAGTCTGAATAGTCCTTTATCAGTAAGAGTATATCAATGATTCGTTGGTATATCCGGAGAGAGGTTCATACCAGTTCTGATAAGCTGTTCCTCCAGAAGTTGCCCACTCTGCAAAATGGGTGTAAGCATCTGCTATAGATTCGTATTCTACCGGATACCTGAAAGGGCCAGGAAACATGAGTCCCCACATCATACCATCTGCATACTTGTAAATATCTCCGGGGAAGAGAGCTTCTCCAATTGTAAAAGAAGGGTCAAACTTTGTAGTCACGGTATATCCGGGCTGATGAACCTCTTTACCTCGGGAATTTACAGTTATGAACATATTGAAATATGCATTAGTCAGTTGTGATTGCTGAACAGGAGAGACAAACCTGATTCTGATATAACGATCGGTTGTGGCTGAGTACTCTCCGGAGATAGTATTCAAAAATGACGCTCCCTGATTGTTGAACAGAGGAATGACTGCAAGATTGACACCACTTTCTGCGCCGTTGGCATTCAGGGAGAAGGGCTCTGATCCTGACAGGCTTTGCCCGGTTACAGACTGAATGTTTGATGCAACAATATTATCCAGCTGAAAAGCAAGTCCCAGAGAGTAAACACTTCCTGCAGCCCTTAGATTGTAATCCATTCCCATTTCGGTTACCATATTGGAGGTGTTGGTATAATAGGCAATCCTGAAACCAAGAATAATGTCATTTACATCATAATCTCCCTTTCTCGGCCACAGATCTTCAAAGGCATATGTGCCCCAGGTGCTTTGTGACGGGAAGTATGACACAAAGGCAATATTTGGGTTGTTATCGTCAACATCATATTCAGATGTAACTCCGTCACCGTCATTGTCGGTGGTAGGCGGATCAGGATTCTCTATCTGGCCCATTCCTCCGTTACAGGTGGTTGCTAAAATGTTTTTTGTCTGAGTTTTTGAAAGTATCGCACCGTTGCTGAAGAATGGTTCGTAGAGCAGGCGGCCATTGGTCCCGCTGCCTTCGGTGAGGTTTAGATGCACCATTTCAATTTTTCCGTTTACCTCGCTTGCAGCACTGACGAAGCTTTCTACATTTCCTGTGCACTTAAAGAGTGAATATGTATCCGATGTTGATCTCAATTTTAGAGCATAGATATCAGACACATTCACGGTTTGAAACATGCTGCCGCCAAAAAGGTTAATAGTTAAATTGTTGGGCATCAAATTCTGAGAAGAGATAATAGCACCATCGTAAAGGTTTATGGTGGCACCCTGAAACGAAGCAGTATTGGTTGTGATGTTGCAGTGGTTGTTCAAAGTTGTATTGGATGTTGTAGCAAAGCTTGTGGTTGAGGTAATGTGCCCGTGGTTGTTCACAATAGAGCCGTTTGTCTGATCCCATATTCTGCAATCTATGCTTGCACCGGTATCGTTAATTATCGAAGCATTCACAGTAACGTTGAACTCATCAGCCACAATTGCGGAGTTATTGTACAAATAGGCATTGTTGGTTATGGACAGTACCCTTGTTTGTCCGGTCTGTGATGCAGTGAGGGTGCCTTCATTGTAAACCGAAGTGCCGCTTGAGAATGAGATGTTGCCTGTACAGGTTATTGTTCCTTTGTTTATGGTTACTTTTCCGTCTGATACTGAAATGTTTCCGGAAACAATAAGATTTCCTCCCTGCTCAACATATATGGTTACAACATCATTGAGAGTATAACCAGCGTTAAGGCTGCTTATGTCAACTACTCCACCGTTGAGAACAACAATTGAAGAGCGGCTGAGACTGATATTCTTGTCATTCTTTTTAGATGGTGCAAATGTTCCCTGCACAAAAAGGAATGCGTGTGAGAGCCAGTTGCCGAAATCGATTTTTGCAGTACGGGTAAACCCAGCAGGTATCAGATAGGACTTGTAGGGATTTCCGTAAGTAGAAGTAACTCCGGCTGCAAAACCAACGATAGTTGCAGCAGACTGGTCATTTATAATAACATCGTAATTGGAAGGAATTGTAAACGAGGGAGTGGGAGAGGCTTTGGTAAATGCGGGAGCCTCGATACTCTGTGACTTGGTAATGGTTACATCCATTTTAGAAGAGGTAATATCTACTGTTTTGAGAGTAGTAGTACCATTCGGGAGAGTCTCCTTTATGTAAAGAGTTGGAACAGCAGAGGGAAGAGTTATGTTTGCAATATAGGGAGATGATGGTTTTGCTGCTCCGCTTGCAATAAGCGAACCTTCGTTGGTAAGAGGGCTGTTGTATATTTTTATTATTCGTACAAGGTTGTCACCTATGCCTGAGACAGATGATACCCTTACTGTGCAGCAAAGTTCTTTTACAGTTTTCCAGTTGAAATCAGCAGGAATTGTTCCAATGGGAGATTCTATAATGTTGTTTTCCGGTCTGATGCGGACACAACCGGATACAATTACTGTCAAAAGAAATAATGCAAGAAACTTAAATGCAAATATTTTTGTCTTCATTATTAATTTGTTTTGTGGATACAAAGCTATATATAATGTAAGAAATGAACAACAATGATAAAAATATACAACCAATATTTTTGGTCTTAAAAATAGATGTTAAATTTATATACACAGATATTTATGAGCAAATGACATAAAAACAATAATATAAAGATAAATATTATCAAATTAATTTTCTAAAGAAAATATTTTGAAAATATCAAAAACAATGCGTTAGCGCAATATATTATGAGCGAAATATACAACTAAAATGACCAGTAATGAGATTTTGTCACGTATGTTGTCCAATTTTATCTTAATGTTTGTATATTTACACTCGATGAAAGAGAAGGTACTAAATATACCGAATGTGCTCAGCTTTTACCGGTTGGCTGCATTCCCTTTGATTTTATGGTTTATTATCAGAGACAAGGAACTTCTTTTTATTATCTTCCTTGTAATAAGCTTTGTAACAGACATAGCTGACGGTTTTATTGCCCGCAGATTTGGACTGGAGACAAAAGTTGGTGCAAAGCTGGACTCGCTGGCTGACGATTTAACATATCTTTTGGCGATTGCAGGAATATTCACCTTTAAGTTCCAGGAGATCTCTCCATATATATTGAGTTTTTCGGTATTTATCGGATTCCTTTTTCTGACAGTTATTGTCTCTCTGATCAAATTCAGAAAACTTCCTAGTTTCCATCTTTATATGACAAAGGCTGGAGGTTATATCCAGGGGACATTCGTTATAACCCTTTTTACTATAGGTTTCATACCTGCTTATTACTACTTTATGATTTTCTGGGGTATTCTTAGTGCTATAGAACACATTGCAATACAATTAATTATACCAGAAATGAGATCAAACATCAAAGGTCTGTACTGGATTCTTAAGGAGAAAAAACAGAGAGAATTATGATAATATACTCTCCCTTTGAATACGCCTATCTATGGCTCCCTCTTCTCGGATTTTTAATCGGATTTCTATCCTCTGCGACCGGAGGGGGAGGAGGCTTTTTCTTTCTTCCCGTGCTTACACTTTTCTTTGGGATACCTGCTCAGGTCGCTGTGGCTACATCTCTGGCAGCAACTCTTCCGGTCTGTTTGGCGGGCTCAGTCGGTCACTACAGGAGAGGTAACATAGACTTGAAGGTGGGTCTGATATTTGCACTTACAGGCGTTGCCGGAGCAATGTCAGGGGCAGGCATTACCAGCGTGCTTAATTCCAGACAGCTTAAGAACAGCTTTGGAATATACTCAATAGTGATTGCAACGCATATGCTCCTTTCTAACTGGAAAAAAAGGAAAAGAGAGGCGAACGGAATAGAAATAAATGAACTTAAAGGGTTCAAAAAAATCACCAAAGGCTCTTTTTACGGTTTTGTTGCAGGTGTGATAACTGCCACATTCGGAACCAGCGGTAGTGCTCCTGTTTTTGCGGGACTTTTCGAAATGCAATTATCTGTTAAACTTGTTCTGGGAACAAGCATTCTGATTGTATTTGTTAACACATTCTCTGCTCTTGGAGCGCATTTTCTGGTTGGAGAGATTGATCTTACACTGGTGTTGTTCCTCACCTCAGGAACAATAATCGGAGCCTTGCTTGGCACTAAATTCCTATCCGGAATCAGCCTTGACAAAGCCGAGTCAGGCATTAGGAAATGGTATGCATTGGGAATGATAGTTTTTGGATTACTTATGCTTTTATGATCACAAACATCTATATAATAATTCTTTGCTACTTCCTTTTGGGTACAATCGGCATAATTATAATTAACAAAAGAAAGGAGAAAAAATTTGCGAAGAATAACTGGATAAAGATTGCAACATATTTCTTAATAATTAACGCAATTTTCTTTAGCATCATTCTTGGCCCTCCTCTGTTTATCTATATTACGCCGGCGATTGCTCTGGGGGGACTATGGGAACTGATAAAGCTCTATAAAGAGTCCGGATATCATAAAACCGGGTTTTTTACAGGATCTCTTATTCTCTATTTTTTTCTTTCATACGGATTTATTTTATTCTCCGGACTGGAAAGAGAGCTGATTCTTTTTGTCTTTTTGATTCTTTCTATTTTTGACAGTTTCAGTCAGATTTCAGGTCAGTTGTGGGGTAAAAAAAGGCTGATGCCAAAAATCAGTCCCAACAAAACCTGGATGGGGTTAATCGGCGGGACAGTGATATCCTTGCTTAGCGGGATTCTGATAAAAGACCTTATCGGAGTATCACTTATCAGATCTCTTTTAATATCTGCAGTTGTAATTATTGCGGCATTTGGGGGTGATGCAGCATCCTCTTTTTATAAAAGAAAATATAATACTAAGGATTTTAGCAGACTGATACCTGCACACGGTGGAATTCTGGACAGATTTGACAGCCTGATTGCCGCCGGAGCAATTGTGGCATTAATAGAGATGGTTATTGGTATAACACTGGTTTAATTATTATCAAAATGGGAAATCAAATAGGTCTGACAATCGTAATTATGATTGCAATACTTTGTGTGCTGGTTTTCACAGAACTGATCTACAGACGTTTCGGATTTAGAGGAGAGGTTACCCGCAAATTTGCTCACTTCACGGCAAGCCTTGCAACAACAACCTTTCCCTTTCTTTTCAACAGCCACTGGTATGTTCTGGTACTCGCTCTCTTTTTCTTTCTGGTACTTTTTTTAAGCAGACACGGCTCCCAGCTTAAATCGATACACGATATTGAGAGGAAATCGGTAGGAGGTTATATGCTCCCACTGGCAGTTTATATCACTTTTCTGATAGCTGAGACATACGATAGCAAGCTGATATTTATTCTGCCAATGCTGGTACTGGGGATTTGCGATCCGATGGCAGGTATGCTGGGGATGAATTTTAAAAGAAATAACAAAAATATCCGGATCTTTGGACACGAACTTCAAAAAACCTGGCTGGGTTCAGGCTCTTTTCTGGTTTCTGCATTTATCATTTCTGTGATTGCTCTCTATTTCAGTACAATGGATTTCACTTTGAAAACTTTCTGGCTTGCCCTTGGGATTGCTTCGGTCAGTACGGTGGTGGAGATGCTGAGCTGGCGGGGTACAGACAATCTGTTTATTCCGGTAAGTGTTGCTGTGATGCTGATCCTGCTGCAATAATGCTGCTGTGCTTTTGACAGGGTCAGTCAGAATTTGGGTTGAAAGAGAGCCAATTGGAAATAATTCTGTCGCCAAGATCCGACACTACAGATTCGGGATGAAACTGAAGTCCGTATATATTCAGGTTTTTGTGATATAGGGACATCATAATGCCATTTTCATTGACAGATCCTGAATTAAGCTCACCGGGCATTGTTTCTGGATCGACCACCCAGGAGTTATACAGGCCTATATGGATTTTTTTTGGCTTTTCTCTTGGCAGGCAAAGGTTTCCCAGCAGCGGATCATCAGGGTCAGTCACTGTAATCTCAGATCTGTGTCCATGAAGAGGATGTGAGAGTTGCAGCAACCTTGCTCCGAAATAACATGCAATGGCCTGATGTCCCAGACATATCCCCAGAATGGAGTGGGTTGTTTTAGTCACTTCTATTACTTTAAGCAAATCTCCGGCCTCTTCAGGCAGTCCGGGTCCCGGGGACAGTATGATATGTGTATAGTTCTTAAGAGTTGAGAAATCAATACGGTCATTAAGCATAATATCCACTTCGTAAACGGTATTTTTTTTTACCAGGTGGAATATATTATAGACAAAAGAGTCGTAGTTGTTTATTATTAGTATACGGTTCATTACACACAAATATAGAATATAGTTAGATTTGTAAAAATGTTTTTGTGGAATATCTTACTTCTGAGCGGGTGAAAGATCTTATGAACAAAGCAGGGGCAGAGTCCCGGCCTTTTCTCTTTGCTGTGGATTACGAGATGGAGAGAGTATTGTTCACAGAAGACCCGTTTAATCAAGATCAGATTCTTTTCAGGTTTGGCACAAATATAAATTATACTGATGACTCTCTGGCCGGCTCCTGTGACGGGGAAAAAAGGATGAAAATTGTTGAGCCGTTCCCTTTTGAAGAGTACAGGAAAGAGTTCCGCATAATAATGAGCGGGTTAAAAAGAGGCGACTCATACCTTGCAAATCTGACGGTCAGGACCGAAATCGAAACAAACCTGAATTTTTCTGAAATTATGAGACACTCCACCTCCCCTTTTGGACTATGCGTCGGGGATGATTTTATCTCCTTTTCTCCGGAGAGGTTTGTGAAGATTGAAAATGGGGTAATATCTTCCTTCCCGATGAAAGGTACCATTGACGCCTCACTTCCGGATGCAGAAAGCAGGATAATGGAAGACTACAAAGAGAGTTGCGAGCACAATACAATAGTTGATCTTATCAGGAATGACCTGGGAATTGTATCTGAAAGTGTGTGGGTTGAGCGATTCAGATATCTGGACACAATTAAGACTGACCGCAGTGAAATAATCCAGGTTAGCTCCGAGATCAGGGGAAAGTTGTCTGAAAATTATCAGCAAAAGCTGGGTGATATTATTTTTGCACTTCTCCCGGCGGGATCAGTTTCAGGGGCTCCCAAACCTTCTACCGTCAAACTTATAGCATCTGCAGAGGCCACTAAAAGAGGGTTTTATACTGGGGTAGCCGGGTATTTCGATGGTAAAACCCTTGATTCCTGCGTGCTCATCCGGTACATAGAAAAAGATGAGCAGGGAAAGCTTTATTACAGGAGCGGTGGCGGAGTTACTGTCAACAGCCTGTGTAATGACGAGTATCAAGAGATTATAGAAAAAATATATCTGCCGGGTTCGTACAAATGAGATTTATTGAAACAATACAGGTAAAAGAGGGGGAGATTGTTAACCTCGCTCTTCACAAAGATAGGTCCAGGGAGACTATCCATTACCATTTTGGAATCAAAAGGGATCTGCCTTTTGAAGAACTGCTTAAAGGACCAGGGCCGTCTGCTCCCGGAATTCAAAATCCGGATAAAGAGTCATCAACTCAAAAACCCTGTGATGAATCAGGAATATGGAAGCTGAGGGTTGTGTACAGCAAAGATATTGAAGAGTTTACGATCGAACCTTATAGAAAAAGAGCTATTAAAACCATAAAGCCGGTGGATGGTGGGGAGATCGGGTACAGCTTTAAGTATGAAAATCGTACAGGATTGGAAAAACTGCTTTCCTGTAAGGGAGAAGCGGATGACATACTGATAATAAAGGATGGGTTGGTGACCGATACATCATTTACAAATGTGGTTTTCAGAGAAGGGGACAAACTATATACACCGTCTTCATATCTTCTGAATGGAGTGAAAAGGAGAGCAATGCTGAAAGAAGGGTTGATCACGGAAAAAGTTATCAGGGCAGAAGATATCCGTGAATATCAGCAGTGTTATCTTATCAATGCATTTCTGGACCTATACCCGGTTGAGATTTTACCAGCGATGTATTAAAGCGCACAATTTTAGATTATTACGAATTGTCTGAAATTTGTTCTATTAATTATTTGTCCATCCGCGGAGTATGTTTCAATAAAATTTGAAGGAAATTTTGTGTTCTTATTTTTCCACTTGAATTCAAATCCTGTAATTTTTCCATTATATTCTTCAACATAATCAACTTCTTGCTGCAGTTTGGTTCTCCAGAAATATGATTTAGCAAATGTGTCTTTATAAAGGTTTTGCTTTCGCCTTTCAGACACTAAGAAATTCTCCCACAGAGCTCCTTTATCCGGTCTTAGATCTAATTGATTAAAATTCCCGATTATCATATTTCTAATACCATTGTCATAAAAGTAAATCTTCCTGTTTTGTTTGATTTCATTTCTTAAATTGCGGCTAAAGCTGTTCAGTCTGAAAATGATATATCCCTTTTCTAAAATATTGATGTATTTTTGTATTGTAATTTTATTAATACCGACGATCTGGGACAATTCATTATAGTTCACTTCGTTTCCCATCTGTAATGCCAGAGCCTGTAACAACTTTTCAAGTACTTCTGGTTTTCTTATATCAGAAAAAGCTAACACATCTCTGTAAAGGGAACTATTGACAAGGTTTTTTAAAGTCTCCCGTTCTTTTCCCTGATTATTGATTACCTCAGGGTAAAATCCATATAGCAACCGATTCTCAAGTTGTTGCTCCGATTTGATGTATCCAGTGTTGTTTTCATATTCTTCCCAGGAAATAGGAAACAATTCGTATTCCCATTTCCTGCCGGTCAATGGTTCATTGAGTACATTTCCTAAATCGAATGAAGATGAGCCGCTGACAAATAATTGAACTTCTTTGAATTGATCAGTAATAATTTTTAATGTCAGACCTATTCCGGGAATTCTTTGAGCCTCGTCTAGAAAAATATATTTATATTCTCCGATAAATGTCCTGATCTGCTCAGTGGTTGGCATTTGCAAAAGGCTTCTTGTAGAAGGATCATCTGCATCCAAAAATAAATATTTTTTATTTCCGAGAATCTCTTTCAAAAGAGTGGTTTTCCCCACCTGTCGGGCTCCCACTACAACGATAGCTTTCCCGCCATCAATTTTTTCTTTTATTAACTTTTCAATTGTTCTGGCAAACATTTTTGTTTCAAAGGTATCATTAATTATTGTAATGACCAAAAGTTATAACTTTAAGTCATTATAATGACCCATTGGCGGGAGTTTTTTTAGAATAGCAATACTGGTTATTAAAGCAAATCATTTTATTAAATCTGATATTACTTCTGAAGTTTTCATCCCGCTTCCTGTAAGTGGAATTACAATTGTTTCATTCCCGTGGAGTCGGGCCTTGTATTTGCTTAAAGCTGCAACAGGGGCGGCGGAGGTAGGCTCGATATATAATCCCCGGCTGAAAACGGCTTTTAGTGCTTCTTTAATTTCTGCATCACTCACCGTTACAACACCTCCGCCGCTCTCCCGTATTGCTTGAATTATCTGTTTGATCCTTATAGGTTTCCGTACGAGAATGCCTTCTGCCAGAGGTGATACCTCTTTGCCAGAGTTGTTTCCCATAAAAATATTGTAATCATCCGGGAAATAATCTTTCAGTGGGGCACATCTGTCGCTCTGGACTGCAATAAGTTTTGGCATTCGGTCAATTATACCGGCACTCATTATCTCCCTAAGGCCGATAGAAATTCCAATCAGCAAAGTACCGTTACCGACAGGAATAAATATATAATCAGGAACTCTCCATCCAAGTTGTTCCACAATCTCGTAAATGATTGTTTTAGTCCCATGAAGAAAGAGAGGATTCCAGGCGTGTGAGGCATAATAACTCTCCTGAGCTTTTTTGATTGCTGCTTCGGTACAGTCTTCCCGGCTTCCTTCAACAAGATGCAGCTTTGCTCCGAGAGCTCTGGCCTGTATCGATTTTCCCGAGGAGTTACCGGCAGGCATAAATATATTGGAGGAAATGGCGGCTTTGCTGCAATATGCTGCTATAGAGCAGGCAGCATTGCCGGAAGAGTCTTCTGCAATCTCTTTCACTCCAAGCTCCCTGCATCTTGAGATCATTACAGCAGAACCTCTGTCTTTGAAAGACCCGGACGGAAGCAGAAATTCCATTTTTGCCAGAAAGTTCACTCCTTTATAATCAGCCGGAACCAAAGGTGTCAAACCTTCGTTAAAACTTATTACTCCGGCAGGATTATCCAAAGGCAAAACACAGGAATACCTCCATAGAGAGTTGCAGCAAGAAAGAGACCTGTAATCATGAAGATTCTCTCTTAAGAGAACCGGCCGGAATTCCAGATCAAGATAATGTCCGCATTCACATCTCCAGACAGGCATATTTGCCGGATAGGCCATACTGCAGGCAGAGCATATGTATATGTAATTCATTATTCTAAAGATTCAGTTTCTCTCCTTCGCTTTTAGCTACTATTACTGCACCTGTAAGATCTCCCCAGACATTTACTCCTGTGCGTATCATATCCAGAGGTTGCTGCACAACCAGAACCAGACCTATTCCCTCAAGCGGAAGGCCTACTGCGTTGAGTACTACTGCCAGCATCACCAGCCCTGCCAGAGGTATCCCTGCCGATCCGACTGCCGCAAGCAGACTTGTAAGAATAACAATTATCTGCTGTCCCAAAGTAAGATCTATTCCGTAAACCTGAGCTATGAAGATAGCCGTGACACACTCAAAGAGTGCAGTGCCGTTCATATTGATTGTATTTCCAAGGGGCAGACAAAAACCTGCAATTTTTCTGGACACTCCGGTTTTCTCCTGGATATCTCTGAGAGTTATTGGCAGCGATGCTGCCGATGAAGCCGTAAAAATTGCCGTGGTAAGGCCTGTACCCATCTGCCTCATAAAGCGGAACGGGTTTTTACGCGTGAGAAAGGCAAATAAAAGAGGTAATATTCCTAGTCCCTGAATTATACATCCTCCTGCAATTATTGCGGAATATATTCCCAGACTGCCAAAAAGAGCACCCAGAGCTTCCGGGTTACCAGCCTGCTTTCCAATCATTCCCGAGGCCACTCCAAAGAGTCCGAAGGGGGCAAAACGAATTACAAGAAAGGTTACCTTTATCATTACTTCGTAGATGCTGTTGAATATATCGGTTAGCTGAGTTCTGGTTTTGGCTGCAGAAACAGTTATGAAATACCCAAAAAGTATAGCGAAGAAGATAACCGGCAGCATCTTGCCTTCTGCCATTGCTTTTATAATATTGTCAGGAACTATGGAGATAAGCTGGTTTGCAAATGAGACCTCTGTTGCCGGAACAGAACTTATGGTCTCTGTGAAATTGAGATCCATACCTTTTCCCGGCTGGAAAAGATTTACAAGCAAAAGTCCCAGTATACAGGCAATCAAGGTTGTAGTTACATAATATGCAAATGTTTTGCCGGCGATTCTTCCAAGATCTGTACTCTCTCCAATACTTGAAACACCCATTACGAGAGCACTGAAAACCAGAGGGATTATAACCATTTGGAGCCCTCTGAGAAAAATATCTCCAAGCCATTGCGTATAACTTGTGTATTGATGAAAAAAGATGCCAAAGAGAATTCCCAGACAAATACCTGTGAGTATCTGCCAGTGCAGTGCAAACTTGAATTTTTTTGCCATAGATTTATGTGTTTACATTATTAGCTTGGAATTATTTTATCCAGACTTTTTTGATTTCGGCAATGTACAGCTTGTGGATACCGGCTTGACCTGAGTAGTGGGCTGCAACCGGTTCCATGTCGATAAATGCATCTTTTGCGAGGAGTTCTGAATATAATTTCCGGCACTCGATCACCAATTTAGCCTCTTTAAAAGTCGGATTGCCCAGCTCGGTAAAGACAGGTGTAAGTGAAGCCTCGGAGATTTTGTCACAATCCCTGCCGCTCTTTGATCCGCAAATATTCAGGGTCGGACGATACTCTTCGTTAAAAAAACTTAGAGTGAAGCTTTCGGAACGCTCAGTAAACTGATATGTATAGCGTTCCGGGCGGACAAACACGAACACAACCGGTCTGTTCCACAAATATCCCATGCCGCCCCAATTGGCAGTCATTGTGTTGATTTTCTTTTTGTTCCCAGCCGTTACCAGCATCCAGTCAGCTGAGATTAGTTTTATAAGATTATCCTTAATTGACAGTGGATCAATCTGTAAAAAATTAAAGTTTTTCATAGTCGGTTTTGCAAGTAAATATAAGATAATTTGAACTAATGATTATTGAGATTTGAAAGTTTATTTGAAGATAATGTATTAAAATCTTACATTTGTTAATAATGACAACCGTTTGCGAATGATTAAGCACTTTTGCCTCGCTTTATTTATCTGTGTACTTTTAAATGTGGAACTGATAGCCCAAAATGGGGCTGAAAAACCCATAACACAGTGGTGGACACAAAGTTCCAGAATCGATAAATCAAAACAATTCCTCTATTATGGCAGGGGGCGCTTTAACTTTTCAAAAACTAGTACGCTGTAACATTTAAAAGTTCAATATGGGATATAGATGTTTAAGTTTTATGCGGGCATCGTCTGTGGTGAATTGCCAGCAGATACCTTTCTGCTTGGCATTTCGCTCCGTATTCCATGCTTGGGAGTATGGTGCATCTCGATTCGTTTGGCAAGCCTAAGAGCCTCTGCGGGTGCGAATGCTTCATATAAGGAGGCGATGTTATGAGTGTTCAGATTGTCACATACAAGGACCACTTGTTCCGCATCGGGATACTGCTCGTCAAGAAGCCACTTGATCATTTGCGCCCAGTCAATTCTGGTTCTTCGCTCTCTGGCGTCGGCGAAACGCCATCTCCCGAGTGGTTCGGAAAACAGAAAGATGCTACACGTGCCGTTCCTGACATATTCATTGTCTTGGTATTGAATGCCCGAACTTTTGGCTGTAAAGCCATTTCTTGCCTCTTTGAGAAGTTGAACAGGCTTTTCGTCCATACAAACTACCGGACAACGTTCATCGTAAGGACGACTATATACCTCAAGAATATCCTCCATCGCTGCCACAAAAGCTGCGCTATGTTCCTTCGGAATGCACCAGCATTTCTTCAAGTGAGGCTTATATTCGTTTTTTTTAGAATGCGACCAACTTGCATATGAGAGATGGAATTAACATAACCAAGTACAACCGTCCGATCGGCAAGGAGCCTGAGCGTCCATTTGGCATATCCCTCCGGAGGAGTGCCGCAAGCAAGGGCAATAATATGAGCCTCTACTTCTCCGGTTACTTTAGCAGGAACCGGTGGAGTGATACGCTTCTTGCGCTCCACGGTAGCCTCAAGACCTTTTTCAGCGTAGCTGGCCCGGACAGATTGAACGGTGGTTGTGGAAGTATTGAATGCCAAAGCAGCTTTCTGGACTGTCATAGGCTTTTTCCCATTACTGTCAACCGCAAGAAGAATGTTTGCTCTGAGGATCGTTCTAGCCGGCATTTTTCCGGAACTTACCATCTTGATGAGCCTCTGGCGCTCTTTCGCAGACAAACTCACCTCGTACTTTTTTACAGGAATAATCGTAATTTGTTGTGTATAGCGACACAAAGTTGCGAATAATATTTCATTTATACAAATATTAGACGTTACAGCGTACTAGTTTGTTTTAAAAAATTAACGCATCAGTACTAATCTATGATGTAAAATTCTCCGAGAATGCTGGCAAGTCAATTATTGCAGCTCTCGTGGGAGGTGTTACAGCCGGAGCACTGACAAGAAGCTCTTTTACAAGTTTTATCAAAAGTATCCCTGTAATAGGAATTCTGGGTTCTTTGTCAATGCCTATCTATTCAGGAGCAGCAACCTGGGCAATAGGGAAGGTATTTATACACCACTTTGCACTTGGAGGCACTTTCCTGAACTTTGACCCGCAAAAGCAAACTAACCATCTTAAGTCTATGCTTTTAGGAGTTTTTTACATATTTCTTTGCTTTGTGGTTGGTATGCTGGGGAGAAGAACTTACCTGGGATTTTGGATGAACTTTATCTTTTCGCTCTTTTTCACTCCGATTTTCCCTCTTATCTATATCCTGATAGCATCTGACAAAGGTGCTGCAAGAGAAAAATATAGTTCAAGATAATTTTACCTCACGGCAGACAATCTCATCAATTGCTTTATCTGAGGCGATACAGCACGATATTGCTGGGTTTATGCCCAGGTGACGGTAATACCATTTTTTTGTGTTGATCACAACACAATCTTCCTGTATTTCGGGGATATGGGCAGATATTAGCGGCAGGCCCGCGCCATCTGCTTTAAGAGCACTTTCCAAAAGTGTCCAGTAACTGTAAAATGATATTAACGGCTCATTTGAAGAATATATTTTTCCAATTATTTCAGGGGTAAAAACTGATTCAAAATCACTGAAATTGATTTCCGCAATTGATTCAATATCTATACCTACCCGGCAATCTGCAGAATAAATAATTGCAGTGCAATTACCGGAGTGGGAGATGTTAAAATCAAACCCGGAGTCCGGCCTGGCATCAATTCTGGCATCCGGGAAAAAGGGCCTTCCCTCCGGAGTGAACCGGACCTGGTCAATAGTTTGATCAGATCCGTTGTCCGTCAGCACATAAGACAATAAATACCAGGAGAGTAACTGCAGGGAGCGGTCAGATTCCTTTTTCAGCCTGTCCAGTTTTAAAAGCACTCCAGACGCCAATTTCCTCCTGAGAATACTCAGATCGATATTCTCAAGCAGAGAGGTGTATGCGTAATATACTTTTATCATACCCTCTCCCTTACATCTGATTTCCGTCCTTCCGCAAAAGACTCAAACCTCCCACACAATTCCGGTATGTGGTCAAAAATAAAGAAGTGCCCTCCATGCAACTTGTGAAATTTTACCTGTGCCGTTGTTTCAATCTGCCATCCCAGAATTTCATCATCAGTAATATTCTCATCTGCTCCGGTAAAAATTTCAAAGGATACATTCAGTTTCTTTTCTGCTGGTTTATACCTGTATTCTGATATTGACCTGAAATCAGACCTTATAACAGGGAGAAAATATTTGACAAAACTTTCATCAGAAAGGAGCTCCTCGGGAGTTCCGTTCATACCTCTTAAAACATCCATAAAAGCCCCGTCCGGCAGTAGATGAGTATCGTCGGATTTTAAAAGGGAAGGAGCTCGCTGACCGGATACGAATAAAGCTTTCGGCAGTTTCTCCTCCACACCTTGTATGTGCCTGCATAAAGTGTAAGAGAGCAAAGCTCCCAGACTATGTCCGTATATTATGTACCTCTCGTTGAGCTTATTTTTTATCTGTTCATAAAGATCTTCTGTCATCTCTTCTATACTGCGCAGAAGCGGTTCTGAAATTCTTTTTCCTCTGCCCGGAAGTTCCAGATTGCATAATTCAATTTGTTCCGGCAAATATTTTTTAAATCCGTAATAGGAGTATGCATTCCCTCCGGAAAATGGAATGCAGAATAGACTTACTTTTTTAGAATCCATAATGCAAATTTAGAAATTTAATCAGTTGCACTGCCTCGGGCGACTGGGTCATAATAAAAACAATTAACGATTAATTTTATACATTTGAATAATTTAATCGGGAATTGCGCCACTGATGAATGAAGAATTTGTAAATAAAGAAAAGAGAGTGCTTGAGCACTTGGCGCAGGGCAGCGAAGCTGCTTTCAGGCTTCTTTACGACAACCATCACCAGCGCGTTTACTCCTTTGCGCTCTTTCTTACACATTCAGAAGTACTGGCAGAAGAGGTCACTCAGGAGATTTTTATCAAGATTTGGAATCATCGCTCTGAACTTTCTGAGATACAACATTTTGACGCCTGGCTGAAAACCATAGTACGAAACCAGTGCTATACTTACCTTAACCGTCTGGCCAAAGAGAGACTAGTGCTACAGGAGCTGAGTAATCAGGAGTTGAATGGTCAGGGCTTGAGCGATACTGGGCTAAGTGGTACAGGGTTGAGTGGTCAGGGGATGAGAGGTTCAGGGTTTAATTATCACAACATTAAAGCATCAGAGTCTGCAGATGAGAGAGTGATTTTCAATGAATATTACCACCTTCTGCAACAAGCCTTGCGCAGCCTGCCGGAGCAACAGCGGAAAGTTTTTATACTTAGCCGCCGGGAGGGGATCAAAAACGAAGAGATCGCCCGTCAGATGGGGCTAAGTATCAACACAATCAAAAGCCACATGAAAGCTGCCCTCAAAAAAATGCGGCTGATTGTCGGAAGTCAGGCTCTAGGCCTGATGGCCATCATAGGCAGAACGCTGCTCGATCATTAATAATTATTATCGTTATAATTTCTCCAGGTATTTAATCGGTACAGTAGTTAGGCGAAAATGCCACATCTCAGCAGATTTTGTAAAGCACAGATAAAAACTGGATTGTGGAGAATTTTAAAAACTATAGTTTTTTAGAAATTCTTCATTTGGCTTAATAACAGCTAATTGCAAAATTTGCTGAGATGTACGTTTCCTGTATGACCATGAACCGAGCCATTTTTGTGAGAAAATTTTTACTATGACCTCACCCCATTTTCATTTTCATTAGTCTTGTTAGTGTAAAGCAGATCATGTAAAAGAAGATTATGAAGACAGATAGATTATATTACTTGCTGGAAGGTTATAAAAAGAATTCGCTGAACGCTGAGGAGCAACAGGAACTTACCAGGGCAATTGCCGACACCTCCAATGCTGAGGCGCTCAAAGGCTGGCTGGCTGATAGTTGGGGAAAAGAGACATTGCCGGATCTTTTATCTAAGGAACAGTCTCAGAGTCTTTATGAATCTATCAGAGAAAATCTTAAACCGGCAGAAGAAAATCTTAAACCAAACAAAAATCAGTTTCCCAGGTACAGGTCAGGCCGGATAAGCCGGATAGCTGCGGCAGCATCAATCGTCATTGCACTATCTGCACTCTCTTACCTGTGGTTTGCAAACCATAAACAATCCCGGGTGGATGAGTTCACAAAAACTATTGCACAATCCCAGGACATCAAAGCTCCGGATGCAACCAAAGCCCGTATAACACTAGCCGATGGTTCAACTCTATACCTGGATAGTCTTGACAAAGGGGAGTCAGCCAGTCAGCAGGGTGCAGAGATTGTAAAACTGGAGAAAGGGGAGTTGCAGTACAAGGGGACGGGAACCGCAAAAGAGGTCACATTCAACACTCTTGTCAACCCAAGAGGCAGCGATGTGGTTATAATCACTCTGGCAGACGGTACCAGGATATGGTTGAATGCCGAATCCAGTATTACATATCCTACTTCTTTTATAAAAGGAGAGAGGAAAATCGAGTTGACCGGGGAGGCCTATCTGGAAGTGGCCCGGAATGAAAAAATGCCATTTATTGTGAATGTCAGGAACAAGGCAGAAGTCAAAGTCCTGGGAACGGAGTTCAATATCAAAGCCTATGACGATGAGCCTGAAATTAAAACCACTCTTGTCCGGGGCGAGGTTCAGGTTGCACGCATTGCCCGGAACGACAGTGTCAAAGTGCTTCAATATTACAGGCTTAAACCCGGAGAGCAGGCCTCTCTTAATAAAGAGGGAATCCTGAGCGTTGGTCAGGTTGACATTAAAGAACACATTGTCTGGAAGAATAATATGTTCTGTTTCAACGACACAGATCTTGAATCGATTATGAAAAATCTTTCCCGGTGGTATGATGTGGATGTCAGCTATGAAAATCCCGGTCTCAAATCACTCACATTTGGAGCTCTCATCTCCAGAAGGTCAAACATTTCAGCTATCCTTAACCTTATGATAATGACCGGCACGGTTAACTTTGAGATATCTAACGGAAGGATTGTCGTTAAAGATACTCCGAAAGATGGTCCGAAATATGGTCAGGGAGAAATGATATGATGATATTGAAATATTTAAAAAGGAGGTAAAAATCAGGGAAAAGTAAATCAACAAACTGATTTCGCCGAGAACACAATATAAAGACCGGATTCCGCTGGAGACGAAACCCGGTCAGGTTCAGGCGAAAAAATTAAGCAAAAGCAATTATTCACCAAAAACCAAAACAAAATTATGAATTTAAATTCATTCTGCCATATTCCGGAGAAATCCGGGATCAATTGGCAGCCGCTCATTAAAATTCTGATAACCATGAAACTGGTAATCATCTTGAGTGTCATTTTTATGCAGCAGGTTTACGCCGGGGCTAATGCTCAGACTATCACACTCTCCTGCCAAAAAGTCTCAATGAAAAACATCTTCAGGGAGATCAACAGACAAACCGGTTATGAATTCCTTTATAATTCGCAGATGATTGAAAAGGCCTCTCCGGTAAGTGTCAATCTGGAGAAAGCAACTTTATCCGAAGCACTGGAAACCTGTTTCAAAGGGCAACCCTTCAGCTATACCGTTGAGGGGAAAACCATCGTTGTAACGCCAATGGTTAAAGTTCAGGATATTATCGTCAGAGGAAAAATAACTGATAAGGAAGGGAATCCCCTGCCCGGTGTCAATGTAATAATTAAAGGCACGATGAAAGGGGCTGTTACGGACTCAGACGGTAAATACACCATAGAAGTCCCGGAAAATTCCACTCTGATTTTCAGCTTTCTGGGTTATACCAGGAAAGAGATTGCCATTAATAACCGAAAAGAGATTAATGTGATCCTGCTGGAAGAAAGTGCAGAGCTGAAAGAATTAACCTTCAATGCGGGATACTACAATGTGAAAGAACGTGAAAAAACAGGGAGTATTGAAAAAGTTGAAGCGAAAACCATCTCGCAACAACCCATATCCAATCCATTGGAAGCCCTGACTGGAAGAATGCCGGGGGTACAAATTACTCCGACCCAGGGATTGGCAGGTGCTCCTTTTAGTGTTCGTGTCCGAGGACAGAACAGTATCGCTGCAGGCAACGAACCATTGTATATTATTGATGGTGTACCATTTGATTCCAAGAGTATGACTACCAACAGTGTTTCACTGACTTTCAGGGGAGACCTAAGCCCTTTTAGTTTAATCAATCCTTCTGATATAGAAAGTATTGAAGTATTGAAAGATGCAGATGCAACTGCAATATATGGATCCCGTGGTGCCAATGGTGTATTGCTGATTACCACAAAAAAGGGAAAAGAAGGAAAAGCAAGATTTAACATTAGTTATAATACAAGTGCGGCAAAAATAACCAAATTTCCAACTTTGTTGACTACAGAGCAGTACATTGAGTCACGTAAAGAAGCTTATGCAAATGACGGTGTAGCAGAAGCAAATATTAAAGAAAGAGCTGTAAATGGTACGTGGCCAGCGGACCGCTATACCGACTGGCAGAAATTGCTCCTGGGAAATACAGCCCGTATAAATGATTTCCAGGCATCTGTTTCGAGTGGAAACAGCAATACTCAAATTTTATTAAGTGCCGGTTACAGGACTGAAACCTCAGTAGTAGTCGGAGATAATATGGATAAAAGAGGTTCAATACTTGCCAAAGCAAACCATACTTCTACAGATGAGCGTTTTAAAATTGCTTTTTCTGCAAGTTACACAATGCAGAATGGTGCCTTACCCGTTTATACCCAAAGCCTTGGTTATGCTGCTGTTTCATTAGCTCCAAATGCACCCTTACCATACAAAGAAGACGGGAGTCTGAATTTTGAAACAGGATTTACTAACCCCTTGGCCGAAGCATCGTGCAAATATTCACACGAGCGCTATAGTCTATTGTCCAATACTGTTATATCGTATCAAATAATCCCCCATCTTGAGTTTAAGGCTAACCTGGGATATACGGGTACCGAATTGGAAGATTATTCAGCATACCCTGATACATATAGGTATCCAGCATCATATAGCGATAGTAAATACTCCTCTGTAACCCGCAATAATGCAAGCAGGCGAACCTGGACGGTAGAACCTCAAATCAACTGGGAACAATCCATTAATAAAGGAAAGCTTATATTCCTGATCGGTTCTACTTTTGAAAGCCAGGTTGATAAACAATTACTGACACGCGGATATGGATTTCCCAGTGATGAATTATTGAGTAATATATCTGCGGCTTCAACTAAATATATTAATGGTGATGATAAAAAACAATATAAGTACCAGGCCCTTTTTGCAAGACTTAATTAGTCGTTCCTTATAAAGGG
>DIXE01000044.1 GCA_002428635.1 Bacteroidales bacterium UBA6088
TGGGACCTGCTCCAGCCCCAGGATGTGACGAGCCGACATCGAGGTGCCAAACCGCTCCGTCGATTTGAGCTCTTGGGAGCGATCAGCCTGTTATCCCCGGAGTACCTTTTATCCTTTGAGCGATGGCCCACCCATGCGGAACCACCGGATCACTTTGCCCTACTTTCGTACCTGGTCGACTTGTATGTCTCACAGTCAAGCGCACTTATACCAATATACTCTTTGCACGGTTACCATTCGTGCGGAGTGCACCTTGGGAAGCCTCCGTTACTCTTTTGGAGGCGACCACCCCAGTCAAACTACCCACCAAGCGGTGTCTTTCTCTCGAAGTTAGATTCCAAGTAATCAAAGGGTGGTATTTCAACAGTGACTCCACGAATACTAGCGTACCCGCTTCACAGTCTCCCACCTATCCTACACATCAATTACCCAAAATCAGCGCTAAGTTGCAGTAAAGGTTCACGGGGTCTTTCCGTCCCGTTGCGGGTAAGCGGCATCTTCACCGCTACTACAATTTCACCGAGCTCATGGCTGAGACAGTGCCCAGATCGTTACACCATTCGTGCAGGTCGGAACTTACCCGACAAGGAATTTCGCTACCTTAGGACCGTTATAGTTACGGCCGCCGTTTACTGGGGCTTCGATTCAATGCTGCACCTCATAGTCCGAAAACCATTCAGTTGACATCCCCTCTTAACCTTCCAGCACCGGGCAGGTGTCAGGCCTTATTCTTCATCTTTCGATTTAGCAAAGCCCTGTGTTTTTGTTAAACAGTCGCCTGGGCCATTTCTCTGCGCCCTATCACTAGGGTCCCCTTCTCCCGAAGTTACGGGGTTAATTTGCCGAGTTCCTTAGCCATGATTCACTCGAGCACCTTAGGATCCTCTCCTCACCCACCTGTGTCGGTTTACGGTACGGGCTGCATATCAATTATCGCGCGGAAGATTTTCTTGGAAGTCTGTTTACCACATCTATCATATCATCCGAAGACTCAATGTACTGTAAACCATCAGCAAAATCAGGCTGTTAACCCAATCTTATACCTACGGCCTTCAACCAGCTATTCCGTCAGCTGGCGTGTGTGTCACTACTCCGTCTCTCCTTTGCTCAATATACAGGTAATGGAATATTAACCATTTGTCCATCGAATTTTCCTTTCGGATACTCCTTAGGACCCGACTAACCCTGATCCGATTAACGTTGATCAGGAACCCTTGGGTTTTCGGTGTGCAGGTTTCTCGCCTGCATTATCGTTACTTATGCCTACATCTTCTTTTCCAACCGCTCCAGAGAACCTCACAGTTCCCCTTCTGCGCCGACTGGAATGCTCCCCTACCACTCTATTTCTAAAGTCCATAGCTTCGGCGGTGTGTTTGATGCCCGATTATTATCCACGCTCGGTCGCTCGACTAGTGAGCTGTTACGCACTCTTTAAATGAATAGCTGCTTCCAAGCTAACATCCTAGCTGTCGCTGCAACCAAACATCGTTCTATCAACTTAACACACGCTTGGGGGCCTTAGCTGTTGGTCTGGGCTCTTTCCCTCTCGCCACCGGACATTAGCACCCGATGACTCACTCCCATTAAACACTTACCGGCATTCGGAGTTTGTCAGGAATTGATAGGCGATGAAGCCCTCGCATCCTATCAGTAGCTCTACCTCCGATAAGCTATATAATGAGGCTGTCCCAAAAGACATTTCGGGGAGTACGAGCTATCTCCCAGTTTGATTAGCCTTTCACCCCTACCCTCAGCTCATCCAAATCCTTTTCAACGGAAACTGGTGCGGTCCTCCACAGCCTGTTACGGCTCCTTCAACCTGGCCAAGGGTAGATCACAAGGTTTCGCGTCTGTTCCCACTAACTAACCGCCCTTTTCAGACTCGCTTTCGCTTCGGCTCCGTACCTGAAGTACTTAACCTCGCTAGTGAGAAACAACTCGTAGGCTCATTATGCAAAAGGCACGCCGTCACGGATAAATCCGCTCCGACCGCTTGTAAGCAGACGGTTTCAGGTTCTTTTTCACCCCCCTGTTCGGGGTACTTTTCACCTTTCCTTCACAGTACTGGTTCACTATCGGTCTTCTATTAGTATTTAGCCTTACGGGATGGTCCCCGTAGATTCAGACAGGATTCCTCGTGTCCCGCCCTACTCAGGATACCGCTATGATTAATAAAACTTACGTGTACGGGATTATCACCCTCTGTGATCAAACTTTCCAGTTCGTTCCACTTCTTTTTATTCACCAATATCGCGGTCCTACAACCCCGACTATGCCTCAACATAACCGGTTTAGGCTATTCCCCTTTCGCTCGCCACTACTCAGAGAATCGATTTTTCTTTCTTTTCCTGCAGGTACTTAGATGTTTCAGTTCCCTGCGTTTGCCCGCATTCCTGCGTGACTGGCCTTCAACCAGCCGGGTTACCCCATTCGGACACCTGCGGATCAACTCTCGTTTGCAAATCCCCGCAGATTTTCGCAGCTTACCGCGTCCTTCTTCGCCTATAGAAGCCTAGGCATCCTCCGTCTGCCCTTTTGTAACTTCTTCTAAGTTTGAAATTGTAGTCCCTTAAAATTAAATTTTAACAGACCAATTTTCATTGCTCGAGATATTTCCTTTCTTACAAAATAATAATAAAGTATTATCCTGTAAAAACTTTTTATATCTCATTGTTTTTACCTCTTTATCTCTCTCAAAAATTCAAAGAACTAACCGTTATTTTCTTAAACGGGGCTGCAAAGGTATGTACTTTTTTCAAAACTCCAAATTTTTTTGAGAGAATTTATTATCTTGCCCAAAATTTAAGAATTTCCAATGAATAAAACACTTTTAGCAACATTAGCACTGCTTGTTCTTACACCTCAGGCAGGTAAAACTTGTACAAATCTCATAGTAACAAGGGGGGCCTCTCTGAATGGTTCGGTAATGGTCAGCTACTCGGCTGATTCACACACCAGATACGGAACTTTGGTGCATTATCCGGCCGCAAAGTATCCACAGGGAACAATGTTAAAAATTTACGAATGGGGTAAAAACAGATATCTGGGTGAAATACCCCAGGCAACAGAAACCTATGCCGTGACAGGCAATATGAATGAACATCAGGTTGTCATAGGAGAGACCACGTGGGGAGGGCTGGAGAGCCAGTTTGATCCTGAAGGAATTGTGGACTACGGATCTCTTATGTATATAGCTCTGCAGAGGGCAAAGACAGCCAGAGAGGCAATAGCGGTATTTGCAGATCTCACCTCCAGATACGGATACGCCTCTTCCGGAGAATCAATCTCGATAGCTGACAAAAACGAAGCCTGGATACTGGAGATTATCGGCAAGGCCCCAAAAAAGGTGAACGGGGTAAATGTCAACAAGGGGGCTGTCTGGGTAGCTGTAAGAATACCAGACGGAGCCATTTCCGGTCACGCCAATCAAGCCCGTATCACAACATTCCCTCTCAATGATCTTCAGAACTGCATCTACTCACCTGATGTGATATCACACGCCAGAGAGCAGGGGTTGTTTGAGGGAGAAGACCACGAGTTCAGTTTTGCAGATACATACGGCCCTGCCGACGGAGAGACTGTAAGGGGATGTGATGCACGCATCTGGAGCTATTTCAACAGATTCGGGAAAGATGATATGAACCGCTATCTGGATTATGCTCTGGGACACAATATGAACAACAGAATGCCTTTGTATGTATATCCAAAAGAGCAATTATCAGTGAAAGATGTGGCTGGTATGATGAGAGACCACTACGAAGGAACACCGATGGATATGACTCAGGATATCGGTGCCGGAGGAAATGTTCTTCCCTATCGCTGGAGACCTATGAGTTTTGAGGTTGATGGAAAGAAATACCTGAATGAAAGGGCAATTGCCACACAGCAAACAGGCTTCTTTTTTATTGGAGAGTGCAGGGCTGATGTTCCTGACCAAATCGGGGGTATTTTCTGGTTTGGCGTTGACGATGCAGGTACCTCTCCTTTGACCCCGGTGTACACATCTTCTCTAAGTATATCAAAACATTACGCACTTGGAAACGGATCAATGATAGAGTATTCAGAAAGTTCAATGTTCTGGATTGTCAACCGTATTGCACAGTTCGCATACTTAAGGTATAACCACATAGGCAATGAAGTCCGCTCAGTGATTGAAAAACACGAAAACAAGAAATTTGAAGAGGTCAAGGCTATTGACAATGCAGCCCTGATACTTCTTAAAACCAATCCGGAATTTGTAGGCGAATTTCTGACATCATATTCAGTGAACAGCGCAAACGCCCTGTTCAGCCAATGGAGAGATCTGGACAAGTACCTTATGGTAAAATATATTGATGGTAACACTAAGAAACAGAACCCTGACGGCTCATTCAAAAATAACGGCCACACTCCTGAAATACCCCCGTCTCCGGATTTCCCGGGATATTCTGAAAAATGGAAAAAGGCAATTATTTTAGATGCAGGAGAGAGATTATCGATAAGGAAAAATTAGTAAAAGATTTTACTAATTGGAATTTTATCTATATTTGTGTTAGAAAACTTAACTAACACTCTATGAATTCAAAAATATTCTCCAGTTTGAAGAACGAAGATTGGATAGCTACAATTCTGGGATCTGTGCTTGTTATAGCTGTAGTGCTTTTCCCAAAATATATGTCCAACATCTACATCATTTTTGCCACTGTAGGAGTACTTGCCGCACTTGGTCTCAAAATACTTGGCAACAGCCTCAGGGGATTTGCGGTATCTTTCACTTTAATATTTCTGATATCGCTGCTTGCGCAATATATCAGCGGTCTTACGGCAGTGAAGTCAACAGGCTTCGAAGCCGTGTTCTTTTCTGTGCTTATTGGTCTGATAATCAGAAATACTGTTGGACTGCCCAAATGGCTGGAGCCGGCAGTAAGAAGTGAGTACTACATCAAGGCCGGACTTGTTCTGCTTGGATCTACTATTCTGTTTGGCGAGATAATGAAAGCCGGTGCCCTTGGTATGGTTCAGGCAGTTGTGGTAGTAATTTCTGTGTGGTATTTCTCTTTCTGGCTATCTAAAAAATTTGGTGTGGATAAAGAGATGGGAGTAATGCTTTCCAGCGCGGTTTCCATCTGCGGGGTGTCTGCCGCAATCGCTACCTGTGGTGCAATAAAGGGGGACAGCAAGAAGCTTTCTTTTGTTGTCTCTCTGGTTCTTGTCATAGCTGTACCTATGATGTACCTTATGCCATATTTGTCAAAACTTCTGGGACTCTCTCCGGAGGTTGCAGGGGCCTGGCTGGGAGGCACGATTGACACAACAGGAGCAGTAGTTGCCTCAGGCAAGTTCCTTGGAGAGGTTGCAGAAAAATACAGTGTAATCATCAAGTCATCGCAAAATGTTCTGCTTGGTGTTGCTGCTTTTGCAATTTCTATCTACTGGTCTTACAGGGGAACCAATAAGGAAATAAAGCCCTCTGCTTCTGTTCTTTGGGAAAGATTCCCAAAATTTGTACTGGGATTTATTCTTGCTTCTTTGGTGTTCAGTTTTCTGTTTGAACCTACAGTGGCAAAAGATCTGAGCAAAGTTACAAAAGGACTCAGAGAGATGCTGTTTTCGCTTGCCTTTGTTTCTATAGGACTGGAGACAGACTTCAGAAAGATATTCAATAAGGATAACAAGCTTTTCATCTACACATTCCTTATTGCACAGACTTTTAATATACTTGTCACTTTGCTGGTAGCTTACCTGCTGTTCGGGAACTACTCGTTCTTTAACTGATAGAGGGCCTTTTCCAGTTTTTTTCTGATAAGATCATTACACAAATTGCCTATGCTCCCTATGTGAGTGTGGGCAATTTTTTTATCAGGGCTGAAATCACCCCGGGCCACCTTCTCTCCAGTAATACGATAGGCCTCCCTGAAAGGAACTCCTTGCAGGACAAGTTTGTTTACCTCTTCTACGGTAAACAGGCAGTCGTAGCGTGAATCCTCCATAAGTGAACTGTTTACCACAACTCCGGATAGCATCAGATTTGCCATTTGAAGAGACTGGTGCATTCTGTCTGTTGCAGGAAACAGAATCTCTTTCAGGAGCTGGTAATCCCTGTGGTATCCGTGACTAAGGTTTCCGCAAAGTAAAGAAACCTGGGTAGATGCTCCAATCGTCAGATTACAGTTTGCTCTTATCAGCTCCCATACATCAGGATTCTTCTTGTGGGGCATAATGCTGGATCCGGTTGTAAATTCATCGGGAAAAGAGATAAACCCGAAATTTCCCCCTGTAAACAGTACACAATCAGATGCCAGTTTCCCCAAAGTATGTGCTACCATAGAGAGTGCATCAATAACAGCTTTCTCTGACTTTCCACGGCTCATCTGGGCTGCTATTGAATTATATTTAAGAGTAGAAAAGCCCAGTAAATCAGTTGTCAGATTCCTATCCAGCGGGAAAGAGTTACCGTATCCGGCAGCCGAGCCTAAAGGGTTCTGATCAACCACTTTAAAGGCAGCATTCAAAAAATAGAGATCATCTACCAATGCCTCAGCATAAGCTCCCAGCCAAAGGCCGAAAGATGAAGGCATTGCAATCTGGCCATGGGTATATCCGGGCATTAGTACATCCTTGTACTTTTCGCTAAGGGATTGAAGTGTGTCAAAGAGGACAACAATCTCATCCCTGAATATCAGTAGTTCTGCTTTTGTAAACAAACACATATCCAGCAGAATCTGATCATTTCTGGAGCGGCCCGAATGGATCTTTTTCCCTGTCTCTCCCAACTCCGCAGTGAGATAAAGTTCAACCTGTGAATGAATATCCTCAACCCCCTCGTCTATCGTAAACTCCCCCTTTTTAACCTTTTCTAAAAGCACTTCCAGCTTGTCTTTCAGATCTATAGATTCCTGATCTGTCAAAAGGCCAACGCTTTGCAGCATAGTAACGTGGGCAATTGAACCTATTATGTCATATGGAGCAAGCCTCATATCAAACTCCCTGTCCTTGCCGGCTGTGAATTTTTCAACCTGTAAGTCTGTCTTGTAACCTTTCTCCCAAAGTTTTGCCATAATTACAACTTCAAATTACTTATAAATTCTATGTATCTCTCAATCCCTTCTGAAAGTTCCTCTTTAAGTATGAATTCATCTGCAGAATGAGATCTTGAAGAATCCCCCGGCCCCATCTTTACCGCCGGAAAATTCATCCTCATCCAGTCAGAGGTCGTAGGTGAAACAAAGGTATCGACACCCAGGCTCTCAGCACATCTTACAAGGTGATGATCATTCGGGACAGAAGAACTTTTGTGTTTTAAAGATCTCGCTTTAAGTTCACTTTTCATATTTTTTGACAGTGTCTCCATTATCTCTTCGTTACTGTACAACTCATTGGTGCGAATATCTATCATAAAAGTACATCTGTCCGGTATTACATTGTGTTGTTTTCCGGCGTTAATTCCGGTAACCGTACACCTTATTTCTCCTGTAAAAGGGGATTTTTTTGCAAAATTGTAATTATTGAGCCACATAATATCTTCAATAGCAATGTCTATTGCATTTATCCCCTCTCCACGGGCAGCATGCCCGCTTTTCCCCATCGCAACTCCGTCCACAACTATCAATCCTCTCTCCGCTACAGCCATTTTCATCCCGGTTGGTTCTCCCACAATTGCACAATCAATTTGAGGAGATCCCGACAAAGCAAGAGAGACTCCCCTCTCCCCGGAATTCTCCTCTTCTGCCGATAGAATCAGGATGAGGTTAAAGTCCAGGTAGTCATTATTTTCAAAAAAAAGAAATGTCTCAATCAGAGATACAACAGAAGCTTTGGCATCGTTGCTTCCGAGTCCTATAATACTATCTCCATCTTCTCTTGGAACAAAGGGATCAAAAGTATAACCTTGAGATGGAGCAACAGTGTCTATGTGTGAATTGAGCAGAAGCGTTTTTCTGCCATGATCAAAGGATTTTGAGAGAGCAATAATATTGTTTCCCGAACGGATTACATTAACATTCTTCTCAAGCAGATAACCAGAGAGAGCATCTGCGCACACTCTCTCCTCTCCTGAAAGAGAGGGTATAGAGATAAGCTCTTTGAGCAGTTTTTCTGCCCTTTCATAAATAATTTTTCCTGCCCGGATATTCATATAATCCTATTTAAGAAGAGTGCCGGTTTCGTTGTCAAGGTTTTTTGCATTTTTTATGAATACTCTTCTAACTCCCTTTTCGAGAGCACAAAATGCATTGTCCAGTTTTGGTATCATTCCTTTTGAAATAGCACCTTCATTCTTAAGTCTCTCAAATATTGCTTTTGTAATCAGAGGCAAAACAGAATCCGGATTCTCAGGATCAGACAATACTCCATCTTTTTCAAAACAGTACACCAGCTCGGTATAATAATCCTTAGACAGTGAAACAGCAAGAGATGATGCTGTAGTATCGGCATTTGTGTTTAAAAGAGAGCCGTTTCTGTCGTGAGTTATTGCGCAAAATACCGGCACCAGTCCTCTGGCAAGAAGACTGCTGATAAGTGGTGTATTAATGTTTTCAGGATTAATGTCTCCAACAAATCCGTAATTCAGTGGATGAGTAGATCTTTTAACGGCAGGAATCAGGTCACCGTCAGCACCACTGAGGCCGATTGCATTGCAGCCATATTTCTGCAAAAGGGCAACAATGGTTTTATTTATAAGCCCTGCATAAACCATTGCTACGAGTTTCAGTGTTTCTGAATCTGTAATTCTTCGCCCATCCGTAACATTTACTTTTATACCTAATTTATGGGATAACTCGGTTGCATAGGCGCCACCTCCGTGAACCAAAATTTTGGGATGAGGATATTTGCTGAATTTCTCGAGAAAATTCTCTAACTCAGCAGGCTTCTCTACAATGTTCCCTCCAATTTTAATTACTGTTAACTCTTTCATTTTATTGTATTTATTACAAGCTCAACAACATTTCTCTTATAACCATCTGAGCAGAGACCACTCTGTTTGCCGCCTGCTGCACCACAATTGAATCCTGGCTCTCTATCACATCATCTGTTACAATCATATTTCTTCTGACCGGCAGGCAATGCATAAATTTCGCATTCCGCGTGAGTTGCATCTTAACTTTATCAATCATCCAACTCTTGTCGTTTGAAATAATTTTTCCGTAATCAGGCTCTTTATATACAGACCAGTTCTTTGCATATACAAAATCCGCATCGCGGTATGCGGCCTCAACATCATACTCAATTCTTGCACCCTTTGTATATTCTTCACAGAGTTCGTATCCCTTTGGATGAGTGATAACCACATCATATCCGGCAGCAACCGACCATTGCGAAAAAGAGTTTGCCACAGCCTGGGGCAGAGCTTTGGGATGGGGAGCCCAGGTAAGCAGGATTCTAGGTCTTTCTCTTTTTTTATACTCTTCGATTGTGATTAGATCTGCAAAGCTCTGTAAGGGATGCCCGGTTGCCGATTCCATACTGAAAACAGGTTTTCCCGAATAGTCAATAAACTGATTGATTATCAAATCCCTGTAATCTTCGTCCCTGTTCAGCAGCCCTGCAAAAGAGCGGACTCCGATAATATCGCAATATGATCCCATCACAGGTATGGCTTCCAGAATATGCTCGGGCTTGTCGCCATCCATTATCACCCCACGCCGGGTTTCAAGTTTCCAGGCACCTTGATTGATGTCCAGAACAATCACATTCATCCCCAGATTCATTGCAGCCTTTTGTGTACTCAGCCGTGTACGCAGGCTGGAGTTGAAAAATATCATCAGCAGAGTCTTGTTTCTCCCCAGCTCCTGATCTGAGAAGGGACTCATTTTTATCTCTTTTGCCTTTGACAGGGCATCTTTTAGAGATCCGATATCATTCAGGTTTGTGAACTTTTTCATTATGAGTTGATTTTATGCAAGTAACTTTTTGAATGACTCCAAAAACAGATCAGCTTCACTTTTGCCTATTGTAAGCGGTGGCAAAAGCCTTATGACATTGCTGCCTGACTGACCGGTAAATATCTTTCCCTCTGACAGAAGTTTTTCTCTAACCGAGGCATACTCAGGCTCCATTTCCACTCCTATCATAAGGCCCCTGCCTCTTATCTCCTTTATCTTTCCGCTGCCGCATCCATTTTTGATATCAGCAAGTCCTTTTATCAGATAGTTGCCAATACTCTCGGCCCTCTCCATCAGCTTCTCGTCCACAATAATCTCAAGTACTGCTGTTGCGGCCGCACAGGCAAGATGGTTTCCTCCGAACGTAGAACCAAGCATACCCTTTTTTGGCTGAATCTCTCCTGACAAAAGTATGCCCCCAACCGGGAAACCGTTGCCTATACCTTTTGCAATTGCAATAATATCTGGCCTTACCGAAGTATGCTGATGGGCAAAGAACTTACCTGTGCGGCCTGTACCAGACTGCACTTCATCTATAATCAGCAATGCTTTGTATTTTTTTGTAATTGAAAAGAGATCTTCCAGAAACTCCTTTTTTGGCTCGTGTATTCCTGCAACTCCCTGAATCCCCTCGATTACGACAGCTGCGCAATCTCCGGCAGATAACTCTTTCTCTACGGTATCAAGGTCGTTCATCTGGACAAAGGTTATCTGGTGCAATGAATTGAATGGTGATACAATATTTTTGTTGTCAGTGGCTGCCACTGCACCGGAAGTTCTTCCGTGAAAAGCGCCCTTAAAAGCTATCACCCTCTTTTTCCCGGTAATGAATGAGGCCGTCTTAAAAGCATTCTCATTTGCCTCAGCACCCGAATTGCACAGGAAAAGTGAGTAATCCTCGTATCCGCTTACTTTTCCAAGAAGTCCGGCCAGTTTATCCTGTAAATTGTTTTTGGCTGCATTTGAGTAGAATCCAATTTCCCCCAGCTGACTTACAATTGCATTTATATAGTACGGATGAGAATGGCCTACAGAAATTACGGCGTGACCTCCGTACATATCAAGATATTTATTATCATTACTGTCCCAAAGATAGCATCCTGAGCCTCTTACCGGTTCAATCTGGCAGGTTGTGTACACATCAAATATTTTCATTTATATAGGTATTTGTTATTTATAAAATCAAAAGGCGCTGGCTTTCAGTCTTAGAGCACAATCTTCATCAAAACCTGTCATAAGGTTCATATTCTGAACAGCCTGACCGGATGCCCCCTTTAAAAGATTGTCAATTACTACAGCAATATACAGGTAATCTTTGTGTCTCTCCAGATGAATATGTGCGTTGTTGGTGTTGACAACCTCCTTTAAAGATAACGGAAAGCGGGATATTTGCACAAATGGAGAAGAGAAGTAGAATTCTCTGAAGAACTCTTCTATGTGTTCGATGCTCCGGTTTCCCTTATATCTTGTGTATATGCTTGTAAATATTCCTCTTGTATAGCCACCCCTGAGCGGTATAAAATTAATTTCCGGAATAGTAATTGGAGATATACTATTGAGCGTTTTGCTGATCTCCCCGAGATGCTGATGAGTAAATGGCTTATATACAGATATGTTTGATTCTCTGTTGCTAAAATGGCTTGTTTCACTGAGTGTCCGTCCGGCTCCGGTTGAACCTGTAACAGAATGTATATGAATCTCATCTGTAAGGTCTCCTTCCAGTGCAAGAGGTGCCAGTCCGAGTATTACAGATGTGGCAAAGCATCCGGGGTTTGCAACCAGTCTCGCATTTTTAATTTTGTCCTTGTTCAGCTCCGTAAGACCATATACGAAATACTCATCACGGTATTTTTCATCTATTCTGAAATCGCTTCCCAGGTCAATTATTCTGCACTTTTGATCCATTGAGACATCCTGAAGAAATTGTCTGGAAATACCGTGTCCAAGACATAAAAAAAGTATATCCGTCTCTTCTCTCATTTCGTGCAACTGCTCTTTTGAGGAAAAGCGTAAAGAAGTTGTTCCCAAAAGATCCCGGTGAACTGCGGATATCTCCTCTCCTGCATTGGTTGTACTCACCACAGACACTACCCTGACTCCGGGATGATTTTGCAACAATCTGAGCAACTCACCGGCAGTATAACCTGTCCCTCCTGCTATAGCAACATTAATCATTGTCGTGTACAGAATAATAAATTTTAAGCGGATTTGCCAGTATGTTGGTAAATCCGGCAACATCCTGTGCAGTAAAAGATCTGGTTGCCTCACCATACTCACCAAATTTTGCATTCATCAGATCATACCGGCTTTTGCATCCAAGAACAGAGAAATGATACGGTCTGAGCTCCACCTCTGCCTCGCCGCAAACGTATTTCTGAGTATCCTCAAAAAAGGTTTCAATGTTTCTCATTAAAGGTTCAAGATAGAGAGCTTCGTGCATCAGTTGCCCGTACCAGGAGGCAAGATGTTCTTTAACAGTAAGCTGTGCTTTGGTAAGAGTATGCTTTTCCAAAAGATGGTGTGCCTTAACAAGTATCAGGGCAGCAGCAGCTTCGAACCCTATCCTCCCCTTGAGGCCGATTATTGTATCTCCAGTGTGCATATCTCTCCCAACTCCATAGGGAGATGCTATCTCCTCTACTCTTCTGATCAGCTCCATAGGATTCATCCTCTCACCGTTAAGAGAACAAGGTTCACCTTTTTCAAATCCAATCCTTATTTTCTCGGAGCCGTTTTTAGTAACCTCAGAAGGAAAAGCCTCCTGCGGAAGAGGATCGTAAGAGTTAAGCGTCTCAACTCCGCCAACACTGGTTCCCCAAATTCCACGGTTTAGAGAGTATCTGGATTTTTCCCAGGAAAATTCAAATCCCTTTTTATTGAGATATTCAATCTCCTCCCTCCTTGAGAGTCCGAGCTCCCTTATTGGAGCGATAATTTCCAGTTCCGGAGCCAAGACCCTGAAGAGAAGATCAAATCTCACCTGATCGTTTCCCGCTCCAGTGCTTCCGTGTGCGACATATGCAGCATCTATTCTTTTTGCCTCATTCAAGACTTCCATCGCCTGGAATATCCTTTCAGAACTGACTGACAGTGGATATGTTGAATTTTTGAGAATATTTCCAAACAGAAGATATTTAATCCCCTTTGAATAATATGTATCTATGGCGTCAATATTTGTATGGGTTGATGCTCCCAGCAAAAGAGCTCTCTCTTTAATCTTTTCTGCCTCTTGATCGGAAAAGCCACCTGTATTAACCATAACGGTATGAACCTCCAGGCCTTTTTCAAATTTAAGATAAGGAACACAAAATGAGGTGTCGAGTCCCCCACTGAATGCAAGTATTACTCTGTTGTTTTTCATCTTTTAATGTTTTCTGAAAGAAATTATTGAATGAATTTTCACCAAAGGGGTCACAAGAATGGCTTTTCCCGCAGCCGCAATATAAGGAATAGGCCCGGCTGTTTTTGGTTTCTTTTGAACATTTTTTTCTGCCGGGTCATAAAGAAGTCCGGTGCAAAGGCACATTTTGTAATTGTTCCTCTTTAAAACTTCAAAATTTACACACCCTTCGCATCCTTTCCAAAACTCCTGATCATCTGTCAGTTCAGAAAATGTTACAGGTTTAAACCCGAGTTCTGTATTTAGTTTCATAACAGCCAGCCCGGTTGTGATGCTAAATATTTTAGCCTGGGGATAAAGCTTTCCTGATAACTCAAAAATTTTGCTTTTCACTCTTCTTGCTACGCCTGAGTTCCTGTACTCGTGGGCAATTATCAACCCCGAATTTGCCACAAAGCGGTTATGGCTCCAGGTCTCTATGTAGGAAAAGCCGGCAAACTTATCACCATCCAGAGCAATCACAGCTTTTCCGGATTTCATTTTTTCTGCAATGTATTCAGGAGTTCTTTTAGAAATTCCAGTTCCTCTCTCTTGAGCCGAGAGGTATACAAGTTCGCAGATACGCTCTGCATATTTGGTGTGGCTTATATCAGCCACACAAATGTTTACATCCATTTGAAACAAACAGTAATGTGTTATTAATGTGATTTTTGCAGAATAATTCTGCCTAGGAAAGATCCTTTCAGATCCGGATTAAAAGCTGCCTCCTCAGGCACATCTTCGGACGCGTCTCAGATTTGAGGAGATTTGTTTTGTGGCGCTTTTATTTTTCATACGACGGGCAAAGGTAAAATAAATAATGAGAAAATAGCTATATTTGAAATTCAAACTGAAAATTTTTATGAAAAACGAGGAGATCAAAACAAAAGGGTTGCCCGAAAATGCTTACAGAGAGCTTAAACCGGGAGAAGAGTACAAGCCGTTAATGTCTGCGGACAAAAGCTATCCCGAAGTTACAATCTGGTCAGTTTCGATGGGAATATTGATGACCATACTGTTCTCGGCAGCAGCAGCTTATCTGGGTCTGAAAATCGGACAGGTTTTTGAAGCGGCAATTCCGATTGCCATTATTGCCGTTGGTCTTTCCGGAGCTCTTAAAAGGAAGAACGCTCTCGGGGAAAATGTGATAATTCAGTCTATCGGGGCCAGCTCCGGGGCAATTGTTGCTGGTGCAATATTTACTCTGCCTGCACTTTACATACTTCAGGCGAAGTATCCCGAACTCACTGTCGATTTCTTAAAAGTATTTTTCAGTTCTCTGCTTGGAGGAGTTTTGGGGATCCTTTTTCTTATCCCGTTCAGAAAATATTTTGTTTCCGAGATGCACGGGAAGTATCCTTTTCCTGAGGCAACAGCCACAACTCAGGTGCTGGTAAGCGGAGAGACCGGAGGAAAAGGAGCTAAACTGTTGCTTATAAGTGGTCTGATAGGAGGTATTTATGACTTTATAGTTGCAACATTCGGCTGGTGGTCAGAAGTTTTCACCTCAAGAGTTCTTCCGTTTGGAGAGACAATTGCAGAAAAAGCAAAGCTGGTGTTTAAGCTCAATGTGGGTGCCGCTGTTCTCGGACTTGGATATATAATCGGTCTCAAATATGCATTTATAATCTGCTGCGGATCTTTTCTGGTCTGGTTTGTAATAATTCCTCTGATGAATGTGATGTTCGGAGCGGATGTAATCGATCTTATGAACACCGGACTTACAGCTACCATAGGCAGTATGTCTCCTGAAGAGATATTCAGAACTTACGCAAGACATATAGGTATAGGAGGTATAGCAACTGCCGGTGTCGTAGGAATTGTCAAATCAGCAGGTATCATAAAATCTGCATTCGGACTGGCTGCAAAGGAACTTCGCGGAGGTTCTTCACAGGAGCAGAATGTCAAAAGAACTCAAAGAGATATTCCGATGAAGATTATCGCTATCGGGATACTTGCCACACTGGCCATAACCTTTGCTTTCTTCTATTTCGGAGTTGTTGACAACTTGTTGCACGCTGTAATAGCTCTTGTTGTCGTAGGGATTATTTCCTTCCTCTTTACAACTGTAGCTGCCAATGCTATTGCTATAGTCGGTACAAATCCGGTGAGTGGTATGACTCTTATGACTCTTATACTTGCCTCTGTAATTATGGTTGCAAGCGGACTGAGCGGTACTGCAGGAATGACAGCAGCACTTGTGATAGGCGGGGTGGTTTGTACTGCACTTGCAGTTTCAGGCGCTTTCATAACAGATTTGAAAATAGGTTACTGGCTGGGATCAACGCCTCTCAAGCAGCAGTCCTGGAAATTCCTTGGAACCCTGGTTGCGGCAGCAACAGTTGGCGGTGTTATGCTGATTCTCAACAAAACATACGGATTTGTGGGTGAAAATGCATTGGTAGCCCCACAGGCAAATGCAATGGCAGCTGTAATTGAACCTCTTATGTCCGGAGGCGGAGCTCCCTGGCTGCTCTACGGAATTGGTGCAGTTATTGCTCTTTTACTCACTTTGTTCAAGGTTCCTGCCCTGGCTTTCTCTCTCGGAATGTTTATTCCTATTGAACTCAACCTGCCTCTGCTTGTAGGCGGAGCAATCGCATGGTATGTTTCCACCCGCAGCAAAGATGAAAAACTTAATAATGCACGCAAGGAGAGAGGTACTCTTCTGGCATCAGGATTTATTGCCGGCGGTGCACTTATGGGCGTTGTCAGCGCACTTATGAGATTCGGAGGTATCAATCTTACAAGTCCTCAATGGATGGAATCTGCACCTGCAGAACTGCTTGCACTGGGAATGTTTGCTCTTCTGGTAATCTATCTTATCTGGGACAGTAAAAAGGCAGTGGCTGAAGATTAATATTAATGGAAGGCAACTTTTTATATGCTTTCATACTCACTCTTATTGCAGGACTTTCTACTGCAATAGGGAGTGTCGTAGTGCTCTTCACCAAAAAGATGACTCCCCGCATACTGGCAACTTCACTGGGCTTTTCGGCCGGGGTGATGATCTTTATCTCTCTTGTGGAGTTGTTCTCACAGGCAAAATCTGATCTGGGAATGCTCTACGGTGAAAAGACAGGATTTCTGTACGCACTTATCGCCTTTTTTGGAGGAATCGCTTTGATTGCAATAATCGACTATCTGGTCCCTTCAGTGGAGAATCCTCACGAGGTCGGAGAACTATCAATTAATGGCAATGCAAAGAGTTCACAGGACAAAGGATTGATGAGACTTGGAGTGATGTCTGCCCTGGCTATTGCGATACACAACTTCCCTGAGGGAATAGCCACATTTGTAAGTGCAATGAGCGATAAAAATGTAGGTCTGAGCATTACGGTAGCTATAGCAATACACAATATCCCTGAGGGCATTGCGGTTGCTGTACCAATTTACTATGCAACCAGAAGCAAGGGCAAAGCGATGTGGAGCTCTCTACTCTCGGGACTTGCAGAGCCTTTGGGTGCAGTTGTTGGATATTTTCTGCTCTCTTTCCTCTTTCACGAATCCTTTATGGGCATAATACTTGCAGGCGTTGCAGGGATAATGGTCTATATCTCCCTCGACGAACTTCTGCCTACTGCAGAAAAATACGGAGAGCACCACCCTGCAATATTGGGAGTAATCGCCGGTATGCTGGTGATGGGTTTAAGCCTTATGATTTTTTAACAATAAATTAATTTCTTATGGAATCTGTATTTGATAAATTTTTAAGATACATCGCAATTGACACAGCCTCTGACCCTGAATCACAAACCCAGCCCAGCACTCAGAAGCAGCTGGATCTGTCCGGATTGTTGGTTAAAGAGCTTAAGGAGATGGGCGTTGAGAACGTCTCTCTGGATGAATTCGGTTATGTTATGGCATCAATACCATCCAACCTCCCCCAGGGTAAGAAGACACCCAGACTGGGATTCATAGCACACGTCGACACAGCTCCCGACAGTCCCGGAGTTAATATCAATCCTCAGATTATCAAAAATTACGACGGTGGGGATATTGTGATAAACAAGGAGAAGAATATGGTTCTGTCTGTCAAGGATTTTCCGGAACTTCCTCAATACAAAGGCCAGACAATAATTACCACTGACGGGAACACTTTGCTTGGTGCTGATGATAAGGCAGGAGTTGCAGAGATTATGGCTGCCGTAGAATATTTAATGAAAAACAGAGATTTTCCACACGGGGAGATCAAAATCGGCTTCACTCCGGACGAGGAGATAGGCCGGGGAGTGGATAAATTTGATGTAAAGAGGTTCGGGGCAGATTATGCCTACACTCTCGACGGTGGACAGATAGGGGAGCTTGAATATGAAAATTTCAACGCTGCCTCAGCTAAGGTTTATATTCAAGGCAGAAACATTCACCCTGGTTATGCAAAGAACAAGATGGTAAACGCAATCATCCTGGCAAGTGAATTCAACGGGCTGCTGCCTGTCGAACAAAGACCAGAATTCACAGAGGGGTATGAAGGCTTTTTCCACATCATCCGTTTTGATGGCACAGTTGAGCAGGCAATGATACAATATATAATAAGAGACCACGACTTCAAAAAGTTCGAGGATAAAAAATCCCTCATTAGTGAATGTATCACCTTTATGAATAAGAAGTACGGAGACGGCACCTTCAAACTCGAACTCAAGGATCAGTACTTCAATATGAGAAAACAGGTTGAGCCTCACTATCACATTGTCCAGAAAGCTATTGAAGCAATGAAGATGGCCTCTGTAGAGGCAGATGTTAAACCAATCAGAGGAGGAACCGACGGAGCCCGCCTTTCGTTCATGGGACTGCCTTGTCCGAATATTTTTGCCGGGGGGCACAATTTCCACGGCAGATACGAATACATTCCGGTTGAGAGTATGGAGAAAGCCTCAGAAGTTATTTTAAATGTTATTAAACTTTATGCACAGGAGTAGTACAGTGCTATTCCAATAAAAAAATTATAAAATGTTACTTACTACAACATCATCCCTTCAGGACAAAGAGATCGAACAATATTACGGCCTCGTTTCAGGAGAAACTATTATTGGTGCTAATATATTCAAAGACTTTCTTGCAGGCATAAGAGATATCGTAGGTGGCCGGTCAGGTTCATACGAAAGAGTACTCAAACAGGCAAAAGAGGAAGCCATCCGGGAAATGACAGAACAGGCAACTATTCTGGGAGCCAACGCAATAATTGCAATTGACCTGGATTACGAAACAATTGGAGATTCAATGCTTATGGTAACTGCTGCAGGTACTGCAGTAAGGTATCGTTAACTTTCTAATCTGATGTACGATTTCGATAAAGTCATTGACAGGCGGGGAACCTGTTCCGTTAAGTACGACTTACTAAAGGAGATCTTCGGGAAAAAAGATATTCTCCCTATGTGGGTGGCGGATATGGATTTTAAGTCCCCTCCTTGTATAATTAATGCCGTAAGAAAGGTGTGCGACCACGGAGTGTTCGGATACTCTTTCAAACCCGATAGCTCCACAGAGGCATTTATGAACTGGGTGAGCGAGAGATACAACTGGAAGGTAAAAAAAGAGTGGGTATCGTCCAGCCCCGGAGTTGTAGCTGCCATTCCCCTGTCAATAAGATGCTTTACAAATCACGGGGATAAGATACTCATTCAGACTCCGGTATATCCGCCATTTCACTCCGCTGTAAAAGATTGCAAAAGAGAACTGATATGCTCCGATCTCAAAGAAGAGAATGGCGTTTATTCCGTTGACTGGGAAGACTTTGAGAAAAAACTAAGAGGCGGAGTTAAGATGTTTATACTCTGCAACTCCCATAATCCTATTGGAAGAGTCTGGAGTCGTGAGGAGCTTACGAAAATGGGTGAGTTGTGTTTGAAATACGGAGTTGTAATCTTTTCCGACGAAATACACGCAGATCTTGCCCTTTTCGGGAACAAACACACTGTAATGGCCTCCATATCAGAAGATATATCGTCTGTCACTGTAACAGCAATGGCTCCGAGTAAAACCTTCAATATTGCCGGAATGATGAATTCAGTGATAGTTATCTCCTCTGCGGATATGTTCCGTTGCTACAGCAAAGAGTTATCCATCCTGCACCTTGATCTGGGAAACCTCTTCAGCCATATTACTATGGATGCTGCATACCGTATGGGAGCAGAGTGGCTGAAGGAGCTCAAGACTTACCTTGAAAAAAACATAGATTTCACCTTTGATTACATCAGCAAAAACATACCTTCTGTCAAAATGGTAAAGCCGGAAGGCTCTTTCCTGCTCTGGCTAGATTTCAGAGAGAGCGGATTCAGCCACGAAGAGGTAAAAAAGAGGCTGGTAGAAATATGTGATCTTGGGCTTAACGACGGAATAAGTTTTGGCTCCTCAGGCAGAGGTTTCTTCAGAATGAATGTCGGAGCGCCACTTTCTGTAGTTCAGGAGGGTTTGTCAAGATTAAAAAGGGCTTTTTAAAAAAAATATTTGTAGGGAAAAAATATTCCGCTACATTTGCAAAGAAATCAAACTGTAATGAAAAGCAGCAAAACGATTATTATTAATAAAATTTCCATGTCCACCATGACAACATCTACACCGGTCAGGAGGTGGTGGTAATTGTTATTGATTAAAAAATACAAAACCGGCTTCTGGAAATGAGGCCGGTTTTTTTGTGTGAATTTTAAATATAAATAGATAAAATGAGAGTTTTAAAGTTTGGGGGATCTTCTGCCGGGAATTCGGAGAGTGTTAAGAACATCATTGAGATAATTCTTAAACACAAAGCCAAAAAAGATGGTTTGATAGTTGTTTTTTCTGCCTTTAAAGGTATGACAGACAAGCTTATCGAAATGGGTAAGATGGCCGCAAACGGAGATATGTCTTATAGTGCTATTGTAGAAGAGTTCAATAATATTCACTATAAAATGGTGGTTGAACTTATTCCGGTAAGAAGACAATCTTCTGTTACCTCAAAAGTAATGTCCACAATACGCGAACTTTCAGACACACTTCAGGGGGTTTCGCTTGTCAAAGAATTGACTCCTAAATCTCTGGACACAATTATGAGTTTTGGAGAGAGGCTTTCTACAATGATAATTTTTGAAGCCATAAAAAAGAGGGAACCGGAGGCAGAACTACTGGATACCAGAGAGATCATTATTTGTAATGATAACTTTGGATCAGGAAAGGTAAACTTCCCCGAAACCAACTGCCTCATATCGGAATACTTTTCAAGAGAGAGAGGCAAGGTGCAGATTACTACCGGATTTATAGCTTCAACCGCAAAAGGGGAAATCATTACCCTTGGACGGGGAGGCTCAGATTATACCGCTTCTGTTCTGGGTGCAGCACTCAATGCAGAGGTAATTGAAATATGGAAAGATGTTTGCGGAGTGATGAGCGCAGATCCGAAAAGGGTCCCGGATGCTTTTCCTGTTCCCTCTCTTAGTTACGAAGAGGCAGCCGAGATTTCTCACCTGGGAGCCAAGGTTATCTATCCTCCCACAATGCATCCGGCTACTGAAAAAAAGATTCCACTGAGAATTATGAATACTCTTGATCCCTCGTTTGAAGGGACCCTGATTAGTGCTGAGTGCTTTAACCCAAAAAGTGTAAAAGGGGTAACTGCGATTGAAGAAATTTCTATTCTCGTCCTCAAAGGAAGTGGTTCAGAAGGGATATCAGAGATTGCAAAAAGATTTTTCTCTGCACTTTACAGAGAAAAGATAGAATTTTTCCTCTTCTCCCACTGCTCATCTGAACAGTCGATAAGTGTTGCGGTGACTCCATCCTATGTTGGGAGAGCACAGAAATGCATCCGTGAAGAGTTTCGTTATGAGATAGTTACAGGTACTATCGAAGAGATAACAATCAAAGAGAACCTTTCTATTGTGAGCGTTGTAGGATCGGGAATCAGATTTGCCGCATCAAGTACTGCAAAACTCTCAAAGTCCTTGGAAAAAACAGGCATAGAGATTCTTTCCATTGCAAAGGGCTCGTCCGAACTCAATATTTCTGCTGTGATCCCTGCAAAAGACCTGACAAGGGCACTTAACTCCGTTCACGAATCATTTTTTAACAACGGCAGCAAAAATGTAAATATTTTCATTGCCGGAACCGGCCTTATCGGTAAAGCACTGCTCTCGCAGATTGAATGCCAGAGAAGCTATCTCAGGGAGAAGGAGAGTATTAAACTCAATGTAAAGGGGCTTTGTAACAGCAACAAAATGCTAATCGAAGCTCATCCTGTCAATCTGCAAAAATGGAATAACACTTTGGAAGAGAAGGGGGAAAAGTCTGATAAAGATCTTTTTATCCGTAAAATAATTGAATTAAAAGCAGAAAATTCAGTTTTTGTGGATTGTACTGCATCAGAAGAATTTCCTGCAAAATACAAGGAGTTGCTATCTGCCGGAGTCTCAGTTGTAACTCCCAACAAGAGGGCAAATTCAGGCAGCTATAAAGATTATGCAGAACTTCGTTCAGTTGCAAGAACAAACAAAGCCGGCTTCTTTTACGAGGCAAATGTCTGTGCAGGGCTTCCGGTTTTAAAAACCATCAGAGAGCTGGTTTTGAGCGGTGATACTATTACTAAAATTGAGGGCATTCTCTCAGGATCACTCAGTTTTATTTTTAACACTTATGACTCTACCCGTAAATTTGCAGAGGTAGTAAGGGAGGCGGCAGAATTGGGGTACACAGAGCCTGACCCCGGAGAAGATCTAAGTGGCACTGATGTTGTAAGAAAGCTTACAATTCTTGTGAGGGAATGTGGTTATCAGCTGGACGCTTCTCAGGTTGGAATTTTCAGTCCATTACCCGGTTCTTTCGAACAGAGCAGTTCTGTAGAAGAGTTTTATGAGAACCTGGCAAAAAATGAAAATTGGTTTAAAGAGTTGAAAGAAAAGGCTGATAAAGAGGGTAAAGCATTAAGATTTATCGCATCGTACGAAAACGGCAAAGCCTCTGCATTGTTACAGATGGTTGGAAGAGAGCATCCTTTTTACCATATTTGCCAAAGCGATAATATAGTTGCTATCCACTCCCGCTATTACAACTCCACCCCTCTTGTGATCAGGGGGCCCGGAGCCGGAGCAGAAGTCACAGCCTCCGCAGTGTTTGCGGATATTATCAGAGTTGCACATTGAAAAATATAATTGAAATAAATGGAAAACAGAAAAACAGGTGTTGCCGTATTGGGGGCAACAGGGAGTGTAGGACAAAAGATGATAGAACTGCTCAACGAGCATCCCTGGTTTGAGTTGAAAGAGGTAGGAGCGTCTGAAAGATCAGCCGGAAAGAAATACAGTGATGCTGTAAACTGGATATTACCCTCCCCGCTGCCAGAAGCTGCAGGTTCTTTAACTGTAAAGAACTGTTCCGGTTTGGATTTCGAAAGCAGAATCATACTCTCTTGTATGGATGCATCTGTGGCCGGGGAGATTGAGGAAGAACTCGCATCCAAAGGACACATAGTAATCTCAAATTCACGCAACCACAGATTCGGCAAAAGTGTTCCGCTTGTAATTCCGGAAGTTAATCCCGGGCATCTTGAGATATTAAAGGAACGTATAAGTACCGGAGCAATAGTAACAAATCCCAATTGCTCGACAATCGGACTGGTAATGGCTCTGAAACCCTTACACGACAAATACGGTATTGAGTCGGTAAATGTAGTAACTATGCAGGCACTCTCCGGAGCAGGCTATCCCGGGGTCTCCTCACTTGATATAATCGACAATGTAATACCTTATATCTCAGGCGAAGAGGAGAAACTTGAAAGTGAACCTTTAAAAATTTTGGGTTCTGTTGAGAACGGATGCTTTAAACCGGCAGATTTTAAAATAAGCGCCCAGTGCAATAGGGTTGCTGTTATTGACGGCCACCTCGAAACCGTTCAGGTTAAGTTAAAGAAAAAGGCATCAAAGGAAGAGATCATCGATCTATGGAATAACTACTCATCTCTTCCTCAGGAGCTGGAACTCCCCTCAGCCCCCGAAAGACCTTTGAGATACTTTGAACAATCAAACTACCCGCAGCCAAAGATCCACCGGAACCTTGACAAAGGAATGGCAGTGAGCATAGGCAGGCTAAGGGAGTGCCAGCTTTTTGACTTCAAGTTTGTGATTATTTCCCACAACACAGTCAGGGGAGCTGCAGGGGGAACAATATTAAACGCAGAGCTCATACAGAGTCTGGGATATTTGTAAACCGCATCAGATGAATAGGGAGATAATAGTTTTTGCATCGGCCACTGTTTCTAATATTGCCTGCGGATTCGATATAATGGGTTTCTCAATAAACCGCCCGGGAGATGAAGTTGTTATTAGAATTTCTCCTGAACCCGGAGTTAGAATTGTTAAGATAACAGGAGATGATGGGAGGCTGCCGAAGGATCCGCTTAAAAACACTGCAGGCAAACCATTGATCTCTATGATTGAAAAACTTGGATTAAAGACCGGCTTAGAAGTTGAGATACACAAGAAGATGCCCTTCGGCAGCGGACTTGGTTCAAGTGCTGCAAGTGCCGTAGCAGCAGCATTTGCCTTAGACCGGCTGCTTGAATTGAACCTAAGCCGTGAGGAGCTGCTTTTGTATGCGATAGAAGGTGAAAAGATCGCAAGCGGATCTGTTCACGCAGATAATGTGGCACCGGCTCTGTACGGAGGGTTTACACTTATAAGGGGATACAACCCTCCGGATGTGGTGGAGATAGATGTACCCGAAAATATTTACTGCACTGTTTTACATCCCGATATCGAAATTTCCACTTCTGAGTCAAGATCTCTTCTACCACGCGAGATTCCCCTTAAGAATGCAATAACCCAGTGGGGAAATGCAGCCGGTCTTATAGCCGGTTTGCTTAAAAGCGACTACGCTCTGATAGGAAGGTCATTACAGGATGTGGTTGCAGAACCCGTAAGGACACATCTCATCCCCGGTTTCAAAGAGATTAAAAAGGCTGCTCTTGAAAACGGAGCGCTTGGTTGCAGCATATCCGGCTCAGGGCCAGCAATATTTGCACTTTCTGCATCCGGAGGGACTGCCTCAATTGTTGGAGAGGCAATGTATCAGGCTCTTATCCGGACTGGTCTTTCAGGGGAAATTTTTGTGTCACAAATCAACAGAGAAGGACCAAAGGTCTTGTATATAAAATAATAGATGGTCCTGTATATATAATTATAGATCCAATCACAGATCAGAGTACAAGGATATGATACTTTACAGCACCGGCAACAGAAATATTAGAGTCTCTTTCAGGGAAGGCGTAATAAAAGGCATTTCAGACGACGGCGGCCTTTTTATGCCATTGAGTATTCCCCGCCTCCCAGGGAGTTTCTATTCAAATATTCAAAAATATGATTTTAAGGAGATTGCCTTCAAGGTCTCTTCTGCCCTGCTAGAAAATGAGATCCCTGATAATGACCTTCGAAAAATAATTGACGGTTGCTTTAATTTTGAACCTGAAATCAAGGAACTGGAAGAGGGGCATTATATTCTGGAGTTGTTCCACGGACCCACTTTGGCTTTTAAGGATTTCGGCGCAAGGTTTATGGCCGGTGTACTCTCATATTTTAACTCCGGAAACTGGAAGGAGAATCCAAAAAACAGTGATGGCGATATCACCGTCTTGGTTGCAACCTCCGGAGATACCGGAAGTGCTGTGGCAAACGGATTTCATAATGTTCCCGGAGTCAGGGTCGTTTTGTTATACCCCTCCGGCCGGGTGAGCAAAATTCAGGAGCAGCAGCTTACCACCTTGGGAGGTAATATCACCGCTGTAGAGGTCAACGGTAGTTTTGACGATTGCCAGAACCTGGTCAAGAGAGCATTTGCAGATCCGGAGCTCAGGAGCAGAGCCTGGCTGACCTCTGCCAATTCAATAAACATTGCAAGGCTAATACCTCAATCATTTTATTACCACTATGCATACTCCAGACTCAAAAACAGAGATCTTCCACTGATATTTTCAGTTCCTAGCGGAAATCTGGGAAATCTTACCGGTGGGCTTATTGCAATGAAAATGGGATTACCTGTACACAAATTTATCGCTGCGGTAAATTCCAATGATGTATTACCTGAATATTTGCAAAGCGGCAGGTTTACACCTAAGCCATCTGTTCAGACAATTTCCAATGCTATGGATGTCGGCAATCCCAGCAACCTCTCAAGGATAAGGGATCTGTTTGGAGATGATCACAAACTGATAGGCTCGGTGGTTCTCAGCAAGTCATATAGTGACTCTCAGACAATCAGTGCGATAAGGGAGGTTTACGAAAAACATGGCAATCTGCTTGACCCTCACGGTGCCGTAGGTTATCTGGCTATTCAGGATTACCTTAAAAAATATCCGGGAGTTTATAATACCGTATTACTGGAGACAGCCCATCCTGCCAAGTTTGCCGAAACAGTCAAAAGCGCAACTGGTGTGGAAGTTGCTATACCTGAAAGGCTTTCTGTCTGTCTGGCAAAAGAGAAAAAAGCTGTGTTCCTTGAGAATAGCTTTGAAAACTTCCGTTCATTTTTGCTTTCGCAGATAGCTACATATTAAAGATTCACTCATAAATTAAAGATTCTAATATAAATGGTTTGGCTTTTGTCGAAAATGCCACATGTCAGCAAGTTTTACAATTATCTGCTGTAGAGCTGATTAAAAGGTTTCTCAAAAACTATAGTTTTTTGAATTTTGCTTATAGCGCTCATTGTGTGCACTATACAAAATTTGCTGTTATGTGTGACCCGGCCTAAAATTGTTCAATTTAATACAAATAATACCTCTCCGACACCTCCCTGAACTTCTGCACATCCTTATACCAGTACTCCTTTATGTCCTCAAACCTGTGTCTCTCCAAGAACCTGAGGCGGATCTGGTCGCTCCCTGTAACCTGGTCAAACATTCTGAACCTGCCCGGATCGGCATTTTTAAACACTGCTTTGTCCGGGCAAAGCTCTGCAAGGGCCTGCATAACATAGAACTGGATATCAGTCAGGGCTGCCTTGTCATAATCGAGTATGTGGATCTGAACTCCCTGGTAATCCAAACCGGCCCCTGTGGAGTAGAAGGGTTTTACATACAGAGGTCTGAACGCTATTCCGGGAAGATTATAGCTATTGAGTCTCTGCGCAAGCTCCTGTGCATCTATCCATTCTGAGGCAAACATCTGGAAAGGAATTGTGTATCCCACCCCGATGGAGATATAATAGAGCTCTCCCAGTATCCCGGTCGCCGGATAGTAGATCACCGTTTGTGGCTGTGGAATATGGGGGGAGGAAGGAACCCACTGAAGACCTGTCTTCTCGTAGGTCATACATCTCTTCCACCCTTTCATTGGAACTACGGTAAGTTTGCATTTTTGAGCAGTCATCCCCTCTTCGTTCAACATAACAGCCAACTCCCCGCAAGTGAGACCGTAGATATAGGGGATCTTGAACTGGCTTACAAATGAGATGAATCCCTCTTCGGTAAGGTTCCCCTCAACTTTGAGACCTCCCAGAGGATTAGGCCTGTCCAGTATTACCATTTCAATCCCGTTCTCTGCAGCAGCCTCCATTGCCAGACCCATAGAGCTGATATAGGTGAAGGATCTGCATCCGATATCCTGAATGTCATACACCAGCACATTTATCCCCTTGAGCATCTCCGGAGTGGCCTTCCTGGTTTTGCCGTACAGAGAGTAAACCGGGAGCCCGGTCTTTGGATCTTTAACATTTTCAACCGCATCTCCCGCATGTGCATCCCCCCTCACTCCGTGCTCAGGACCAAAGAGAGCCACCAGGTTAACCTCCGGAGCTTCAAAGAGGATATCTATGGTGGATTTCATATTGTTGTCAACGCCGGTAGGGTTGGTTATCAACCCCACCTTTTTACCTTTGAGGATCTCAAATCTGCTCTCTTTGAGTACCTCCAGGCCTGTTTTGATGCTCTGCGCCCCGGTCAGGCAAGGAAGCATCAGTGTAACTATTATCAGTAAAAGAGATTTTTTCATTCAGCTTTTTTTAAAAATAAATTCGACAATGCATAAACCGGATTAATCCGGATGTTTTCAACTATACCAAAATTTTCGAGAGAACTTCTGATTCCATAAGAAAGATTCTTTTTCTCTATCATTCTGAATAAGCTCTTCATGGAGCCGGAAGTCCCGGATTTAATTTCAACAGGTACAATCTGCATATTGTAAGCTATGACATAATCCACCTCTGCCTGACTGCCTCTTTTCAGGTTCTGCCAATAGTACAGATCATGTCTCTGAAATGGATTGCTGTATTTGAGAAGCTCAAGTCCTGCTACCATTTCCGTAATATTTCCTTTATTTACCAAATCAGAAGCTGTCCCTATCAATATAAGCTGAGACATCTCTGCAGATCCTGCACTTTCCATACTAAGCAGACTAAGTAAAAGTCCGTTATCCGCAAACAAATACTTGACAAACTTTTCATTAATTTCGCTTCCTAAAGGTATACCGTTGGCTGCTGTGTGAATGACAGGTTTGACAAGTCCGGCATTTGATAAAAGTTCCAGAGCCTCCCTAACCTTTTCTGTCCGGTAATCACCCTGAACATTTCTGTAAACAAACTTGGAACCGACTTGACGGGCAACGCTGTGTAATACCTGACGTAGTAATAACGGTTCGATCCTGCCTGCATATTTTGAAAAGTCGTCCTCATAGGTTTGGATTATATCATTATGAATTTGCTGGCAATTAAGATAATCCCCCGTTTCAACCCACATACTGACTGCTTCCGGCATTCCTCCTACCATAAGGTAAGTACGAAAACTTTCAACCAGTTTTTTATGAAGAGCCTCGAATAAGGGGTTCTGAGGAGATGCTTTTTGTTTTGCTTCAATCCATGTCCCATTTCCAGTTGCGTTCAGAAATTCATCAAAAGACATGGGATACATATACATAGATCTTATGCGGCCTACTCCGAATGATGCCATTTTTTTAAGTGTGAACTCAAGCAAAGAACCTGCGGCAACCACATGTAATTCAGGATAGTCTTCATAGAAAAACCATAAACTGTGAATGGCATTCGGACAAGATTGTACCTCATCAAAGAATAAAAGTGTCTTACCCGGCGTGACAGGAATACCATAAAAGGTTGACAACCTTGCAGCTATCTCTTTTGGAGTAAGATCTGACTCAAATATTTGTTTAATACTGGGTTGCTTTTCAAAGTTCACTTCGATAAAATAATCGAATGTTTTGGCAAAATTATTTATTGCAGAAGATTTCCCCACTTGCCTCGCCCCCCGCAATAACAGTGGTTTGCGGTTAATACTACTCTTCCATTCAAGAAGATGTGCATCTATTGACCTGTTCAGATATGTTTTTCTCATAGTACAATTCTGAAATTCTTATACAAAGATAGTATTTTTGTAAAAAGTCAGGCCAAAATTGTGATGTTTTTCGTAAAAAGTTAGGTATAAAATTAGGCAATTTTCGTAAAATATCAGGCCAAAATACCGGCATTTTTCGTAAAAAGTCAAACAACCGGCTTCGGACATGTCAGCTAATTTTATAAAATGCAGATTATAAGCGTTGTGCAAATTTTTCAAAAAACTATAATGTAACCGTTCGTTGAGCCCCGCCTTGTGTATAAAAAGAAGAGACTATTTAGCCTCTTCTTAC